>JAIQFY010000057.1 GCA_020072965.1 Terriglobia bacterium | reverse complement strand
CTAATTTGCCCTGGGGCGAATACCAGGATTGGGTGTCGGATCATTCTTCGATCGGCACGGATAGAAGGTCGTTCCGGGAGCATTCTAAAAATCTCCCGAACTGAACAAAGAGCCACCACAGCCAAGTAAAAGATCCGTTTGCAAGGAGCTTGACAAAAACGACCACATAGAAGGTCTCTGCATATGGCAATTGGTCAAGAAAGTTCGCTGTGTTGACGATGACGAAACACCATTTCACGATTGCAGAGATCTGACACTCGACATTCATTCCCTCAGACGACGCGCACACATCGCACAAAACGCGATGTATGCGCCACCCTGCCTATGAGCTTTGAGTGGTGAAGACGTCCTTGGCGGCTCGGACGGTGTTGGTGTGAATGGTGACCGTGTCTTCAACCCGGTAGGCATAGCCGCCGGCCAGAGTCACCGCCACGGGAATGCTTCGGGCTCGCGCCGTTTGAAAGACCAACATATCCCGCCGATGAAGGCCCTGAAGTGTGAGCGAGAGTCCGCCCAATTGGTCATATTGAAATGGATCCGCCCCTGCGAGGTAGACGATGAGCTCAGGCTTGAATTCTGCCAGGGCCTTATCAAGTCCCTCGGCCAGCTTTTCCAGATATTCTTCATCCCGGGTCCCGTCTTGAAGATCAATATCGATGTTTGATTGAGGTTTGATGGCGGGATAGTTGTGGAGCTGGTGGATGGAGAGGGTGAAGACCGTGGGATCGGCGTGAAAAATCTCAGCGGTGCCGTTGCCATGGTGGACGTCGCAATCCACAGTCATGGCCGTGCGAATGACGGATTCCTTCTGGAGGGCGCGGATGGCCACTGCCACGTCATTGAGCATGCAAAACCCTTCTCCATGATCCGGAAAAGCGTGGTGGAACCCGCCCCCCAAATTAACGCTGATTCCTTCCGTGAGCGCATGTCGAGCGGCGGCGATCGTCCCGCCCGTCGATAACCAGACCGCATCCACGCCCTCCCGGGAGTAGGGTACTTCCATCCGCAGGATCTCCTCCGTACTCAGCTTTCCCTTTCTGAGCTTCCGGATGTATTCGCGGGTGTGCACCAGCGCGACCTGTTCATCGTCGGCCGGCGGGGGACTCACAATCTCGGGGGCGGAGCAAAGCCCGTCGGCCAGCACGCGCTCCTTCGTTTTCCGGTATTTTACCGTCGGGAACACATGATCGCCCAGATTCAGGTCGTACCGGTCGGAGTAAATGATCGTCATGGTCTATTTCTTGCGGGGTTTCCCGGAACTGGGCTCACGACAAGTGAGGATGGTCTCGAGCATCTTGTCCATGGTGGCCGTGGCAATCTTCGACTCCTGCAGGTGATTGTTGGTCAACATCGAAAAAACAAAATGCTCGCTGTCGGGGGATATGGCATAGCCCGAGAGCGCATTCACGTGAGTCAGGGTTCCCGTTTTGGCGTGGACCTTCTCAGCCAGTGAGGTTCCTTTGAATCGAGAGCCAAGCGTCCCATCAACGCCGCCCACCGGGAGCAGATCAACAAAGGCCTCGCGATAAGGCTGATCCGAGAGATAGCTCAGTAATTGTACGATCGCATGCGGCGCCACGAGGTTGTGCGGATCCATGCCGGAACCATCGCCGAAAAAAAACAGCTTGTCGTCCACGCCGGCTTCTTTCAGAAACTCCTTTTCGACTTGAAGCCCCGCCCGGACGGAGCCCTCGCCTTTGACCTGGGCCCCTAGCAGCCTCAGAAGCATCTCCGCATGCAGGTTCTGTGAAACCTTGGTGATGATTTTCAAATCTTCGCGCAGGGGATGGGACACCATTTCAGCGAGAACGGCTCTCTTTGTATTTTCCAGCGAACGGGGTGCAATGGTCGGGCTCAACTCCCACAATTCGCGATGGTGCACGCGTACCTCTCCATATACACGGATCCCCCTGCTGCGCAGAGTGTCACGAAGGGTTTCAGCGGCGAGTCGTGCGGGTTCCACGATCGCAATCAATTCCTGTTCTGTCTTGGCGTCCTGCGGAAGGGTTCCCCAGAGATGAAGAAGGTTGCTGCCGGGAGAGCGGTCGACGTGAACGTGGCGCTCTGTCCCCGGAGCTGTAGTAATCAGATCATTCTGAAGCTTGACGGAGGGATAAAAGGGATCCGTGGTGATGAACGCCCGGTCTCGAACCGCCTCTCCCGGAGAAATGGACAACGAAAAAACGTTGTCGTTGAGGGTCAAGGCGCTAACCGGCGCCCCATAACCCCAGATCAGATCATCCCACCCCCAGCTATCTCCGTACGGCTCGTTCACATAATAAGAATCATCGCCCACGATGTCCCCGTCAATCGTCGTGATTCCCCGGGCGACCAATTGATTTGCGAGATTCTCAATCGCAGACAAGGGAGGGGCGGAACGAGGGGCTTTGGGATCATAAGGCAGTGGCGGGTTGGAAAGACTGGGATCCCCGCGACCCACAAACACCAAATCCCCGCCCAACCGCCCGTACTTGTCGGTCTTGCCGCTCGACTCCAGCGTGGTGTGAAAACGGAGATCGGCGGGAAGTTTGGCGAGGGCCGTGGCGGTCGTAAAGAGCTTGGTGTTTGACGCGGGAACAAAAAGGTGTTCCGCGTCCTTCTCATAGATGATCTTTTTGCGTTCGAGGGAGTAGACTTCGATCCCTAAAAAACCGTTGGAGATCGGGGAAGAATTCAATATCTGCTCGATCTGCTGCGCCAGGGTCGGTGGCGGGGTTTTCTTCTTTCGCGCCAGCGTGGTCGGGGGGTTAATGAAAAGAAGAAAGATGAAGATAAACACGAGTCGCTTCGAAGTGTCCATATGTGAAAATCTCTGAATAAGCATGATCAACAAGGTTTAGTGATCGGATCCAATGTTCCGGCGCGAAGAGGCGCTTCGGCGTCCAGCGGTTCATGTTCAAGACACATCGAATCGTGTTTGGGTGTGTATTATAACGACTTGCGGGATGGGTGCAAAGGCGATTTAGATGTAGAGGGCAACCCCGACAATCGAAGGACGCCATAACCTATCTTGAGGCTCCTAATCTCTGCGTCTCGGCGGTGAGTTGTTCCCAAAACTGCTTGACAACGAGAATCGGTGGAGCGTAGATTGATTTTACGATCCTTCCCCCAACGATCGGAATTCAATATGGCTGAATTACGTTCTTGGGTGGCGCTTTCTTTATTGAGCGGACTCGGGTTGCGCTCGGTCCACGCGCTTCTGGCCAAGCTCGAAAGTCCGGATCGCATTCTTTCACTGACTCTTTCGGAGCTGATGGACGCCGGGGTGATGAAAGAGATTGCCGCAAGGCTGTCGAGCCAAAAGCTCCTGGAGGAGGCGGACGCAGAGATATCCAAGGCCCATCAACTCCAGGTCGCGCTGGTTCCTCTCGACTGTGCGAGCTATCCGCCCCTGCTTAAGGAGATTTTTGACCCTCCTATTCTGCTCTATCTATTGGGTCAAGCCGAAGTGCTCGGGACCGATTCAATCTCTGTGGTGGGAGCGCGGCGCGCCACAACCTACGGCCTACAGATGGCGGTCCAGTTGGCACGCGATTTGGCTTCCCGCGGGTTGACTGTCACCAGCGGGCTGGCCCGTGGCATTGATTCAGCAGCGCACCGGGGAGCGCTTGAAGGGAAAGGGAAGAGCATTGCAGTACTGGGTTCCGGGATTGATGTGATCTATCCCAAGGAGAACCGAAAACTGGCGGGGGAGATTTTGAAAGACGGAGCGATCCTCAGTGAGTTTCCGATCGGGTCCTTTCCCGCACCTCAGAATTTCCCGATCCGGAACCGTATTATCAGCGGACTTTCGCTGGGGACCCTGATCGTGGAAGCGGCCGAATACAGCGGCTCCTTGATTACGGCCCGGCTGGCATGTGAACAGAATCGAGAGGTATTTGCGGTGCCTGGAAACATTACGCAGAAAACCGCCTTTGGCCCCAATCTCTGGATCAAGCAGGGCGCCAAGCTGGTGCAAACATGGCAGGATGTGGTAGAAGAGTGCCCCGCGCGGGTAAAGGAACGCCTGCTTGCGGTGCAACCGGACGGCCCGCAGGGAGCATCCTTGTTTGATGCGACAATGACGGGGGAGGAAAAAAGAGTTTATGATGTGCTGCGGGTGGATGAGCCCCTGCACATTGATGTCATGATGTCGCGTACCCGGCTTTCCCAATCAGAATTGCTGGGAGCACTGCTGGAGCTCGAGCTCAAAGACCATATCCGGCAGCTGCCGGGAAAGTGTTTTGTGCGGAGGGCATAATAAGAGGATCGGCCGTGAGGGCCCTCACAATTGACTCCCCCGAGATCGTCGAGAATTTCTGAAGGTTATCCGGATCGAGTATAGGCTGATATGACAAAATCCTTAGTTGTTGTTGAATCGCCCGCCAAGGCGAAGACCATAAATAAGTACCTCGGAAAAGACTTCACAGTCAAGGCCTCGATGGGGCATATCCGCGATCTGCCGAGAAAAAAACTGGGCGTGGAAATCAAGGAGAACTTTGAGCCCACCTACGAGACCATCCCGGGGAAAGAAAAGGTCATCCGGGAACTGAAGGCGGCCGCCGAGAAAGCGGAGACAATCTACATTGCGACCGACCCGGATCGCGAGGGGGAAGCGATCGGTTACCATGTCGCCGAGGCGCTGTTGGGAAATCACGGGAAGAAGAAAAGGACTCCCCCTGAAAAGACCATTTTTCGGGTCATGTTCAATGAGATCACCAAGAAGGCCATCCAGGAATCGTTCCGGCATGCGGGCAAGATCGACCAGAACCTGGTCGACGCTCAGCAGGCGCGCCGTGTCCTGGACCGTCTGGTGGGGTACATGGTTTCACCGCTGCTGTGGGACAAGGTCCGGCGGGGCATTTCCGCCGGGCGAGTCCAGACCGTGGCGGTGCGGTTGATCGTGGAACGAGAGCGTGAAATCAAGGCCTTTGTCACCCAGGAATACTGGACCATTGATGCCAACCTTTCGGCGCATCTGCCCCCGAATTTTGACGCGCGCCTCATTAAGTTCTCCGGCGAAAAGCTGGAAATCTCGAATCAGCAGCAGGCCGATTCCGTGGTCGCGGCATTGAAGCAATCCGAGTTCTTCGTCGAGGCGGTCGCCACCAAAGAAAAGAAGCGCTATCCCGTACCTTCATTCATTACCTCGAAATTGCAGCAGGAGGCCTCGCGCAAGCTGCGATTTACGGTGAAGAAAACGATGTCGCTTGCGCAGCGGCTTTATGAAGGGATCGACTTGGGCGAGGAAGGGACCGTCGGGTTGATTACCTATATGCGAACCGATTCCACCCGGGTGGGCAGTGAGGCGCTGGAAGAATGCCGCCGGCACATTGGCTCAACCTATGGAGAAAATTATCTTCCGGAGAAGGCCATTCACTATCGCTCCAAGAAAGGCGCCCAGGACGCTCACGAGGCCATTCGCCCCACTTCCATGTTACGGACCCCAGAAGCGGTCCAGCCCTTCCTGGAGCCGGACCTGTTCAAATTGTACAAGCTCATCTGGCAGCGTTTTGTCGCATCGCAAATGATGCCGGCGCTGTTTGATCAGACGACCATCGATATCCTTGCGGGAAAATACCTCCTCCGGGCCACCGGATCGGTCTTGAGATTCGACGGCTTCCTCGCCGTGTATGATGAATCCAAGGACGAGGACGAAAAGGATGAGGAGTCCGAAGAGTTGGAGCATAAGCTTCCCTTGGTGAGCAAGGGAGAGCAGCTCAAGCTGAATGTGATTAAACCGGAGCAGCATTTCACAGAGCCCCCGCCCCGCTTCAACGAAGCTACCCTGGTCAAGGCGCTGGAAGAAAAGGGCATCGGGCGGCCCTCCACGTATGCGGCGATCATCAACACCGTGCAGGAACGCGAGTATGTTGAGAAGCACCAAGGGAGGTTCTATCCCACCGAACTGGGTGTCATTACCAACGATTTGCTGGTCGAGCACTTTGCAGACATCTTTGACATCCAGTACACGGCCCGCATGGAGGAAGCACTGGATGAAATTGAAGAAGGCAAGCTGGCGTGGACCGAAGCGATGAAGGAATTTTATGAGAAATTCGAAAAGGATTTGAGCCAGGCCAAGAAGAACATGCGTGATGTCAAGCGGGAGGAGAAGCCCACTGACGAAGTGTGCGAAAAGTGCGGCAAACCCATGGTGATCAAATGGGGACGGCACGGCAGCTTCCTGGCCTGCAGCGGGTATCCGGACTGCAAGAATACGCGTGAGCTAACCAAGGAAATCGCTGATACAAACGGTACGGTGACGTCCCCCACCGAAGGAGGACTGCCGGATGTTTCCGAAGAAGTCTGTGAAAACTGCGGGAAACCGATGGTCCTGAAGCGAGGCCGGTTCGGGGCGTTTTTGGCCTGCACCGGGTATCCCGATTGCCGCACGACCAAGAAGATCGTCAATCAGAAGGGCGCCCGGAAAGTGGTGACGGATGTCCTACTCGAGGAGAAATGTCCCGAGTGTGGCAGCCAGCTCGTGATCAAGCATGGTCGGTACGGAGAATTTACCGCGTGCAGCAATTACCCCAAATGTAAGTACGTGAAGCACCGGACGGTCGGCCTCGTCTGCCCCGAGTGCGGGCAGGGAGATGTGGCTGAGCGGAAGTCGAGATTTGGGAAGGTCTTTTATGGATGCACGCGATATCCGGAGTGCAAATTTACCCTATGGGATAAGCCGATCCTTGAACCGTGCCCCGAATGTGGTGCAAAATACCTGCTGGAGCACCATACCAAAAAGGGAGGCACGACCCGGAAGTGTTCCAATACCGCCTGCCATTGGAAGGTGCGAATCCCTCCTCAAGAAGAGGCCGTCGAAGTATTAGCCCAATAACCGGGTTCGATGGATTGACATGATTTTGTCAACTTTTTCTTGGAGAATTCACGAAGCCTTTCACCGTTCTTGAATTCTGGCGCCTCTCCACGGGTAGCTGGTCGATCGTCTCAGCCAGAATCGACACGGTGAAAGGCCCAAACTAAAGTCAATGATCCCGTCCACAGTTGCGGGGTACTTATGCGAAGACTATTCGGCACGGATGGTATTCGAGGGTTGGCCAATCGGTTTCCGATCACGCCTGAAGTGGCATTGAAACTCGGCAAAGCGACGGCCGAAGTATTCAAGACCGACAAGGACCAACATCTCATACTGATCGGCAAGGACACGCGGCGCAGCGGTTACATGCTGGAGAACGCCCTCACCGCGGGGATCTGTTCCATGGGCGTCCACGTGTTACTGGTAGGTCCCATGCCCACTCCCGCCATTGCCCACCTGACCAAGAGCTTTGCGGCCGATGCCGGAATCATGATTTCGGCCTCCCACAATCCTGCCGCGGATAATGGCATCAAGATCTTTGCGCGTGATGGCTCCAAGCTTCCCGACGAGACAGAGGAAAAGATTGAACGCGTATTTTTCCAGGAGGAAATTCCTAACCAGCACATTATCGCGGGAGCCCTCGGTCGCGCTCAGCGCATCGACGACGCGCGCGGCCGGTACATCGAATTCGCGAAGGCAAGCATTGGAAATCAATCGCTCAAAGGCATCACCATGGTCCTGGACTGCGCCAATGGGGGAGCGTACTGTGTATCCCCGTTCATCTTCCGGGAGTTGGGTGCCCGTGCGATCGTGATCCATGATGATCCCAACGGATTGAATATCAATTTGGAGTGCGGCTCGGAGCACCCCGGGGCCATGCGGGCGCGTACACTGGCCGAACACGCCGATGTAGGAGTCGCCGTCGACGGGGATGCGGATCGCGTGGTCATGGTGGACGAGCGGGGAGAGTTTGTTGACGGAGACATGTTGATGGCGATGCTGGCCCCCTACTTAAAGGCCCAGGGACGCTTGAAGCACGACACCGTGGTGGCGACTGAGATGTCGAATGGCGGATTGGAGATCGCCTTGCGCCCGTCGTCAATTTCCGTTGTCCGGACCAAGGTCGGCGACCGGTATGTGTATGACGAGATGATCAGGGGCGATTACAACTTTGGCGGCGAGCAATCCGGCCACATTATCTTCCGCGACTACTGCGCCACGGGGGATGGAACCATTGTTGCCTTGCAGGTGATCAACCTGATGAAGCAGACCGGGAAAAGCCTTTCAGAGTTGGCTGGCGCGATGACCCGCCTCCCGCAGGTCCTCATTAATGTTGAAGTCGAAGAAAAGGTCCCGTTTGACCAGCTAACGGAGCTCCAGGTGACCATTGACCAGGCCCATCAGGAGTTGAAGGGCACAGGCCGGGTCAATGTCAGGTATTCCGGCACGCAAAAGGTTTTGAGGATCATGTTGGAGGGAACTTCGGAGCGGTTGATCCACACGCACGCCCAAGCCATCGCCGACGAAGCCCGGAAGGCATTGTCGCCAGCTGCCTTGAAGAAGAAAGGTGCCGTTACGCCGTAGCCGGTTGTTGAGAAATTTGCCGAAGAGATTCGGAGGGTGCCTCGAGGCATCGTGGCCCCGAAAAGGCGATCGGCTGGGAACAGAGAACGGAATTTCTTGGCGCCCACAGCGACTGGACCGAAAGACGACCGCCCCACAGACCGTCCTTAGCTCTTTAGCCAACCCACACGCACTCATTACAGGAACCGTTCGAGCCACCTGATTTTCAGGGAGAGGGGGGCTTGGGGTTCAGTTTCGATTCCATAAAGTTTACAAATGAAAAGTCGTTGGGCATTTTTTCCTGGCTGCCTGCCAGTTTGATCAGATCCTCCTCCCCGGCCTTGACCGGATCCTCCCCATAAGCCTTGAACAGGATTTCTAAAGCGTCTTTGGCCGGCTTCTCACTGACGCCCTTGAGCGCGACCGAACGCGCCAGATTCCAGGCCGCGGCATCGTATTTTTTCTCATAGGTGTATGCGAGGCCTAAGCGGTAGTAAAAGGTCGGCTCCGTGGGCATCTGGCTGATCGCTTTTTCGAATTCCTCTTCAGATCCCGTATAGTTCTTTTTGAGGAGTTCAATGAACCCCAGGGCGGCGTGCGATCTCCCGTTCAGTTCTTTGACCTGGGTGTTCCACTGCTCCTCTGTTTGGGTGGCCGGCTTCTGAAGCGTCGGCACGACCTCCAGGAGTTTTTTGGCGGCGCTGGTGGCTTCGGTGAGCTTGGCATCTCTTTGGGAGTCGTTATCTGTGACCCGCTCGGGAATCCAGGAAGAGAGAACCAGCAGGGAGAGAACATCGTCGGGATACACTTGAAGGGTCTTGCGAGAGTAGTCGAGGGCCCTTTCATAATCATTGGTCTGGCGGGCTCCGTTCAAGCCCTGCTGATAGGCTACACCCTTCAGTTCCGAATCCGGAAATTCAGTCACAAACTTATCAACCAGTTCCATTTTCTGTTTTGGGTCGGTGGCTGCTTCGATTTTTTGATAGGCGTCATATTCCACCTGAGTTTTGGCCTGGGGCTGCTTCTTCGGCGGAGGGCTCTTGGGTTGCACCGCAGGGGCAGATGAACCGTTCTTCTCGCCGCTCGGGGGAGGAGGGGCTTGTCCGTTCAGGAGAGCGGGGAGGAGCAAACTTAAGGTGATCAGGATGATACCGCAGAAATTCTGGTAACAGCGTGAGAGAGATTGGCTACCATCGGGCATATTTATCTTCCTCCATCTTCAGGTATCATGATGATTTTACAACAGGTGGGGCTCCCGGACGGCTATCTTTTTAGCGTTGCACTGATGCAATGGTGGTTTTTTTTAACGCGCCGGAACGAACTAACGCCAGCCCGCCACCTGAGGATTGAATGTTGGCCGTTGGGTCGGATTCATGGCAAGGTGGATTAATTCTTTAGGTCGGCAAGTTTAATTGAGATAGAATATGCGCCAGAGAGAGAGGCCTAACGCCTTGAATTTATCTTATTACATACGCCTGTTGACAAGTGGGGGTTAATAGATGGGGGTGAACCTTCATGCTGGATGTAATTATTATCCGCATTTTTTTTGTGCTTCTGGTTTCGGTGATCGCGTTTTTCACGGGCCCATTCGGTTTAAGCAGGCCGGTTTCGGGTGGCCTTGGGGTTCTTTTGGGTGTTGCGATCATCCTCTTTGAAATTCGACTGAAAAAGGTATCACTCAAGAGGCTGATTGGGGCGGCCATCGGTTCATTGATGGGGATCATTGGCGCTTACTTTGCCAGCGCCCTCGTGAGCCGAACTCTGCTGGCGGGGCATTCCAAATCATTCATTGAACTGGTGGTCCTTCTCTTGATGGGGTATGTGGGCCTCGCCGTGGGTGCCTCCAAGGGAGAACTGTTGAACCTCTCCGCCCTGGGGGGCCTGATCGGGGGCGAGCGTCCGCCTAAGCGGGATTACAAGATTCTAGACACCAGTGTCATTATTGACGGAAGGATTGCCGACATCAGTGAAACAGGATTTCTGGACGGCAATCTTGTGATTCCCCAGTTTGTCCTCCGGGAACTGCAGCTGGTGGCAGATTCAGCGGATTCGCTGAAGCGCAACCGGGGCCGGCGGGGCCTCGATATTTTACAGCGAATTCAGAAGAACACTAAGATCAACGTTCAGATTCTCGAGACTGATTTTCCTAACATCCGCGAAGTGGACATGAAGTTGATTGAATTGGCGAAGGCCCTGGAGGGGAAGATTGTCACCAATGACTTCAACCTGAACAAGGTGGCCCAGCTTCAGGGGGTTGATGTATTGAACATCAACGAGCTGGCAAACGCGATGAAGCCGGTGGTCCTCCCGGGCGAAATCATGAAAGTCTTCATCCTGAAAGAGGGAAAGGAATACAACCAGGGGATAGCGTATCTCGATGACGGCACCATGGTGGTCGTCGATAACGCCCGAAAGCTGATCGGGAAGACGATCGAGACCAGTGTCACCAGCGTTTTGCAGACGACCGCAGGCAAGATGATCTTTGGAAAATACGAAGAACGCGGTTTCTCACGACCGTCTCACACTCCACCGGGAGGGGTGCCTTCACCGCAACCGGTGCCGAATACATCCCAGCGGACGCAGGAGTCCGCGGCCACGCCGGTCTCGCCTCCGAACGCTGTGAACTCCTGATGGAGACATCCTCCGGCATCGGAATGGAAACCCCCGGGAGTCGCCCCCGTTTCCGGGGAGTCTGATTCCGCGGGGAAGAATCCTAAGTATCCAGAACGATCCACCATCAGACCATCTGTCGGACGCGTCGTTACAGACCGGCCGAATGCGTACAGGTCAGCTCCCCGACGATCTCACAAATCCTACACGGGTAAAATCTATGTCAATTGCTGCGATTATTCCTGCCGCGGGCATGGGCACTCGGATGGGAGGCGAGCGCCCGAAACAGTTTTACGAACTGGGGGGGGTGCCCATCTTGATCCGAACCCTCCGGAAATTTCATTCTTCCCCCCTCATCGATCGGATCGTCGTCGCCCTGCGCGAAGATGAGATCACGGAATTTTCCAGGCTGCTGGGGACCGAGGCGTACGGGAAACCCGTGGATGTGGTGGTAGGAGGCGATCATCGACAGGAATCGGTGGCCAGTGCGCTGGAAGGGATTGACGCGGGAGCGTACGAGTGGGTGGTGGTCCACGACGCCGTTCGGCCTCTGTTTGATCCCCCCTTGATTGAACGGGTTATCACCGAGGCCCAGAAAACCGGCGCCGCCATTTGCGCTGTTCCCGTATTGGATACCCTCAAACAAATCGATCGACAGCGGGTCACCGCTACCCTGCCTCGAGATCGCATCGTTCTGGTGCAAACCCCCCAGGCTTATCGCACCGATTTGTTGCGCCAGGCCTTTGAGAAGGCGGTGGCGGAAAACTTTTTTGGCACCGATGAGTCGATGCTCATGGAGCACTTTGGTATTGAGGTGGGTGTTGTCCTGGGTTGTGAGCGGAATATCAAGATCACCCGGCCTTCAGATTTGCCCCTGGCGGAGTTTTACCTGGCGTTGGAATCCCCCGAAAGGGCGCCCCAGCCATGAGCATGCGAGTGGGGACCGGATTTGACATCCACCGGCTGGTGGAAAACCGAAAGCTCATTCTCGGAGGTGTAGAAGTCGATTCCCCTCGCGGTCTCCAGGGCCATTCTGACGCCGATGTTCTTCTCCATGCCGTGGGCGATGCCTTGCTGGGCGCCGCGGGACTGGGGGACCTGGGCCGGCACTTCCCCTCGACGGACCCTCAATTCAAGGATATCTCAAGCCGGGAGATTCTGCGCCGGGTCCATGCCATGCTCCGGGATCAGGGCTTTCGTATTCTCAATATCGATACCACCATCATTGCCGAGGCTCCCAAGCTATCAGTGTATCTCGAGGCCATGAGGTCGGGAATCTCGGAAACACTCTCTCTCTCCTCCGGACAAGTGAATGTGAAGGCTAAAACTCACGAAGGGGTTGATGCCATCGGCCATGGAGATGCCATTGCCGCGCAAGCCGTGGCAATGATTGAGAAAGACTGAAAGCCCCGGTCGTCTCCTTTCGCCGCAAGGTGGAATCCGGAGTCGCCGAGCCCTTCCCTATGGAAATCGCACGCGAGATGATCTGTCCATACTGTGGACAGGCCCAGGTCCTCTTCGTGGACATCAGCGTCCGTCTCCAACAGTATATTGAAGATTGCCAGGTGTGTTGCCAGCCCATGGAGATGAGCGTGACGGTGGAGGGGGAGGATGAGATTTCAATCGAAGCTCGAAGGAGTGACGAGTAGCGGACGGCGATGTGTAGCGAGGAGGGTCCCTTCCGTCGCAGCCGTGTGTTTTGTGCTTTCTTGGCGTGTCTCCTCAGTACCCGCGTTTTTTATCCACGAGGTTCTCTAACGTCTCTCCTGAACGAAATCGACGAATGTTTTCCCCCAGTAACGCCAAACTCTTCGACCAATACTCCGGAAAGATCGCGGCGCTGTGGGGGGTGATCAGAACGTTGGGCTGATCCCACAAGGGATGACCCTCGGGCAAGGGCTCGGTCGAGAAAACATCAAGTCCGGCTCCCGCGATCCGCCCTTCCCGGAGGGCTCGGACCAGCGCCTCTTCGTCAATTAATTTTCCTCGTCCGATGTTGATGACGTAGGCGCCGGGCTTCATCACGTTGAACTCAACCTCTCCCAGGACCTGCTTGGTGTCGGGTGTGTGGGGCAAAGCGAGGACTACGAAATCTGATTCTTTCAACAATTCATTTCGCTCGGCCAGGGTGAAGACATGGTCCGCATGTTCCACCCCTGTTGACGGATCCTTCTTCAACGCCAGTATTTTCATTCCGAGCGCCCGTGCCCCCCTGCCGATTTCCCGGCCAATCGACCCGTACCCGATGATGCCCAGCGTCTTGCCGCGAATTTCTCCCATCGGCGGCTGAAGGGCCCAGAGCGCGTCCCGCGCCCATTGGTGCTTTTGCTGAAACCGGTAGCTATCGATGAGACGCCGGGAGAAGGCGAGGATCATCCCCAGGGTGTGCTCCGCCATCACGGTGGAAAAGATTCCGCGTGCGTTCGTGATGAAGACGTTACTGGAAAGCACTTCGGGAATCATCAGCCCGCCGATCCCCGCCGCGACAGAATGAATCCATTTCAGTTTTGGGGCAGCCCTGAAAAGTTCGGATGTGATCCGCATGGAGCAGAGGGCATCCGCATCCACGATTTGCTCGGCCAGGGTATCGAGATTCTCCGTGTTAACAAAATGAATCCCGGGGAAAAGATTTTTCAGATCCCTGACCCGTTCATCAGTCATGTTCCAAAGGGAAAAACCCACCTGGTGGTAGAGAACCATTTTCTTGAGATCACGGCTTGGCATGCCCCTGGATTATAGTCGAGACCCATGTCCGGCAGGAAAATGTTCGCACAATGATTCACGAGGGATCTCCAGGTTTTCCGGGAACCGTACCGCCGAAAAGAACGAGCCCTCGAACTGCCCGGCCTATGCCCACCTTGACTTCGATCGCGCACGGCATTAGGATTCGAGCATCACGTCTGGGGTAGTCAGCGGATGTGCAGGAGCGTCTACCATGATCCGCCGTCCTGCAGTGGCAGGCCGCTTTTATCCTTCGAACAAGGAAAAACTAGTCAGCGATCTTACGGGGTACCTTGCCGTCGAGGGTGAGCCTCGAAAGGCCATCGGGTGTGTCGTCCCGCATGCCGGATACATGTATTCGGGACATGTGGCGGGAGCCGTCTATGCGCGCCTTGAGCTGCCGGGGCGATTCATCATCCTTTGTCCCAATCACACCGGGATGGGAACACCGCTTTCGATCATGAGCGAAGGGGAATGGCAAACGCCTTTAGGGAATACCAAGATTGACTCCGCTCTGGCCCGGAAGATCGTTCACGCCTGCCCGCTGGTGAGCGAAGATGAGTCGGCACATGTCGCGGAGCATTCATTGGAAGTGCAGCTTCCTTTTCTTCAGCAGCTCAAGGAAGGGTTCACCTTCGTGCCCATTGCGGTCGGTACGGGGAGCTTTGCTCCCCTGGAACGGCTCGGACAAGCGATCGCTCAAACCGTCCAGGAATCGATTGAGCCCGTCCTCATTATCGCCTCCAGCGACATGAACCATTACGAGAGCGATTCGGTGACACGCCAGAAGGACCGGCGCGCCATTGACCGGGTCTTGGCGCTCGATCCCAAAGGCCTCTATGACGTCATCAAGAAGGAACATGTCACCATGTGCGGCTACGGACCGACCATCGCCATGCTGACAGCAGCCCGGCTGCTGGGAGCCTCCAAAGCGGAACTGGTGAAGTATGCAACGTCGGGAGATATCTCCGGCGACCGCGCGGAGGTTGTCGGCTATGCGGGAATGATAGTCTTTTAACCCCAAAATCCAAATTCCAAAATCCAGATTCCAAATAAATTTCAAATTCCAAATCCGAACGCTCAATTAAAATTCTGGCCCGTGAATCCAAATCTGCCACGAATATCAATTTCAAGAATCCAAACAAGCCTAATGATCCAGATCAATAACCCTGCTCATAGGCTCCACCCGTCAATCCGCGCGGAACCATGAATGCCAAGAACCTGGCTAGGGGGGATGTTTTCTTGGAGCTTGGTGTTTGGAATCTATTTGGATTTTGGATTTTGGATTTTGGAATTTTGAATCCTGAACGGGGGATATGCTTTAAATTATGAAATCAGTCTTCGTTCATCTTTCGGGAAGCCACCGGGGTGATACCCAGGAATTTGAGAAGGAAAACATCCTGATCGGATGCGATCCGAAGTGTGACGTCTGCTTCAAGGCGGGGGCCGACGACAAAACCTCCGACCTTCATGCCGAAATCTACTTCGATAATTGTGAGTACTATCTGCGTGACCTCGGGTCTTCCCGGGGGACTTTTGTCAACGATCACGAGATTGATGAAATCATTCTCAAAGAGGGGGATGTGCTGGAATTTGGCGAGGGCGGACCGAAAGTGCGGTTTCATGTGGAGATGGCCAAGGGGGAGGTGTGCAAGCCTTTTCACGTTGTGTACCGGGATTCAGTTCGAAAATCGCGTCGATTCCGGAGGCGCGGAATAGGATCCACCACTCGGTTCTTTGGAGAATTCACTCGTGGGCTGCTCCGTCACTCCACCCCCCGGACCCGCATGATCTTCATCGGAGCCATCATCCTGGTTGGAATTTCCGTCACGCTCAGCGCCCTCGTGTTGATCCAGGGCGCCCTTTCAAAGCGGAAGATTGAAAGAGAGATTATCCAGCTTCAAAAACAACTCGCTGTCGACCAACGGTCTCGCCAGGCTTTGGAGCGGGACATTTTAGAGGAACGCAGGCGCGGCGGGGAGCTTCGGGCCCAGCATGAATCCGAAACGGAGGTGCGGCTGGCCGGGCTGCAGGTCGAAGAGCAGAAGCTCCGTGAGCAATTGACGCAAGCACAGAACGACGCCTCGCTGAAGGCCGGAGAACTCCAGGCCCTCCGGGCCAAGCTCAACGAAACCACGCGGCACATCGACTCCGTTAATCGGGAGCGGTCGCTGGGAGAACGGGTCATCAAGAAGTATCAATACGGAGTCTGTTACATCGAAGGCGCCATCCATTTTTACGACGCCTCCGGCAATCCCTTGCGCTTTCTTGCCCTCGACAGCGCCGGCGAACCGATCAAAGATTCCCAGGGACAAACCCTCTACACCACTTCCGGCACCGCCCCGATGGTCGAGGTCTATTACTCGGGAACAGGATTTCTGGTGAGTGGGTCGGGCTTGATCCTGACCAACCGTCATGTCGCTGAACCATGGTGGGAAGATCGGGAGATGAAAGATCTGACGGGGAGAGGCTTCCGACCCCGGCTCCAGTTCTTCAGGGCATACTTTCCAACGGTGGTCGATCCGTTCAAGCTCGACGTGGTCAAGACCTCCACGCTGGCGGACGTTGCGCTGGTGAAGGCGGATCTGGGTTCAAACAAACTCCCTGTGCTTGAGGTCGAACGTCAGGGGGCGGTTACGGCAGCGGGACAGCCCGTGGTGCTGCTGGGCTATCCTACGGGCCTGAACGCGCTGCTGGCCCGACTCGATGAAAAGGTGGTCGAATCGGTAGTGTCGACGGCCGGACCTGATCCCAAGAAAATTTCACAGGAACTGTCCCGCCGTGGCATGATACGCCCCCTCTCCACACAGGGGCACCTGAGCGATATTCTCCCCAACAAGCTCGTCTACGATGCGCAGACGACCCAGGGGGGAAGTGGCGGACCGCTCTTTAATGCCCGCGGGAAAGTGATCGGGGTAAACTACGCCATCCTTTCCGAATTCGGCGGCGCCAACTTCGGAGTTCCAATTCAATTTGGCTTGGAATTGATGAAGTAAGGATTCACCACTGAGGCGCTAAGGGCGCTGGAATTAATGGCGGTGAAGACCGGCGGTGCGGAAGTTCTGGCATTCTCGCCAAAGGTCCTTCCTGGCTACTTTTCGTGGCCTCGATGCCGGAGCGGTCAAACCCTCTCACGTGGCATGGGCGGCCGCAAGGAGGGCGCGGATTTTTTCAGTCAACAAGTCAATGCCGACCATGTTGAACCCCCCTTCCGGGATGATGACATCGGCGTAGCGCTTGGAAGGTTCGACAAATTCGAGATGCATGGGACGGACCGTGGCGAGATACCGATTGATCACCGATTCCACGGTTCGGCCGCGCTCCGTGATATCCCGGCGCAACCGGCGGATGAAGCGCAGATCCGGGTCCGTGTCCACAAAGATCTTGATGTCCATCAGGTCCCGCAGGGGCTTGTTCTCGAAGATCAGGATCCCCTCCACCATCACCACGGGTTTGGCGTCCACCCGGACCGTCTGCATGCTGCGATTATCGATGGTGAAGTCATACACTGGTCTTTCAATGGATTGCCCGTTCTTCAGGCAACGAAGGTGCTCGACGAAGAGCTCCATATCGATGGAATCGGGATGGTCAAAGTTTTGTCGGGCGCGCTCTTCGACCGGCAAGTCCGCGAGTTCCTTGTAATAATGATCCTGCTGCAGAAGAGCCACCGAATCACTGTCGATGGTCTCAAGGATCTTGTTTGCCACCGTGGTCTTGCCCGACCCCGTGCCGCCACAGATTCCGATGATCATAGAATTTAAGTCCTGGGATGAAGATGGAATGCGCGCGTCAACCCCCCTTAGTCGGGATTATTCTAGTCAAACCCTCCATCCCCTCCAAGCGAAAAATCAGCGCCGCGCTTCCCCCCGGGAACGAGCGGTCCTCGTGCTGCTTCTCCTGGGATTTGCGGTCCTCGCCTTGATGTGTAGAAATCCCTTCATGGGGCAGTGGGACAGTTTTGATTACGTGACCAAGGCCGTTCGACACCAGGTTTCGGATCTGGCCTTTGGTCGGCCGCTCTTTCTGGGCATCCTCAGGGTCGCGTGGGAGGGGGCGCATCTCTTGGGCGTCGGCATAGATCATGCGTTCCAGGTCGCTCAAAGTATCGTATGGGGATTCGGCATCTGCGGTCTGGTCTGTTTTTACTTCTGCGTGAAATGGGTCGGCGGAGTCCGGCTGGGTCTGTGGGGAGTGGCCTGGCTCGGCACCACACCGATGTACCTTGCTTACTCGGGGATGGTTATGACGGAGGTGCCCTCGCTGACCTGCCTTCTGGCTGCGGTGGCCCTTTTACTCCACTGGGAAAGATCACGAAAGCTCTCTCAACTCGTGGGGAGCGCGTTGTTGTTTGCAGCGGGGATCCACATCCGGGAGCAGTTGATCACAGCCGCCGCCCTGTTCCCGTTGATAATTTTCCTGGATCGAGGGTTGACTGGGCGGAGAAGAGTTTCCGCTGTCCTGGTTCATACCGGAATCTATACCTTGGTTGTGCTAGCCATGGTCGCATTCCTCGTGAGGATGGACCCGGATTTCTGGGGCCGTGTTCAAGGTTGGGCCGCAGTGCTCCCGATTCGAACCCATGGGCTTGGGAAGCAGTTCCTCTATCTCCTGGCATTTGCTATCGTGAACGGTGGCGTGTCGCTGGTGGGAATGTTGCTGACCTGGCGGAAGTGGGCGAAGGTGGCCCCCGTGCGTGCCCTGGTCTCGGGGATGGCGCTGTTGCCGCTTTTGACCCTCCTGCCCAATGCGGATCTCAGGATTCAACCCCGCTATGAACTCCTGGCCGTCCCGGCGTTCATCCTGGCGGCGCTGGTCGGATTGAGGATGATGCAGGGGGAAGAGAGGCCTCCTACTCGAAAAATCTTAGTCGGAGTGGTGTTGGTCGGGCATCTTGCATTCTTCGCTGGAGGAATGGCCGCCCTGGTTCGTTTTAACCGACTCTCGCTGGAGCGCAAGGCCCGGGTTGAGACATTGCTTGTGATTGCTCCGCAGAATGCGGGGTTCGTAGGCGGCGCATATACCCCGATCCTGGATTTCTATCAACAGTCCGGGATTCGACCCGGTTGGGAGGTCATCCGCTCCGGGTGGGAATGGAACCGGGAGTCCCTTCCCGAAAGAATCAACCGGGAACTGATGGCAAATCGTCGCATTTATTATCTGAGCGATGCCGGGGTGTGGGATTACTTGCGAGAAGAGCAGGCGGACGTGGAGGCTCTCCGATCCAAATTCCGGTTCATCCGAGTGGACCGTGGCATGGAGCGTATCGAATGGGACTACCGGTAAGGGGCTGCGGGGCAGGCGCCCTGAATGGGGTCAACTAAGATCTGTGCGCCGCGGCGGCACTCGCCTTTTCAAAAAACTGGCCCATGCGGCGATATTTTTCATAGCGCTCTGAGAGAAGCTTTTCGATGGGGAGGCTCTTGAGTCGCGCCAGATCTTTTTGAAGGTGCTCATCCAATGACCTGGCCATGGCGAGTGGGTCCGTGTGCGCCCCGCCCTCCGGTTCTTGGAGTATCTCATCGATCAACTCAAAGGCCTTCAGATCCTCCGCCGTCAGCTTCAGGGCGGTGGCAGCCTCCTCGGCGCGCGAAGCATCGCGCCACATGATGGATGCACACCCTTCCGGCGATATGACCGAATAGATCGCATACTCCAGCATATTGACGATGTCACCGACGGCGATGGCAAGGGCGCCACCACTGCCGCCTTCGCCCGTGATCGTGGTAATGATCGGCACTCTGAGCCGCGCCATTTCGCGCAAGTTGTACGCGATGGCCTCAGCCTGGCCGCGCTCCTCCGCGTCGATTCCGGGATAGGCCCCGGGCGTGTCGATGAAGGTGAAGATAGGCCGTTGAAATTTCTCGGCCATCTTCATGACCCGGATGGCTTTGCGGTACCCCTCCGGCTTCGGCATTCCGAAATTTCGAAAGACCTTCTGTTTGGTGTCGCGGGCCTTCTGATGACCCACCACCACGACCGGTTCGCCATGAAATCGGGCCATCCCGCAGACAATGGCATGGTCGTCCCCAAATTTCCGATCCCCGTGAATCTCGATGAAATCAGTAAAACAGTGCTGGATGTAATCGAGCGTGTAGGGGCGCTGGGGGTGCCGCGCCATCTGGACTTTTTGCCAGGGGGTGAGCTTGGAGAAGACTTCGCGGCGGACCCGCTCGATGCGGGCCCTGAGCCGCTCGATCTCCTGCCGGCTCTCCTCGTCTTGATTGATCTTACTGAGCTCGTTGATCTGCTCTTCCAGATCCTGGATGTTTTCGCGCTGCTCGTATATTTCTTTTGAATTAGTCATTTCTCAATCAATGATTGGATTACCTGTCTAAGGCATGAGTTTGACTGCGCCAATTCCGCAAATCTCTTCCACTGCCCGAATGAGGTGTGGGTGAGGCCGGACTTTCACATAGTCATCAGGTTTCAAGGTTACCAGAAACTGCCGGTCATGTTCAAGCTCGAACACCACCGCACAGTCGCCCCGATTCTTTTCAAAGAGCTGCAAAAGCCTGGGTGCAGCGTCCGTTTCCAGTCCGATGAGGTTGACGTGCACAATCATCCTCTTGGCCTGGGTCATCCGCAGATCCTTCAAGGGCTGAAGCTCTGAGACGATGATCTTGACCTTGCCCGTATCACCGATGTCCGCGCGGCCCTTGATGAAGACCGGGTCCTCCGATTTCAAGAGGGACTCGTAGGTCCGGAAGGGCTCGGGAAACACCACGACCTCAAGAGTTCCATGCATGTCCTCGAGCACGGCGGACGCCATGCGTTCACCCCGGCGGGTCTTGAGAAATCGAACCGAGGTGAGGATCCCGGCAACGGCTGCCTCGCGGGAAGTCTCGATCGCCGCCAGAGTTTCTGTAGTGCCCGTGGAAAATTCCTCGAGATCCTTCGCATATTTGGCCAGGGGATGCCCGGTGATGAAGAAGCCGAGCGTCTCCTTTTCATAGTTCAATACGACGTGCTCCTGCCATTCTTCCAGGTCTGGGAGTTTTTCGTTCAGAACCGTGGAAGTGGACGTGGCAAACAATCCGCTCTGCCCCGATTCCCGGTCCCGCTGCGCCTTCGCTCCCGCCTCCATGGCCCGGTCCACCACCGCCGCCAGTTGAGACCGCCGCGCACCCAGGGAGTCGAAGCATCCGGCTTTGATCAGGCTCTCCATCATGCGTTTGTTCAACGCCCGCAGATCGACGCGTTCACAGAAATCAAAGATCGATTTGAATGGCCCCTTCGCCCGACGCGTCTCGATAATCGCTTTGATCGCGTGTTCGCCCACGTTCTTGATGGCCGCCAATCCAAAGCGGATCTTCGCTGTCCCCTGGGCGGAGTCGATGGCCGGCGTGAAATTCAAGTCCGACTGGTTAATGTCGGGCGGCAGGATCTCAATACCCAGGTCGCGGCATTCATTGATGTACTTCACGATCTTGTCGGTGTTCCCCATTTCATTGGTCAGCACAGCCGACATGAAATACACCGGATCGTGGGTTTTCAAGTACGCAGTCTGGTAAGCCAGGAGGGCATAGGCGGCGGAATGGGACTTGTTAAATCCGTATCCCGCGAATTGTTCCATGAGATTGAAAATCTTTTCGGCCTTACGGGGATTGATCTTCCGGGATTTGCAGCCCTCAACGAACTTTTCCTTTTGTGCCGCCATTTCTTCGGCATTCTTCTTTCCCATGGCGCGGCGAAGGATGTCGGCCTCCCCCAGAGTGTTTCCCGCCAGCACCATGGCAATCTGCATCACCTGCTCCTGGTATACCATGACGCCGTAGGTCTCCTCCAGGATGGGCTTGAGTTCCGGGAAATCGAAGGTGATTTCACGTTCGCCGTGCTTTCGCTTGATGAAATCATCGATCATGCCGCCCTGGATGGCGCCCGGCCGGTAGAGCGCGTTCAGCGCGATCAGATCTTCGAAGCGCTCCGGCCGATAGCGCCGCAGGATGTCGCGCATGCCATTGGATTCGAACTGGAAAATACAGTTGGTGCGCCCTTCCTGGAAGAGCCGGAAAGTCTCCGGATCATCGGGGACGAGTTCCTCCAGGATCAGTTTCTGTCCGGTATGTTGTTCGATGAGCTTCACCGTGTCATCGAGGATGGTCAGGGTCGCCAGTGCCAGGAAATCCATCTTGATGAGTCCGACCTTTTCCAGGTCGGTCATCTCGAACTGAGTGATGACCTGCTGCTTCTCCGTCCGGGTCATATTTTCTGTCCGGGTCGAGGTGCATAGGGGAACAAATTCCAGCAGCGGCTTTGGGGAAATGACGATGCCTGCGGCGTGGATTGACGCATGTCGTGCAAGCCCTTCCAGGCGGCGCGCCACGTCAAACAAGTCCCGGACCCGGGCATCCTTCTTGTAAAGTTCGTCGAGAGCCGGGGTCTGTTTCAAGGCTTCGTCCAGCTTGATATGCAGCGTGTTGGGGACCAACTTCGCGATGCGGTCCACTTCGGTGTAGGGCATTTCGAGGGCACGGCCGACGTCTTTCAGAGCGGCCTTGGCGCCCAGAGTTCCAAACGTGATGATCTGACAAACATGATCGCGGCCATATTTTTGAGTCACGTAGTCGATGACCTCGTCGCGGCGGCGCATGCAGAAATCGATATCAATGTCGGGCAGGGAGATGCGTTCGGGATTCAGAAAGCGCTCGAAGAGCAGTTCGTATTGCAGGGGGTCGATGTCGGTGATTCGCATCGAATAGGCGACCAGGCTGCCGGCCGCCGACCCGCGCCCCGGACCCACGGGAATGCCTTGCTCACGGGCATAGCGGATGAAATCCCAAACGATCAGGAAGTACCCGGGGAAGCGCATCTGCTTGATCATTTTGATCTCGCGCTCAAGTCGCTCCCCATATTCCTCCAGCCGGTGGCGCAACACCCCCCTTGCCGCCTGCCCCTTCAAGTGAACCACCCGCTCGGCAAACCCTTCACGAACCACCCGTTCAAAATACTCCTCGAGGGATTGCCCTTCCGGGACGTCAAAGCGGGGGAAGGGCGAAGCGATCTTCTCCAGCTTGAAGTGGCAGCGCTCTGCAATTTCGACTGTGCGCTGGACGGCCTCCGGGATTTCTTGAAACGTCGCCAGCATCTCGACATCACTTTTCAGGTAAAACTGGTCGGTCTCATAGCGCATTCGGGCCGTATCGTTGACGGTCGAGCCGGTCCCGATACACAACAGGATATCGTGGGCGCGGGAATCGTCCCGTCGGAGGTAATGGCAATCGTTCGTTGCCACCAGCGGCACGTCCAGACGCTTCGAGAGCGCCACCAGCCGGGGGTTCACAAACCGCTGTTTCTCGAGCCCGTGATCCTGAATCTCGAGGAAGAAATTTTCCTTGCCGAAGATGTCCTGCCACTGGCCGGCCACTTCAAGCGCCGCCTGGTCCTGTTCCCCTTGGAGCTTCGATTCCACCTCGCCATTCAAGCATCCCGACAGCGCAATAATCCCACGGTGGTGCTTCGACAGCAGCTCCTTGTCGACGCGCGGTCGATAGTAAAACCCGTCCAGATAGGCGGTCGAGACCAGCGTCACCAGGTTTCGATAACCCTCGTCACTCGTCGCGAGCACCGTCAGGTGATGATTGGCTTTTTCTCCTTCGCTTGAACTGCGTTCAGTCCGTGCTCCCTTGGCCACGTAAAGCTCACAGCCGATGATCGGCTTGATGCCATGGTGCATGGCGGTTTCATAAAAGCTGATGGCGCCGAAGAGGTTGCCGTGATCCGTCATGGCAATGGCGGGCATCTTTTTGGCTTCAGCCTCCTTCATCAAGGCCCCAATATCGTTGGCGCCGTCGAGGAGGCTGAAGTCGGTGTGCAGGTGGAGATGGACAAATTTCGAGTGTTCCATGCGAGGAGTAACCTTTCAATCGGAGAATCTGCAGGTACCAGCCGGCGGGGAGATCAACAGGCCGTCAATTGTCAAAACTACCTCTTCGAAATCATACTTCTCATCGGGTGCGCACACTCACAATGTTGGAGATGAAATTCAGACCGAGCATCCGAATTCAGTCTAATACAAATCCAGGATTTGGACAAACACAGTAAAGGGAGTCGACCCAACCCGCCAACATAGTGACTTTTTGTGGAGTTGAGACGATGGGTTCAAAACCGGACATGGAGCCTCGAAAGCCTGAGAATATTGTACTGGTTGAAGAGTCCTGAGCGCCGTGCCCGCACTTCCCGCGAGTCACAGCGTCGACAGGGACGAGGATACTTCCATCCCAGGATTGCTGTTGACTCGCGGTGCTGATGCGTCTACCATTCAAGTTAATTAGTGTACAGAATACACTTATGAGGGGCTTCGCCTGGGCAGCGGACCACGGAGTTGAATTGTGGCGCGAAGGGCGGAGCTGTTTCAAGTGGGAGATGTTTAACATGGGGACCGTGACCGCTGGCCATCAGGCATTGCTTGTGGATTTGTACGAGCTGACCATGGCCGCGGGATACTTTGAAAACGAGGTCAATTACCCCTCCACGTTCGAGCTCTTCGTGCGGGAGCTGCCGGAGAAGCGATCGTATCTGGTCGCCGCGGGGCTTGAACAGGTCGTAGATTTCTTAGAAAGCGTTCAATTTCAAAGCGAGGAAATTGAGTTCCTTCGTTCTCATCCCACCTTCGCGCATGTCCGGAAAGAGTTTTTTGATTATTTGAAACACTTCAGGTTCAGTGGGGATCTGTGGGCCATGCCCGAAGGGACGCTGGTTTTTCCCGGAGAGCCGATATTACGCGTCTCCGCCCCGCTGATTGAAGCGCAGATCATGGAGACCTATCTCCTCTCCATGATCAACTGTCAAACGATGATTGCGACGAAAGCGACTCGAGTGGTGGCCGCCGCAGGGGGGCGAGGCGTGATCGAATTCGGCTCTCGCCGTGCCCACGGGCCGGAGGCCGGGGTGCTGGCCGCCCGTGCGGCGTACATTGGCGGTTGTGTGGGGACGTCCAACGTTTACGCCGGGTTTCGTATGGGGATCCCGATTTACGGCACCGCGGCCCATTCCTGGACAATGACCTTCGAAGACGAAGAGGAAGCCTTCGAGAAGTATTGCCGCGTCTTCCCGGATTCCGCCCTGTTGCTCATTGATACCTACAATACGGTGGAGGGAGCGAGGAAGGCTGCCCGCATGGGCCAGAAAGTCAAAGGGGTCCGCATCGACAGTGGTGACCTCCTCAAGACGAGCCAGCAGGTGCGCACGATTCTTGATGACGCCGGGTTGAGCGGGGTCCAAATCCTTGCTTCCGGCGACCTCAATGAATACAAGGTTCGCGATTTGGTGCAGCACGGAGCCCCGATCGATGTTTTCGGCGTCGGCACGGAACTCTCCACCTCGCACGATGCCCCGGCGCTCGGCGGTGTTTATAAGCTGGTGGAACAAACAGTGGAGAACTCTTTCCGATATCGCATAAAGCTCAGCCCTCAGAAAGCGACCTATCCCGGGAAAAAACAGGTGTTTCGGTTCACCAATGCCCGGGACCAGTTTGACCACGATGTCATCGCTCGAGACCAAGAGTCCTCTCAAGGCGCGCCTCTGCTCGAACGCGTCATGGCTGAAGGCCATCGACTGGGACCGCTTCCCGCATTGCATATTGCCCGTGAGCGTGCCGCCTTGAATTTCTCCAGACTCCAGGAGCGTTATGCAGCTTTTGAAAATCCGGACACTTATCCAGTGATCAATAGTCAGGCGCTGGAGGAACTCTTTCAGAAGATGAAGCATCTGAATTAAGGTGGGACTTTGGAAGACCCTGCGGCTGAAGGCAAACTTTCACTGGCTTCGCCGCAAGCTAACGAAGTGAAGGGAGGTCCGTCGTGATGAATAGCGATTGGGCTTTTGTGGACATTGATACACAATACGATTTCATGATGCCCGATGGGCGCCTTTATGTTCCGGGGGCCGAATTCCGGATACCCAACCTCAAGCGTCTAACCGAGTTGGCAATTCGTCGTGGCATCCCGCTCCTCTCATCGGTCGACGCGCATACCCCCGACGATCCGGAATTTCAGCAGTTTCCTCCGCATTGCGTGGTGGGAACCCCCGGGCAGAGGAAGATTACGGGGACCATGGGGAAGAAACCGATGGTCGTCCGGGATGCGCCATCAGCCTGGAGTGCTCTGGAGCGGGCCGAAGCTGACCAGGTCATTCTCGAGAAGCAGAAATTTGATATTTTTTCGAATCCTTTTGCCGAGGCGCTGATTGCAAAATTGAAGGGCCGCAGGTTTGTCGTCTACGGGGTCGCTACGGATTATTGTGTCAAGGCAGCGGTGCTGGGATTGCGGGAACTTGGACATGCCGTGCTCTTGGTGGAAGATGCCGTGGCAGCCGTCGTCCCCGAGGGGGGGGTGGCTGCACTTGAAATGATGCGGAGTCGCGGAGCGGAGTGGGTGACCACGGAAGGTATCCTGGAGGCGCTGGGGCCCCTGGGTTTGACGGCACGGGCTTGATTGGGGGAGCGGCGCCATTCGCGTGTTGCATCCTGTTATGAATCAGAAGAACAAAAAATACCCGCGACCGGCGGTGACTGTCGACGTGGTGCTTTTTACCGTGATCAGGGGTCATCTCAAGGTCCTGCTGATCCGGCGAAAGAATCCTCCCTTTCGAGGCCGATGGGCGATTCCCGGCGGTTTTGTCGGTCCCCGGGAATCGCTAGAAGAAGCGGCACTTCGTGAGTTAAAAGAAGAAACTAATGTTAGCGGGGTCTACCTCGAGCAGCTCTACACCTTTGGTGCGCCCAACCGCGATCCCCGGACGCGGGTGATCACCGTTGCTTACTTCTCTCTCATTTGCGCCAATCTCGTGCAGGTCCGGGCCTCCGATGACGCCCGGGACGCCCGTTGGTTTTCCGTGCGACGATTGCCTCGCCTGGCGTTCGACCATCTTGAAATCCAGCGCTGCGCGCTGGACCGGCTAAAAAATAAGCTGGGGTATTCCAATATCGGATTTCAGTTGCTCCCCGAAAAATTTACCCTGACCGAACTGCAGCGGGTCTACGAGATCATTCTGGGTCGAAAGATCGACAAGCGCAACTTCCGCAAGAAGCTGACTCAGCTCGATATCCTCCGTGGGTGCTCGGAGCGACGCATGGCGGGTGTCCATCGCCCGGCCCGGCTTTATTCTTTCGTCCAACAAAAATTCTCTACCCGTAAAGGGAAGGGGATCTTGTTTTCGTTCTAATGATCTTCAACATCATCCATTAATCTCGCCGATACTCAAGCGGTCCCGGTTACGTGGGGAGCGGGGAAGTGGCGCTCGGGATTTTGCCCGGCATCAACGGGGTTTCGTTGGAAGGATGACATGTCTGAATTGTGTCGCTATTCCAGACAAATTCTCTTTGATCGGCCGGGAGGGACAGGAACGTCTCTCCCGCTCGCGGGTCATCATGCTCGGCCTTGGCGCACTGGGCACCGTGTCAGCGGAGTTGTGCGCCCGGGCGGGCATCGGTCACCTGGTTTTGGTGGACCGGGACTTTGTGGAGGAATCGAATCTCCAGCGGCAGATCCTGTTCGATGAACGGGACGCCGCGGAGCATTGGCCGGAGGCCGCAGCCGCGGAAAAAAAACTCCGGAGCATTAATTCGACGATCAGCATCCGGGGCCTGCTGCTGGATGCCAATGCGTCGAATATCGAGCACCTGGTCCGGAATTCGAGTCTGGTGATCGACGGGACCGACAATTTCGAAACACAGTTTTTGATCAACGATGCCTGCGTGAAGCTGAACGTGCCGTGGATATATGGGGCTGCCGTGGCCAGCGAAGGAATGCCCTGAGGTGTCCGGGGGTTGATCACTCCACCGAAGCCGCCGCCGCGGTAGGGGTCGCGACAGGTGCCGGCTTGGCATACTGTTCCCTGAGTGCTTTAGTGTGCTGCTTGATACGTTTGACCCGGCGATGCCGCCGGCGCCGGATTTCTCTTTGTCTTTCCCGCATACTCGCTCAACCCTCCCTGTGGCGATGAACAGTCGGGCATTATAATCAATTCTCCCCCTCCTGTCATTCCTTCTTTCAACAACAACTGAGGTTTCGTTCTTCGGCGCGGGGAAGGCCTCAGAAGGCTTGAAACAGGATTTAACAGGATTCAACAGGATTAGTGACGATAGCAGGTCGCTCACACGGATGATCCCGAATTCCGAAATTGAAGGCCATAATCAATGTCGGAGGAAGATTCGATTCCCATGAGTGGACGCTTTTCGAGTGAGGCTTTTGTCCCTTTAGGCCCGAAGGGCCGTCAGAGTGTAGCCCCACCTGAAGCTCCGTCCCGCGTTCTTTGCGGGGCGGAGCGAGGGTGGGGTACCGGTGTCCCCAATGACATCCGAGCCCCGCTTGCGGGGCGAAAGTATCTGTCGAGTGAATCTTGGAACCCCCCAAAATATTTTCCTGGCATGTTCCCCTCCGCAGAGAACATTGGGGGTCAACATTGGGGGTCAGACTGTCATTAGCAAATTAAAATGTCCGCTTTTTTTAGCAAGTGAAGTGTCCGCTTTTAGGTTGACAGCACCTTCGGTTGAGAAAGGTGATGATGAGGCCTGTGGAAAAGTGGGAATCCCGCTTTATGGGATTTCCACTTTTCCATCAGGCCATGGTTTCTTTCTTTTTTTGCTTCTTTTTTTCTTTCTTGTGAGTCCACAAGCTTTTCCACAACCGCTCTCACCCGGGGCCGAAGCACCGCAGTAGTGCCGAGGGGGGCGGGGTCGTAAGGGCCGAGGCGGTGAGCCCCGTACCCGATGGTGAGGCTTCCGTCGAGGTGCTGGAAAACCATGACGCGACAGCCGGCCAGGCTGCGGTGCCAGCGCGTCGGCTCAATCTGTAAGACCTGATGGTCGAAGTGAACCGTGTTATCGCGGTTCACCACCCGCTCCTGTTGCAGGGCAAAAATCTCCTCCAGATTCCGCCCTCGCGCCGAGACAAAGGCGGTGCCCGGCTGGGCCGCTTTCACCGCCAAGCGACGATTGAACTCGGCGATGTAGTGCTGCCGCAAGAAACCATTGGCCTCTTCCAGCGTGGTCATCTCCCGCAGGCGAAGCTCCTGCGGGAGTCGTCCCTGCCAGGTTTGAAAGCTGCGCTCACTGCGCCCCCTCGCCTGCGGAGAATAGGCCGCGATCATCTCAATGCCCAGCTGCCCCAGCGCCCGTCCGACCTGCGTGACCCGCTCCCGATCCACCCCCTCGCCCGTCTTGGGCGTCAAGAAGAAATGACTGGCCCGATCGCTGTACAGCGCACAGAAGATCCCCCGCTCCTGGACCACGGCCCGTAACCCCGCCATCACCGTGCGGGTGGATTCCTCTTCCACCAGCTGCGCATAGTAGATCTCGCTGCTGGCATCATCCAGTATCGCAATCAGATCGAAATAGCGCCCGTCTTGAAACCACCGATGCCGACTCCCCTCAAGGTGCACCAACATGCCGGGCAGCGGGCGCCGCTCTCGTCGTCGTCGATGCACCCCCCGGGGCTTGTACTTCTTCACCAATCCGGCTTCCTGGAGCGCTTTCTTGACCCAGCTGTAGCTGAGCTGAATCCCGTGTTCCTCCCTCAACTTCTCGTGAAAGTGCCGCACATTCAAATCATAGTAGCGGCCTTGATATAACCCCAGCACCTGCTCCACCGTCGCCACCGCCACCCGTTTCGGACTCGGCCGCCCCAACCGCCGGTCGTACAGCCCGTCATACCCATATTCCTCATATCGCTGGACCCACCGCCGCATCTGCCGCGGACTGATTCCAATGATCTCCGCAGCTTGAATCCAATTAATCTTCTTCGCCATCGCCCTCATGATCACTTCTTGAATCTTCATGGCCCGCCCACTCGCGCGCTCCGGGTAGAGCTTCATGTCGGCCTCCTGACAAAAGCCCCACCTTACGCCGCTTCGAGCGGACACTTCACTTGTCTTTTACACCGGACATATCATGTGCTAATGACAACATTGGGGGTCAGACTGGGACATTCGACAATTCCGTGGTAGCCTGAGCGACCAGGGCAGCCAATTCTCGATCCGTCGCCATTCGCACCCGAAATCGCTCGATCGCTTTGCTGACGGCGCTGTAATCCATTTTGCCCACTAATCGTCCGAGTTGTTGCAGCGTCAGTTCGCAGTGCTCGTGAGCCAGGCACAGCACCAACTCACGTCCCCAATCTCCATGCCGATTCGAGAACTGCTCCCAGCTCTCCGCCCTCATTCCTTCCACTATTCCAACCACTGTTTCGAAATCCGGTCGCCTCCGCAGAACTCGTGCCGCCTGCGGCTCCCGTCTCTCCAAGTGCTTTTCAAGTCCCTGTATGAAAGCGTCGTCTCCCAAGGCCACCTGCGCCTGCAACTGCCGCCATGGGGTCTGCTGCAATCCCTCCCGCGCGGCAGCTTCCACAAACTGCTGGTAAGCCCGTCTTTGCTTCCCCTCCGGAGCTCTCATCCAGCTCAAGACCTCAGCACAATTCAACCACGAAGGCGACGAGTCTAATCCCACATAGGCCCGATAAGAGCTCCACCGATAGTTTCTCAAATACTCGATCCGATCCTTCCATCTCTCCACTTGCAATTCACTTCCCACGTCGGCGCGGTTTTGGCGCTGCCGTCGTTTGTCCAGTTCGAATCTTTCCACCCGAATGGGATTCAAGTGCACATAGCGGCTCAACTCCAGCCCCCACTGCTCCGGTTGTACCACAATCGCCTTGTACCGCCCTTGCAGCAGATGCCCCGGTCGCCGATGGCGACGGTTGAACCAACTGCTATACCCGCTGTTGAACCACTGCATCGCTCGGCTCAAATTCGCTTCCAACGTCTGCAGCAACCAATGATAATGATTGTCCATGAGGGCGTAAACATGAAGCCGCACCCTGAACCTTTCTGTCATGCGGCCCAACAAACCCAGGAAATGCAGGCGGTCTTCGTCATCATGAAAAATGTTCCCTCGTCCATTGCCCCGAGAGGTAACGTGATACCAGCACCCCTCCCACTGAATGCGCCATGGCCTCGGCATACTGACTCCGCATCGGGGGAAGGTTTGTCAACGGGGGATCCGATCGACCTCTTGCAACTCTTGATTATACTCTCTTGGGCGAAAAGAAGAGCGGAATGATGTGGTCCTGACCCCATAGGATCATTTGTCCAATGTCCCAGTCTGACCCCCAATACTGGTACCAATGAAGAGGGTCACATCTTCGCATTTTGCATTTGGCCATGCCATTGCATTTTTTCATTGCGCAGTGGTTGAAAGTGAGATACAAATCAAGGCGGTGGTGTCCCCCCGCTTTTTATTTTCCCCCTCCATTGGCGATGGTGAGAGCCCTTCGAATCAGTTTTCCAGGCGCCTGGTATCACATTACCGCTCGAGGCAACGAACGACGCCCCATCTTTTGGGATGACGACGATCGCCTCGCCTTCCTTCAGCTGCTCGCCGACGTGGTCGATCGCTTCCGTTGGTTCCTGTACGCCTTCGTCCTGATGGAGAATCACTACCATCTCGAGGTCGAGACGCAGGAAGCCAATCTGAGTCGGGCCCTGCAATCCCTCAATGGCGGTTTCAGCAGCGATTTCAATCGGCGGCATCACCGTAGCGGACATCTCTTTCATGGGCGTTTTCATGCCGTGCTGCTGGAGCCCACTGCCGCCGCCTTGGAAGTCTCCCGCTATCTCCATCTCAATCCCATTCGAACCCAACAATTTGGACTCGGCAAGGCCAACCCACCCTTTGGCCAATGGGGAGGCGACCTGAAACCCTCTCCGAACTCCCTTCGCGCGGCGCTCGAAGCGTTGCACGCCTACCGGTGGAGCTCCTATCGGGCCTTCATCGGAGAGGAACAGCCACCCGCGTGGCTGAGCAGTGGGGTTTTTCTCAATCGAGTGGGCCTGACTCCCGCCGCGTACCGATCTTACGTTGAAGCCCCGCTTCAGGGAGGCCGCCTGGAGTCGCCATGGACCAACCTGCAAGCCCAACTGGTGCTCGGCAGCCCCGTATTCGTCGACCGGATTCGCGGTCTCGCGGACGGGAATCGGCGAGAACAGCCTTCCCTGAGGCTCCTCACCCCCGCCCCTTCTTGGGAACAGATTGTGGGAGTGGTCGAAGCCCTCCGGCACGAGTCGTGGATCCAGTTCTGGGACCGTCATGGCGACTGGGGAAGAGACCTCGTTCTCTGCCTCGCCCGCCACCACAAGTCCATGACCTTGGCCGAACTAGGTCACCGCGCCGGGGGAATCGATTACGTCTCCGTCGCCTCGGCCCTCCAGCGCTTCCACCGCCGCTGCCAGCAAGATCCTCCCCTGGCCCGCCTTCTCCAACGCGCCCATCAGCAATTGCAAAATGCGAAGATGTGACCCTCGGCATTCATCCGAGTATCATAAGACTCGGGGCAGGCACCGACAATCTTTCAAATCGAGATAATTTCCTTTTCATCGATTACCTGATTCGAATCTAGAATTGACAGTTTCAGTTTCTTTACCCTTACTTCAATATACTTGGCAATGATGGTATGGATCCTTATCTCGTTATTCTGGGGAATGTACAATATCTTATAATGACGAGTGTCAGATCTCTGCAATCGTGAAATGGTGTTTCGTCATTGTCAAGAGACCGAACTTTCTGGAGCAATTGCCATTTGCAGAGACCTTCTATGTGGTCGTTTTTGTCAAGCTCCTTGCGAACGGATCTTTTACTTGGCTGTGGTGGCTCTTTGTTCAGTTCGGGAGATTTTTAGAATGCTCCCGGAACGACCTTCTATCCGTGCCGATCGAAGA
>JAIQFY010000099.1 GCA_020072965.1 Terriglobia bacterium | reverse complement strand
CAATGCTCGTATGGCTCATTCTCGGACGGATGATGCAGCTCGATGCGTTCTGGGTGAATGTTGGCGTTCTGATCGCGTGCCTGCCGTCGGCCGGGAATATCTATGTTCTCGCCCAGCGGAATGATGCCGACCCCCAGCGGGTCTCCGCCGCGATTCTTCTGTCCACGATTGTCAGCGTGGTGAGCTTTCCGTGCGTGGCTTGGCTCGCACTCGACTAAAGCGCGTCGCTATCCGTACCAACGTCAATGACGGCTTCAACGAATTTGATCGCCCAGTTACTCTTCGAAACCTAGACCTTTCTGGGCCGGACCACACCGACCGGTAGACGCTCAATTCTCTGCATTTCGAAATCACGGAACTCGTCGGGGTCGCTTAAATAGTCGAGTACCATGTCGAGGCGTCGTGACCCCAGAAATTTTCATTGCCAACGACGAAGGTTGACACGCCGAACACACCACAGCCAATGGCCCATTAGGTGTTTTCGCGCAAGCGTTGCTTGACCTTTGGATCGTTCAACGCTCTCTGCGGATCATCTCGCGCTTGTTCAAGCACCTTGGAGCCCAGCGAGTTCAGGCGCGGCGGCTTTACTGAGCGGTCGAGCAACTCAGCACCCAATGCAGCCTCCAGCCTTTGCAGTTGCCGGGTTATAGCGGATGGTGTCCGGAATAGACGATCGGCTGCACCGGCGATGGACCCGGCCTGGGCAAACTCTACGAGCGCGTATAAATCGTCGAGCACGGGAGCCTCCTGAAGTACTCCTAAAATCTCCTCCCAACCAATAACAGAATCGTGCGTAAACGGCAACATCATTGTGAGAATAATGAACTTGTGGAATTGTCGGTCCTCCGTTACAAAGAGCAGGAAGTTTAGAAAACCCTGATGCCTCATGCGATTCAAAGGAGAGGTCGAGACCGGTCAATGGCAGTTTCAGCTACTTTTCCATGCTGGGTGTGACCCCGCAAATGGGGCGGTTGTTTGGTCCGCAGGACTTCGCGCTTAGTTTCGCGGACGCCATCGTGAATAGTTAAAAATTTGGCATCCAAACCAAAATCAAGATGTGAAAGGAAAATGTCAGATGAACAAAGGGAAAGCGGGCGTAGCCTTCATTGTTCTCCTTACGTGTGCCTTGGCTGGTCAAGCATTGGCGCAGGGCCCCGAATTCAAATCCAATGCCGATGACCTCGCGAAAATTCGCAGCATGCTGGAGGAGTTCCGTCAGGATATTATTCACAAGGACGGGTATGCCATAACGAAGCTCATGCTGAACCCCAATGTGCTCTTTCATCACACCAACACCCAGGAAGAGATTGATAGCGCCCGCAAATATAACGCTCAGTTCGATGGGATTGGCCCGAGCCAGCTAGATGGATTTGCGAAACTCCTCGCTACGTCGAAGGACAAACTCGAAGAGAAATTTCGCAACATCGAGATTCGCCAGGACGGTCCTCTAGGGCTGGTGACATTTAATTACGATTTTGTCATCAACGACAAGGTTCACCATTCAGGCCTCGAAGTCTGGCAGGTGTGCAAAATTGATGGGCAGTGGAAGATCTTGTCCGTTGCCTGGACGATCTATCCATAGTCACAGCTGACAGCCAACAGCGCTCCAGAGAACAAGGCGAGCTTATGCCTGGTGATTCCGCCGGACCGCTGAAGAAGGGAAAGCGGATGGTGATTTCTGCGCCGTCCGCCAGAGGGAAGGATTTGTCTAAACAGTCTCTGCACGATGTGGCATCGCCAAGAACGTATTGGCGTTGGGATGACGCTGTGGCCGACAGGGCGTACAAGAGGAGAAGAAGCGAATGAAATCGAGATTGGCAACTTCAATACGCTCTAGCTTTCTATACATGAATCTGGGGGGGCGCATTCTGGTCTGCACGTTACTGGCGGTAATCGTAACGGCTGCAGCCGGGACGCAAAGTGCTCCTGCCGTCAGTCCAGCAGAAGCGCGAAAAGCGATTCAAGCGCGTGTGGCGCTGGACAAGAACATAATCGAGAGGATGCTGGCTCCGGATTTATACGTCCAAACTCCCGACCGAAAACTAACACGGCAGGAGTTTATCGATGCAATCTTCTCCCGCCCGTATACCTTAACTCGATTTGACGCCACCGTGCTCACGGTCGAACCCAGAGGCAACGACTGGGCGGCACTCGTACTTGAGAAACTAGAGGGCGAGATTAAGGACAACAGTGGCAAAACGAGCAAGATCTACGTTATGGGGGTTGTACGGGATGGCTGGGGAAAATTGAACGACAACCAGTGGACCCTCCTATGGTCCGAGCAACTGGGCCAGCAACTGTGGGAGGAGGAGATTCCGCCGATCGCAAACTGGTAACGGAGTTTCCAAGTGATGTCCTCCGCCGGTCCCGATTCAGCTAGCAATTGCTGTTGTCGGCGGTAATGTGATTCTTGCCGAAGGCTATATACCCCAAGTCTGACATAACAATAGCAAAGCATTCTCTTTGAAAAATGCAAGCTGAAATCCAAACTGAAATGAGGACAAAATGAAGAGAACTTTCGTGATCCCTGCCTTGCTGTTCCTCGCCGCGTCAGCGATTGCACAAACAACGTGCGCGCAATCAAAGAACCCGGTAAGTACCGCCCTGAGAGACATTCTGCCCGGCCGGCAGAAAAACACCGTCGCAGCCGTCGAAGCCATGCCCGCCGAAAAATTCAGTTACAAGCCCAGCGCCGACCAGATGACCTTCGGCCGTCTCGTTGTCCACATGGCCGAAACGAATAATCTGCTGTGCGGCAAGGCGGCCGCCGTCCCTGCTCCCAAGGTCGAGGAGGCGAAAGACACGGACTCGAAAGACAAGCTCATCGTCGCGCTCAAGGCCTCCTTCGATTTCTGTTCCGACGCGCTGGCGAATATGGACGATTCGAAACTAGCGGAGACCACGGAAGGATTCGGCGGAAAACAAGTTACACGCGCCTGGTTGAGCCTGATCCTAGCCGGTAGTTGGGCCGACCACTACGCCGAAGCCGCAATGTATCTGCGCCTGAACGGTGTGTTGCCGCCGACCGCCAAGAAGTAAGAGCGATGCTCCCATTTTTAAAGCTGTAAACGTCGAAACGGAGATCCGTACGAAGTGACCAATCTGAGAACTTGATTCATTGGGGGAATCATGGAAATACTATTCAATGATATCCGGTACGCCTTCCGCATCATGCGGAAGAGTCCCGGCTTCACTCTCATAATCATTCTCACATTGGCATTGGGAATTGGGGCGAACACATCGATTTTCAGCATCGTAAACGCGGTGCTATTGCGTTCCTTGCCGTACTACGACCCCAGTCGTTTGGTGAAGATCACTTTCAACAATCCTGGAACAGGTTTGCGTGACATCCCCTTCTCTGTCCCCGAGTTGGAGGATCTGAAGTCAAGAGCTGGTGTCTTCGAGGAAGTAAGCGTTGTCCTCTCTGGGCCTACCAACTTGACCGGCGCCAAACAACCGGAACACCTTGAAATGCTCGAGGTGAGCCCCAACTATTTTTCCATGCTCGGCACAACACCAGAAATCGGGCGGTTATTTGGTCCGCAGGATTTTGCGCTGGGTTTTGCGGAAGCAACTGTGATTAGCGATGGCTTGTGGCGCCGCTCTTACGGCGGCGACCCGAATATTCTCGGGAAGCGTCTGTGGATGGACAACGATCCGTACACGATTGTGGGAGTAGTTCCTGCTGGATTTCGCCACCCCGGAAAGACGGTCGGGAAGGATGTGGAAGTGTGGGTCACGTGCGGGTTCAGCGGGGATCCTTATCCGAAACCCGCGCGAAACGTGAAGGTGGCGCGCGAGGCAATCGGACGGCTGAAACCTGGCATCGATGTAACGCAGGCTCAGGCGAGACTGACAGCAATGGCCAGCGAACTCCGAACTGACTTCCCGAATGATTATCCTCCTGAGGCCAAATGGTCCATCGAGATCCAACCTTTGCAGGACGCACTCGTAGGTTCTGTGCGTCCCCAACTGCTGGTATTAATGGCCGCAGTAGTCCTAGTCGTGCTAATTGCATCCGTGAATATCGCAAACCTTCTACTGGCTCGCGCTTCAGGAAGACAGAGAGAAATGGCACTTCGGATGGCGCTTGGGGCTGGCCGTTCCCGCATGGTGCGCCAGATGCTGACGGAGGCGCTCGTGCTCTCCTTTATCTCGGGTGTAGCAGGCGTGCTCGCAGCGAAATTGACCTTGAGTTTCATCCTTCACTTTGTTCCCGCTTCAGTTCCCCGGCTTGCCGAAGTGGGTGTCGACCGGACTGTGCTGCTTTTTGCTCTTCTGATTTCCATCTTCACCGGAATCATATTTGGGCTCGCTCCGGCGTTCCAGGCGATGAAGGCCGACATGACTGCCGCAATTCGGGAAGGTGCTCAAGGCTCCGGTTACAGCGCCAAGACACTCCGGTTGAGGAGTCTGCTGATTGTGTCTGAATTGGCGCTTGCTGTTGTGTTGATGGTTGGAGCCGGCTTGCTCCTGCGGACTTTCTGGGGATTGATTCAGGAAAATCCGGGCTTCAATCCTTCGAAAGTAGTTACTGCAAGCTTCTACCTACCGGTACCGAACGATCCCAAGACGGATGTGTTGTATGGAGACTTCTCAAAAAGGACATCTTTTTTCCGAGACGTCATTCGGCGTGTGGCCACGATTCCAGGAATCGATCGGGCCGCCATGACCTCGGATTTGCCCGGCGCGCGTCCAACAACAACCGCCGCACTGGTGATTGAGGACCGCGCGGCCGATTCATCGCAGGGGTTAACAGCGGAAGTAGTTCGAGTGAGTCCCGATTATTTCATGCTGATGCAATCCCCATTGATTCGTGGGCGTTTTTTCCTTGAAAGCGATGAAGGAGGAAAGCAGGAGGTAGCCATCATTGATGAGACCACGGCGCGACGCTATTGGTCGGGCATCGATCCTGTCGGCAGGCGCTTCCGGATGGGGGTAAATCCCAGGCTTCCTTGGGTAACCGTGGTCGTGGTCGTGGTCGGAATCGTCAAGGATATGAAGCAAGACGGACTCGATACAGATGGAGTCCCCCACATTTTCAGACCAATCTATCAACAATCGCCACTACGCTCGCGGGCCGTGAGCGTGGTGGCGAGGACGCCTCTGCCCGCATCACTCCTCGAATCACAAATTCGGAAAGAGATACAGACATTGGATCCCGCATTGCCGGTATTCAACGTGCGCTCGATGAACGATGTGATGGATGCTTCGATAGCGCCGCGCCGATTCTCGGCGGAATTGGTTGGAGTGTTCGCGGCTGTCGCGATGCTTTTGTCCTCTATTGGCATCTATGGATTGCTGGCTTACATGGTTGGGCAGAGGTCCCGCGAGATTGGAATAAGAGTAGCCCTGGGAGCCCAGCGGTCAGATATCCTCACGCTCATTCTCGGGAAAGGGCTATTGCTCGTGGGCGTTGGGATTGCAATTGGACTGGTGCTTGCCTCAGCCGCAGCGCCGTTGATTGCAACTCTGCTGTATGGCGTGCATCCGTTTGATGTGATCGTCTTCGTCACAGTCCCGCTGATTTTGTTGGTTGTCGCCTTTCTGGCGACTTACATTCCGGCTCGTCGCGCGACGATGGTGGATCCAATCATTGCCTTACATGAGAGCTAGAACGGCGAGGCTAGAAACGTAACCGACTGCCAAGGAGAAGAAAGTGTCCGTTTACGAAAGGCTAGAGGCTCTCAACATCGGAAGATGCGGCGTCGATGCTAGTCAACCGCGAAACTTTAGCATAGGCGTTTGCTACTTGAAAAGCGTATGTGGCCGCAGAATTGGTCGTCTACTCGATACTCTACGAATGCTGGAGTTGCCGCAAAGCGGTCTGGATATAACGCTCACCATTAGGATGGGTGATACGCGCCGGGCGCCAAATTCCAATCGGAGCGGATGACGGGCAATCCAGAAGCAACCCGAGTCATGGGCCCAAATCTTTTGTGCCAGCTTAGGGGGTCACCCCAACCAACTGGGAACAAATCGAGAACAAATTGGGAACAAACTATCGAGGAACACCCGTGAAATAAGTCGATCAACATATACGTAAGTCGTTGAGAAGCAAAGACGGGCTAGTATTTCATCCGGCTCATAACCCGAAGGTCGCCAGTTCAAATCTGGCCCCCGATTTGTGCTGACCTTGCCCCGGCGGGGTCAGACGAGAGGCTATGTCTTGTGGAATGCGCCTCGGCGGATTCGGAAAGATTGAAGGATTTTGAACCCAGGGCGTTGCCCTGGGCTAATGAATCCATCCCTGTCAGGGATTTGGCTAATTCGGATTGTCAGGAACTTAACTTAATACCATTCAGGACAGCCACCTGTTTCCGGTCCTGCACATCGTGAAACCGGTTGTTGTCCTTGTTTTCTCTTCTCTTCTCTCGCACACCCCAATAGATCAGGGTATGCGCCACCCGGTCATCGACGACAATTCAGTTGGGTCTCTGTTTCAGCGCGAGTTCAATCACTTTTTGAAAAACACTGAACGACACCGCGCCCGGCACCGGCCTTCCGTTAACAATGAACAGCGGAGTTCCCTGGATGTTGAGGGCCCCCGCCTCCTCAATATCCGCCTGCACTCGAGACAGACTGGACTTGTTGTCATAGCATTTTTCAAACTCAG
>JAIQFY010000056.1 GCA_020072965.1 Terriglobia bacterium | reverse complement strand
AGTCGGGTGCCGATCTCAAATCTCCAATTTCCAATCTCAGATCACCAACCTTTTTGCACACCTCCCCGAAAAGCCCCCCCCGCAAAAACCGCGGGGAGGCTACCAAAACTTTGGACCTTGGGCTCTTCCTCTCTGCGCCCCCTGCGCCATAGCGGTGATCCCCAGTCGTTCCCAGAAACTCACGCACGATCCTGTGAAATTTGAGACTGTCTCGAGTTCTTTCCGTTGCGGCGGATTTTCTGCTCTGCGGGGGCTTGTAGTCGGGTGCCGATCTCAAATCTCCAATTTCCAATCTCAGATCACCAACCTTTTTGCACACCTCCCCGAAAAGCCCCCCCCGCAAAAACCGCGGGGAGGCTACCAAAACTTTGGACCTTGGGCTCTTCCTCTCTGCGCCACAGCGGTGATCCCCAGTCGTTCCCTGTGAAATTTGAGACTGTCTCGAGTTCTTTTGGAAACGACTTTGGAGGTGACAGCTCACGGCGAGTTGATTGGCCACTTTCCGGTCGCAATACAATTCTCAACGTATAATTGACCGTTCTTCAAATCGTTGGGCACATAAACTTGATTTACGGGCGACTTTCCATAGCTCGTACCACTGCAAGTAGCACTCTGCCCTGGACCGATGACAATGAGTGCACCGATTTTGAGCATACAGGCACTCAGACGATCCAGTGGACTCCACGATGTGCAGACTTCATTGGCTTCACGGTAAGATTCCCGAGGCCCTTGAGGAGGTGAAAACGACCACCAGCGGCCATATTCGGAATAGCCTTTCGAGTTATCCCACACCCGATAGACCGTCAGTGGGTGTGTGACCCGAAAAACCCTTCCCGCGCACAATTTTCCTTCTCCAGACGGTCCACGTGCTTCAGCCAATAGCTCCGCGTTCTCTATTTCCACGAGCCCGGGTGGTGGCTGCATCACATCTCCCACACAAGCAATTCCATCCACGCCCACTGGCTTGCTTTGTGGGTGATGTGAAACGGCGGCGCATGCCGTGAGGCACCCCAATGCGATAAAGACAAACACAGGCCTGAATCTTCGAGTCATGTTTTTCTCCAACGGAAGGAGTCTCATTGGGCATATTATAATGAACAAAGGGGGTCAAACTGAGAAGGCCCGCTCGGAGCTGATCACTTTCCCCGTAACGTCCGCCCCGCAATCATACACCCGTTGCCATGGCCCAACCCAAGGACATCCTCTCTCGACGATTCGCCGTTTCCACAATACCTCTCTGACCTATGTCCAGGCTGACCCCCTTCGTTTTTTATTCCTAATTTTCATGGAAATTATGCCCGTCCCGAATAATAATAATACGAATCTTATTATGACGAACAAAATGAAGAAAGCACCCTCCGGGGAACACCAATCTCCCGGGCCTTCCGGCAAGACCGGTACCGCCATGAAATGGGTCGGTGGTGCTACCGCGATCCTCTCGTTGATTTTTGGGATATATCAGCTCACAAATCTTGTGTCTGGCTATCGCGAACGGCATCGTCGCACCGCTGAACTGTTGGCAGCTGGCAAACTGCAACAGGGCGGGCGTGATTTTTCCTCCGCATGGACGACCTTTGAAGAAGCGGCCCACATTTTGAATGAGGATCCCGAGGTACGTACTGCCCGGGAAAACCTCGCGATGGCATGGCTTGAAGATGTTCACTTGGGTGGACGGCAGGAGACTTTCACGGATATTGCCAACAAAGTCACTCCCGTGCTCATCGTCGGCACCACGAAGGCCAACGGTTCACGAATCATCGTCGGCACCACGAAGGCCAACGGTTCACGAAAGGCAGATCTTCTGGCACACCTCGGCTGGGCCGATTTTCTCCGGACAAGGGATGGAGTTGCAGGATTAGACCCCGAGCAGCGTTACCGTCAATCGTTGGAGGTCGACCCCCACAACCCTTATGCTCATGCCATGTGGGGACACTGGATACTCTGGAATCGGGGCAAGATCGAGGATGCCAGGACACATTTCGCCGGGGCACTTGCCGGGACTCGGGGACGCGATTATGTGCGCACACTGCAGTTAGCTGCCCTCTGGAATGTGCAAAGCGAAGAGCCTGAACTGGAGTTGATCCGGGTGGCCAACGACATGCGGCAAAAAAATGAAAACATCGATTCCGCCACACGCGAAAACATCTGGTTCATCTATTATTCGCACTTCATTGCGGATCCCGGCGGGGCGTCGATCGAAAGATTGATTTCCGCTCTTCCTCCCGCCGAGCAGCTGGCTACATTTCGATGGTTGTTCGGTGGCGCGGACTTTGACGACTCGAAGCGTTTGAGCCGGGACTACTACCTGGCTATGCTTGAAGAGGCGGCGGGTCAGCGTGCAGAGGCATTGCGGACTTTTCAGGCGGTTCGTTTGAAGCTCCCCACGAATGCCACTTGGTGGATGCGAAAGGGGATTGACGCAGGCATTAAACGCCTTTCAGCAGCCCCTCGAACATGACAAGCCTCCGGTCCAATTGAAGCATTCTGAATTTTGCCGAACTCCCCCCAAAGCATTTCATCTTGACTCAAGTAATGACTGAAAATGTGAAGCACTATTCGGGACAGTCACGAGTTTATGGCCCCCTTCTCGCGAATCCTTACGCGTCATCCGCACGGGTGCCGCAGGCGCGTCCGCCGCGGCGGACATGCCTGCGCTCCGTATCCAAATCCGCAGGACATTCTCCCGCGGCCTTGTTCGCAGACATGCACAAAGAGTATGTCCGCGGCACCCAACTTCTCATCCCTGTGGCTCCGCGGTGCCCCCAATTTCTTGCTCGGACAGTGGCGAAAAGGCTTTTGTCTCGCCTCTGCTGAAAATGGTCAATGGGGGTTTTCGATTTTGGACTTTGGACCTTGGACTTTGGACTTGCTTTTTTGAACTTTGAATCCTGCGGTTTCTGCGCCTCCGCGCTGACCCCCAGTCCTACCATACTTTCGGCGCCCGGCTATTACTTTCTCATGGAGGCTCTCATGGCAGTGTTATAATAACCACCCACAATTCTAGGAGGAAGAGCCACCAATGCAAGGTGTTCATTTCATTGTTAACGAGAAGGGTGAACGGACGGGGGTCGTCCTCGACCTCAAAAAGCACGGCGATCTTTGGGAGGACGTCTTCGACCGGTTGGTCGCCCGTCAACGAAAACATGAACCCCGAGAATCCCTGCAAAGCGTAAAAGAGCGTTTGCAGCGCCAGGGCAAACTGCGCACCCATGAATAACTATGCTCTCACCTTTGCGAGATCAGCCCGCAAAGAATTGGAGGGCTTGGATGCCTCGATCGTTCGTCGGATCTTTCCTGCCATCGAGGCGCTGGCATCCAATCCGCGTCCTCACGGTTGCAGGAAACTGCGGGGAGAAGAAAATCTGTGGCGAATTCGCGTGGGTCCCTACCGGGTCGTTTTCACCGTTGATGATCACCAGCGACTCGTCGACATCATCGCCGTTCGTCACCGCAAGGAAGCCTATCGTTGAGTCAAGAATCCGCCGGCTGCCCTTGTCCTTCACCTTGAACTCCTGCCCTCAGTGGCGGAAGGCACAACGAGCTGTATTGGGTTTCTGGTTTCCGACTTTGGACCTTGGACTCTCCCGCTCCGCGCTCCCTGCGGCTCCGCGGTGCCCCCAATTTCTTGCCCCGTCAGGGGCGAAAGATTCCTATTCTTTCTCTTCCTTACGCGCCAGCCTCCGCAACCGCCTTCCGCAGGCTTTTGTAACTATGGGGTCCCGCCCCCAGCCTCTGAAGCGCCGATAAAGAAACTGACTGCCGATTGGACAAATGCTCTTCGATGGTTCGCGTCGCCACCACGTAGAACTCCCACTGAGCCAAAATATAGGGACTGACACCTCACGCTCTATCACTTAGAAGCTTCTCTGAAGCCGGTGTCTGTCCCTTCTCTTCAGCGTCGCCTTGTCTTGGTGCGCCAGCAGCGAGAAAACATAGACGTCGGCCTGCCGTCACCGATCGCCTTCAAAGAATAGGGACTGACACCTCACGCTCTTGTATTTTGAACCTTCTCTAAACCAGGTGTCTGTCCCTTCTCTTCGAATTCTGGCTTTTCGACTTTGAACTTGAAACCTTGAACTTTGAACTGCTTTCTCCTATTACCTACGACCTATCACCTATAACCTTCTCTCCCTGCACCTGACACCTGCTTTTCCTTCACGGGCGGGGGCCTGGAATGCAAAATTGTGGTTGCGGACGTGGGGGTGTATACTGCTCTGACTCAAGAAACCAATATCGAAATCCGGGTTGAACGCAAAATCAGTCCTGAGGAGGGGAGGCTCCAATGCCACTACCAGTTCCGACGACCATCGCTACCGGCTATGCTGATCTGCAAGGCAGTTCCTACCGGGTCAGCACCGACCAACTTTACGCTGCGGATGCCGGTTCCGGCAACATAATCGCCGTGACCGCCCACACTCACGTCAAGACTGTTCTTGGCAGCGGGTACAATGCACCGCACGACGTTGAACTCAGCGCCGACGGCCTCCATGCCTATGTCACGGAGGGTCCCGGCACACTGTTGCGCCTTAGCTTGACCAACATGAACCGGGCCGCCGCCAGCGTGGTGGCCGGCGGACTGAACGGCATTTCCCAGGTTGCCCTGGATGAGGCGCATGGCGTGGCCTACGTGGCAGAGTTTACGGGCGGCCACATCCAGCAGATCAATCTCACCAGCGGCGTCAAGACGGTGGTGGCGACGATCTCCAACCCCCGCGGCGTACTGGTCACCGGCGACGGCCGTTTCCTCTATGTCAGCTCCGATGCCGGCACCATCACCCGATTCGACCTTTCGACGAACACGAGCGTCGTCATTGCCAGTGGCCTGAACGGTCCCCGCCATTTGACGTGGGCGGACGCCGGCGAGAGCACCATCCTGTTTCCACAACCCAACCCCACAGGTACCGTGCTCAAGGCCGACCTCACCACCTCGCCGGCCACGGTCATGGGCATCGCCGGGCCCACAGCATTCGCGCCTTACAGCGTCGCTGTCCTTTCTTCCAATCAAGTCCTGATCGCCTGCGCGACGGAGGTCAGTGAGGTCGATCTGACCGCTTCCGTCTATACCGCGGCCGGGCCCATTTTCCTCGGGATCGGCTTTGTGCCGGCCGATGCGGTGCACCTGCCCAACGGTTATGCGGATACCACCATGGACCCGACCTATTTCTTCCAGGTCAAAGATTGCCCCTTCGGAGGCACTCTTCCGCTGATGATCAACTGGCAACATGCGCGCAGCATGGGAGCCAATTTCTATCAGGTGTTCATCGCCGGCTTGGGGGGGCCCCCAGTCCAGGTGACGCAGGCATTCGGCGACTACCTCTGGAGCGTCCCGCTCACCCGGTTCGAGCTGGTCACCACGATTCCGGCCCCCGGCGGCTACTATCCTTTGCGCTCCCCGGGCCAGATCTGGCTCAACTTCTGGCTGGGCCTTCTCCTGGATACCACCGGCCAGCCGAACGGCGTCAACACGATCAGCATCAAACTGTTCTCCGCTCAGAGCCCTGCGTCCGAGATTGGACACGCTACCGATCCCGGCCGCTTCGCCAGGGTGATGATCGACAACACCCTGCCGGTCGCCAGCATCCAGCAGATCCTCCAACAACCGGGCAACGTGCCCGTCAACACCTGCGCGATCGTCAACACCGGTACCCCCACGTTCACGTTCCAGGTAACGGCCTCGGCGCCTCAATCCCACCTGCTGGGTTGGAGCCTTACGGCTTACTGGGGAGATAATAAGTCCATGTCCGTCTCGTCGGACAACTACAACAACCACATTACACCGACGCGCCTCTGGGCGGGCATCACCGGTGTCGCCGTTCCGCCGCCAGGCCCGACGCCCTGGAATGCCAAGGTGGCCGGCGACCCGACCTCGATCCACTGCGCACATTCATTTTTCCTGTATGCATGGGACCGGGTCATTAACGGCTGGGGTTATATACACGGCGCTGCCGGCTATCAAAAGTCCATCACGTTGCTGTTCTAGCCAGGTGCGGGGCCGGCGCAGACCGGCCCCGCTTGGTTTCGTCTCCGCTCGGTGTATTTCCGGGCCCGCTTTTAAACAGCCAACCAAGAAATTCGTCGCCGTCCTGAGTTCTTGACAGTGGATCCAATCCGTCTCAGCCCCGCTTCGCGGTCCGCCTCGGGCGGATTTGGCCCACGGCCTCAATCTTGGGTAACCCATCCCTTTCAGCTCCGCTTTGCGGAGCGCTGGATCTTTGGCCCACGGCGCCAGCCGTGGGTCACGAATCCCCAAAGAATGCAGAGCCCCGCTTGCGGGGCGTTAGTGCGCCTCGGGCGGATTTAGCCCTCGGCCTCAATCTTGGGTAACCAATCCCTTTCAGCCCCCTTTATGGGGCCGTTAGATCTTTGGCCCACGGCGCCAGCTGTTCGCATTGAGCCCCGCTTGCGGGGCACTAGACCTTTAGCCCACGGCGGCAGCCGTGGGAACACGCATCAACAAGGGCAACGAGCCCCGTCAGGGGCGAAAGATTCATTTGCCCTCTTTCCCTGACGCTCCAGCCTCCGCAACCGCCTGCCGCAGCGCCTGGTACCCATGAGGTCCCACCCCCAGCCTCCGAAGCGCTGATAGGGAAATCGACTGCTTGTTTGCCCCACGCTCTTCAATGGCCCTTGTCGCAAGCACATAAAACTCCCACTGAGCCAGGTTGACGCTCTGGTAGCGTCCCCGCGGTTTGTGCGGGGGGGGCTTGTGCGCGCAAATTTCAAGGAGTTGATTCCTAGTCGCTCCGCCCGGCAATTTGTGCTTTGCGTGGGCTTGTGCCTTCGGCTTACAAGAAATCACCTGTTCTGCCATCTTCACGCAAACGCCCCCCCCGCATGAAGCCGCGGGGAGGCTACCAACCCTTGAAACATCGAATTATGAACTCCGCGCTCTCTGCGCCTTAGCGGTGATCCCCCGCTGTTCCCAGTACCTCAGGCACGATCCTGTAGTTCAAGACTGGATTCTCCAAGTTCGGGGCTGTCCCCAATTGTCAGACCGTCCCGAATCTTTCTAGATGTAGGCCCAGAGGGCCGGAAAGAATGTAGCCCCGGGCGCCGCTCCACGCTTTTTGTGGAGCAAGCCCGGGGTAACCCCACCCTCGACGCCAAAGCCCCGTAGGGGCGAAAGATTCCTTCGCCCTCTCTTCATTACTCAACAGCCATCGCAACCGCCCGCCGCAGCGCCTGGTACCTATGAGGTCCTGCCCCCAGCCCACAAAGCACCGGCAGCGAAATCGAATGCTTGTTTGCCCCATGCTCTTCAATGGCCCGAGTCGCAAGCACATAGAACTCCCACTGATCCAAATTAAGGGGATCCAACATCGCCTTGTCTTGGTGAGCCAGCAGCGCAAAAACGTAGACGTCGGCCTGCCGTCGCCGATCGCCTTCGAACTCATTTGTGTCCGGGTTCCAAGCGCGACTCTTCTTTATGCTGAAGCTGATAACCGAAGGCTCCTTCTGGTACCAACTCTGCAAGTACGCAGCCGACTTCACTTCCACCTTCACGCCTTCAGGTGTCGTCAGATCGAACGTAGCCCAACCCTCGCGCACACGTCCCGTATCGACGCCCAGCGCGCGGGCAACGATGTACTCCGCAAGTAAGCCGCGCATTGGGGAATTCGGTACTATCTCAAATTTATTCGGTTATCAAAATCATCCTTGTGTATTGAAGGTATTTGTGATAACTTTCACATAGTATTAATGGCTAACATCATTGGGGTTGTGCGCGCAATTTACTCGGCGCGGCCAAACCTACTTATTCACGAATTCTGAGTAGGATTTTCTCCAAATTTTCCCTTTCGGAACCATTCTTCATCGTTGGCTGTAGTTGATCAAATACATCGCGATCAAGTCTCGTGCCGGTTACGACTGCGACCGGAAACAGCTCGCTTGGTTCAGGCGGGATGTCGCAGTCTGGACCGCCGGTTTCTATTGAGGAGGATCTTATGAAGCGAATGACTGTCATTATTAGTTTGAGTTTCATGTTAGTGTTCTTTACGGTGCTTTTGTATGCGCAGTTCACCGACTGGTCGTCTCCGGTGAACCTGGGGGCGCCAGTCAACTCGTCCGCCTTCGAGACCTGCGTATCTGTCTCCAAGAACGGGCTGAGCCTGTACTTCGGGCGCTCCCCGAATGGGTCAGCGCTTTTTGATCTATACGTGTCCAAGCGGGCCAGCATCGATGAGCCTTGGGGGGAGCCGGAGTTGGTTCCGAACGTCAATTCGAGCTCCAATGAATTCTGCCCCGCCCTCAGCCTCGACGAGCACCGACTCTACTTCGCCAGCAATCGTCCGGGTGGTTGTGGGTTACTTGATATTTACGTCTCCCGCCGTCACGACCGGCGCGATGACTTCGGCTGGGGACCGCCCGAGAACATTGGCTGCCAAGTGAACAGTCCAGGGAGGGACCAGACACCGTATTTCTTTGAGGACGAGACTGGCGCAGAAGTGATGTACTTTGGCAGCAACCGCGCTGGGAGCTTTGATATCTACGAGACCCGCATGCGAGACGACGACACATTCGGTCCAGTCACTCCTGTCGCAGAACTGAACACCGAGTTCGACGAACTGGGTCCGGCTGTCCGGAGAGACGGACTGGAGATCGTGTTCGATTCGACCCGCCCGGATGGACTCGGCCAGAGGGATGTGTGGACAGCGACCAGGGAGAGTTCTTCGGCCCCGTGGTCGGTTCCGGTCAACCTCACGATCCTCAACGGTCCTTTTTTTGACGGGGGCCGCATGTCCTTCTCCTTCGACGGCCGCATGCTCTACTTCAGTTCCGTACGTGATGGAGGCGAGGGCCAATCGGATATCTATGTCACCACGCGAGAGAAGCTGCGTGGTAATAATAAAGATAAGTAGTGATAGCCTCAGGAATCGGAGTCAGTTTCTGTCTCGTGGGTTTTTCACCAGCACGACGCACACTGGCCGCTGCCGAAAAGCGCGTCGTTGATGCCGCGCCATTCAACAACTCGATCGGAAATTTGGAAGTGTCCCGAGTTTTACGAGTTTTTGAGCTCAGCCCCGCTTGCGGGGCGCGTAGATCTTTGGCCCACGGCGACAGCCGTGGGAACATGCATCAACCAGGGCAACCAGCCCCGTCGGGGGCGAAAGATTTTGAAATTTGTCGCTGACCTGAATTCTAAATTTCTTACAAAATTGTCCGGATCTGAGCCCTGTGTTGTCCAAGCTAACAATGTATCTTGTTGAGGGCAGACCTTCGCCGTCGATGTCTGCCTCCAATGGACGAGGACCGATCACTTCCAATCTTTCGGGTTTCTGCGAAAATTCTCATTTTCCAGGCGGCGTAATTCCTGGAAACCGTCCGGCAACTGCCGCTTGATAGTCTCCCAAGCTGATTTGAAAGTGGGCAGTGAAAGAGTCCACTCGATTCCTTCCCGCCAACTCTCCCAAGTCGAGTCCGAGATCCGATCGTTCTTTCGCAGAAAGATCTCTTCGTTCGTTAGATCGATGTATTGATAGAAGTATTTCAAATGCCTCTTAATATCTTCTTCAGAGAGAGAGCCGCCAAGGAGCAGATCCACGGGGAGCTGCTCGGCAATCTCCCGGTAGCGATGGTTCAACTGGTTCTCGAACGAAGCGACGGCTTGCTGCTTGGTCATCCGGAGCTGACGAAAGGCGAACCACACCCCTACAGCTGTTGCAATAGATCCGGCCGCCTGGATTGCTGCCATACTATCCATAACAACTACTCATCTCCCTCGTTTAGTCTTTTGGGAATTCGTAACAACCCCGAATCAAGGTAGGTCTAATGATCCACAAGCACTGGCGGATGATATTGACGTTCGGCATCTTGTAGATTCCTGGCGCCAGGTCCCGTCGTCAATGTCGTCTCTTCTCTTTGTGCGATTCGAGGAAGAACCTGCATCGGATATCCACAATGAAGACAAAACTGAAGTATCTCCTTCCGTGCATGAATTTGCTCAACGAACCCTGCCCCGATAATGGCGGTCGGCAACGCAAATGCGGCAATTCCCAGGATCGCGATGAGCGCTCCAATGAATTTTCCGATTCCGGTAATGGGATACACGTCGCCATACCCCACCGTGGCCATTGTTTCGGTCGCCCAATATAAGGCCGCAGGGATGTTCGAGAACTTGTCCGGCTGGACAAGGTGTTCGGTCTCGTACATTGTGCAGGCTCCGATAATCAACAGGGTGAACAGGACCGTAAAACTGGCCGCCAAATGATGGCGCTTCTCTCTCACAACCTTTCCGAGGACATTGAATCCATCCGAGTAGCGACCGATTTTCAGGATTCTCAACATCCGGAAGATGCGTATTCCCCTGAGAAACCGCAGATCGGCATGCGCGAAGGGCAGGTAGAACGGCAGAATGGCAAGCAAGTCAATGAGCGCGAATGGGGAGAGAGCAAATCTGATCCGCCCCCACAAGGGCGAACGGTATTTGTGATGTGATGTGCACACCCACAGCCGCAGTAGATACTCGACGGTGAACACACTCACAGAAAGGACATCAAACCAGAAGAATTCTCTCCCAAACCGCGCCTTTAGCGTGTGCACCGATTCGAGAATCACAACGAGGACGTTAGAGAGAATCAAAACCATCAGAAAAGAATGAGTGAGATGGCTCGTCCGGTTTGGCGCCGGCGATACCTCTAACCATTGATAGATGCGATTCTTCATTTCAAGATCCAATCGTCGGGAGGTCCCGAGTTAAAGTTTGGTGCCTTTGAAAAATGAGGCCAGTTCCGCTCTTCGGGCCAGCCCCGATGCTTGTTACACAAATTAACTTATCGTCAGAATCCTTCGTTCCGATTAATCAAGAATCCAGTTTGGAGATAGTTGCTCGCTGCCTCATCGGAAGAAAATTCAAATGGGACGACCGGATCTGTGCCAGGTGCAATTCAATTTCTAAGGAAGGACCCGTGGATAGTCGGAGTCCGCATTCCCTCCATGCAACCTTTGAAGAAAAACTGACTCATCACCCAGTTAATGATCGTGGTGGACTCAGATCAATGCGAAGCTCTTCGATGAGATGAAGTAATTCTGAGGCGGGCACATTAGTCAGAAGATAATTCATGAGATCCTCCTGTCGAGGCTGCCCGAAGACCATGCGATAGATCACAAGCGACCGGCGCAACGCATTGAGCCGGTCCATGTCACGACTCAGAGGCAATGCCGGTACATGACGTTCAATTTTCGCACCACCTTCAATCTGATACACCCAGTAAGGGATGAGGTCTGAAGCGTCGGCAGGCCGCTGCTGCTCGGCAGCGCTGAACAAACATTCCCATGGATCGCCGAATTCCTTCGTTACTGCCGGTCTTCCGATCCTGAGAGCTACGTTCTTCCGTATGGCGTGACCTTTATACCGTTGTATCCGTCCCTCGCGCTGCTCGATGTCCACTGGGTTAGAAGGCAAGTTCCAGTGCACTACAGCGTGACAGTACTGATGGAAATCGAGGCCTTCCTGGCCAATTGAGGTCGTTGCGAGCACGAAGGGCCAGAACGGCGAGTTGAACGATCTCCGAACCTGGTCGGCGCGCGTAATCTGTTCAGTTCCATCCACTTTTTCTTCATTCAGGCGGAGGGCAAACCTCGCACGCAATCCTTTGGGTTCCATCGAGATGGTTTCGTCGGATTCAAGCTTTATCGTATCCAATCCGAGAGTGGAAGTTCGCAATGAAAGCGCTTGACAGGCCGCAGAAGAGACATCTTCTGCAACAGTTTCCGCTTCCTTCCACATGAGCCCTTCCGACTCGCGAAGAATATGAACATATTCATCGAGCACAGATTGCAGATTCCCATCCACGCAGTATTCGAGAACCCGTTCCCAGTAGGGCTCCTGCGAATTAATGCCACGGAGAAGAGCTGTAGCCTCCGGTAGATTAAAGAGCCGGAGGAATGCCCAACCTACAGTGGCCGCACTGGTCCTGACTGCGGGGTTTGATAGGCTCGAGGGGCCACCGCACAGTCTGGAAAGTGCTCGCAGCGCGGCTACTCCGGGACCAGCAAGAGCCATGAGAGCAAGAACATGTGACAAATCTTGAGGTAGAGTACCCAGCTGGATCTCTCCAGCAACGAGCTGTTTTGCCTTATCGACATGGGCAGACCAGAGGGATTCCTCTTCGCCCTCCGCCTCGGAACCCTCTTCCCCCTGCCATTCTTCTGCGAGTCCTTCTGAGGCGAACCAATCACGGGTTGCGCCCTCTTCCAGTTGCAGGTCAAACAGTATTGGGGCAGCCCAATACCAGGTCTCGTCCGTTGGCCCAGGTCGTTGTTCGCTTGGAATTATTGATGGGAGAAGCTCCTCAATGCGTTTCTGAACTAGCGAAATGACGTCTCCTAGGGCAGGGGGTCCCTCTTTCGTCGCCTCCGCTGGCATAAATGAAAGCGGATCGAACTTTCTCGCAAACGTAACGCACGGATAGATCATGCCGAGAACGGGCATGCCACTGAGACGTTCGTCCGTGCGAGTGAAACGCAGTAGCGGACGCCGCCTCTTGCGAGCGTCGGGAGAGTTCTCGGGAGGATTTTGGGGATCTTTTTCAAACGACCGGATCATCAGCCGCTCGGCTTCGTAGCTCAACAATGTGGCAATAACTTTGGGAACGACTTTCCAGGAAGAAAAAACCAGGCGTTTAGTAAGGCGTGCCAACCCGGGATCGGAGAAGGCTCCGCCTGGCTGGTAGTAAGGCAAGGATGGGGGCATCCACAAAAGTTTCCACGCGCCCACCTCAATGGTGTCGGCGATCAAGCCACGAAGTCTGGCGTTGTTGGGATCAATTTGCGAGTATGAGGTTATTTCATTCCAAGGGATCACCAAACCCCGGGCATTACTGATGATGCGGGCGAGTTCTCCGGACCCCTCGCGAGAATCAATTGCGTCATCGAACCCACTCTTTAGCTCATAATCTTCCATGAAACTCAGGAGGTAAGGGGCAGATTTCCAGTACTCCATCAGGTCACCCTGCTCGAGCATCCGCCCAATGTTCTGAAGGGCGATGTATGATTCAAGGTCATCGGCATGCAGTCTCGAATTCTGGCCAAGGATTTCTGTAAGCATCCCGTCTCGGTCTTTCGAGACTCCAATCCTCTCAGTGCGAACCATCACCCTTCGTAGCCTAGCTTCCAGCTCCTTTTTTATCTCAGGCAGTCGTGCATTCGCTCCGTCTCCCAAACGGTATAACTCGTGCCGGTATTCGGAAAGCAGAGATTCAAAATCTCCAGTTCCATTTGAATTGTCTTGTAAGAAGCTGAGAGTCCGCAGAAAATCTTGATAGTGGTCCTCCGCTCCGGCTTCATCGGTGAGTGTGTACATTTTATAAGGGGTGGCCGAGAGGAGGAGAACACGGGCCTCGCCAGCTTCATCTGAGTAATTGAAGAGTTGGCGAGCCAATTCGCCGGTTTCATCGTCATCGTCGAGAAGGTACTTGAAACGTTGGAACTCATCGAGGATGATCAGGTCAGGTTCAAGCGCTTTAATGCAGGTCTGGGCCAGCAGAGCGCGAATGTCAGCAACAAACTTCCTCCGCTCGGACTCCTGCTCCTCAGGTATGTTGATTCGAGCTCGAGAGAAATGATCACACAGCTGATCGAAACGGGTGCGAAGGTCGTTTCGGCTACTGAGTATCGTTCCGAACTCATCCGCCAGCTTCTGGTCGATTGGGTGGTCCTTTTTAAGGGAATGCACAGTTTCCCGGAAGTTTTCCTTTCCTGCCAAGCCTTGGAGTACATTTAGGGGACCAGCGCCACTCAGCCCCCATGCCCGGTCCAACAAGTGGTAGATAACGGCCCTTTCCTTGATGATTCCCAGGCCAGATGTCAGATCGAGACCTGTTCCGGGCGTGAAAGAGATGTAATTCACTTTCTTCTTGCTGAGGTCGCTGATTACTATAGGCAGAAGTGTGGGTCTGGTAGGGAGCGAGAAACTGTCTCCCGCACCTGCATTCAAGCGATTAATGTTCTGACGAGCGATGTCAGCATTGGAACAAATGTAAACGATGTCGATCCGGTCGACATGCCACAAATAATCGATCGCTTTGGCTATCAGGCCGCGCGCGACGAGAGTTTTGCCCAACCCGACCTCGTCGGCAATTAAGAACCGTCTTGTGTGATCCGGATCAAGATAAAGACGATGGAAAACATAATCCACCGTTTCTCGCTGGAAGTCTTTGAGACCGCGAAGTATTTCATCAACATTGGGCCTTGCAAGTTGACCACTCACCTTCTTAGCCTTTCACGGGCGGTCCAAATCGGCTGCCAAACCGCGTCGAACTCCTCGGGGAGTAGTCCCTGACCTTCGGGAGTCTTGCGAAGGTCCTCGACCAGCCGCGCGACTTGCTCGAGTTTGGCAGGATCGCGATCAAGAGCACGAACCATAGATTCAAAAAGCGGGAATCCCCAACCGACCGATTGATTCTCGTCATGCCCTTCTTTTGAACCTTGCCCAGGGATTAGAAACTGTGGGATGCCGGCCTCTCCATCAGAAAGAAGTAAGAGCAACAATTGTAAGGTCTGGCCTCGGTTGTGCAGGAAAGACCTGAGAATACGTTCCTTCCGGTCGGAGGGAGCCCCCTCAAGTGGCAGGTTGAGAACGAAACGTACGGAAGCCGTCTTCCCCTGATTGCTTGCCGTCACTTTGAAGGCGAAGAATGACGTTAAGGCTTCAAATGACAACTGCGGGAATTCGCCCAGCATAACTTGACCTCTGTTTAGAGGAATCCCGCGTTCCTCTTGCAAGGTGATCGGCCAACATTGAACCATGACTTCCCTGGGGATATCCTGTAGAGTTGCTGCCACCCAAATTTGGAGCTTGAAGGATCCGGTATCGCCGCCTGACTCCACCTTCGCGATCAGGTCAGCACGCACGAGCGCGCGGCGGATATCTTCAACTTGCTGCTCAAGATGCTCTTGATCTGGGTCTACATCTACTGATTCTTGTGGCGGTGCAAAGTCTTGCAGCAAGTTGGAAAAACTCGTTTTATCATCACCCTGGCCCAGGACAGCATCGACTCCGAATCGACTCTTACTTCCTCGCAGCCGGACAAGAAACTCGACATTGCCGCTGAACGCTCCGTCCGTGGCATTTGCCGACCCCGTCCACAGGCTGGCCTGCCATCCGGCATCTGCAACGTAGAGTTTGGCATGCAATCCAGAAAAAGGGACATCTGCAGGGCCGTTCGAGCTTTCCAACTCGCTGTTCTCTAAGTTGGCTCCCGCGCTGAGTACCTTTACTCGCTCGAATCCTTCGAGTGACCCTTGTCCCACTACAGCCAAGTTTTCCACTCGACTGACTAAAATATTGTGATCACCCTCCCTCGTTAAGCGCAAAAGACACTTTGCCGAAATGAACGGAGAAATTACGAGAATCCGGTCAATTCGCCCCTGGAATGGCCAACTCCTTGCACCTTCGATACCAAGTGGGAAGAAAGCCACGTCGTCAAAGCCCTCGGGCAGCTCGAATTTTACTCGCCGCAATTCCTGCCCCATCTGCTCAATATCCAGTTTCACGGGCGGGGGAACCGGGTGAATGGCCAGCCCTGGGAGAGCCGTGACGAAATCCGCAAGGGGATGATTCACGGCAAAGGCATTCGTCCGATCGAATAACTCACCATCCAGTACCAGGAGAGTGTCCCAAGAGGAGTCAAAGGTAAGGTTTCGGCTCATGCAAAGCAATCGGTAAAGGACAGGCTTGTTCTGAGCCGTGAAACGTAATATCCATACTTTAGGATGAAAAACCTTGTCTGGAGACGAAGGCGTTACCTGAATGACGGAGTCTTCAAAGTAGCCGAAGAGATGCTGATGACGAGTTGGGACTGTAATCCGACCTCCCTGGCAGAAGATGTGGAGCTTGTCGGAGTTACCTCGTATCGCCTCGAGAAGGGCCAGTGGATTGGCATGTAACGGGTCTTCATCGTCGCCCCAATCGAAGAGTGTATACGCAAGTGGCACAGTAAGCAGCGCAAGGAGGTCGAGCGAGAAAGTGGTGCCTACTCCACAGTTAAGGGTATAGCTCTCAGGCGGGCGGAGAGCTTCGAACAGCAGGCGGCGATCGTCAGGCTCAAGCATTTGTCTTATCCCGTAATAGGCCCTCGAGGATGTCTCCTACAATTGTTTGTGCTATTCGCCAGCGGTAATTAAGTTGGGCAGTTCCAGCCGCACCACTCCAAAGTTCGAGGGCCCGGGGATTCTGAAGGCGTGCTTGATCGCGCTTCAAAGCGAGTTCGCGCTCACAAATCAACCTGCGTGCGTGATCGTCCTTGATAAGGGTCGCTGCGGACGTCAGGCCAGAAGCCAAATCCAGCCAAGTGTTAATGAAGGATTGAGTAAGTAGCGTGACTCTCGCTCCTCCTGAAACGACAACGTCCCAGAATTGTCGGCGATCCCAGCTGTCGAAAGCCGTGGACCGCGTCCGAATTCTCGTGAACCACTCTTCAAGACGCTTGGTATAGCTGCCAAGTTTTTCCTTGTCGGCAGTCTTTTCTGCCAGCAGAAGGTTGTAGAGCAGCTGGGCGCCGTGGATCATTTCGGAAAAATTTCGGGCGTGCTCAAGTTGCTCACGACAACGAGCCGGAAATTCAGCGTGTTGCGGATGCTCCCAAGGGAAATCGACTGGGTCGGACTTGTGCCCTCGATCAACCAGGAACGCCAACAGCGTACCCGGCAAGCGTGCCATGATGCGTTCGCGGAGGTATTCTGCTTCAGTCGGTTTGAGGCGAAACGTTGATTGATCAGGAAAACCTCCAGGGGCATGGGGCAACGGGGCATGCCAGTTGCGGGATATACTCCCATCAATTGGCTCGCCGTCGTCATTTCGCGGTTGCTCTTGTTTACTCTGGTAAAAAGCACCGATTGAACGGTGATACTGGTCTTGCGAGCCTGGATAAAGGCGAATACCCCAAGTCGCCAGGCCCTGCCAGTAGATATTGCTGGGTAACCGCTTAAGGGTGGAGCGGGCTTCAATCCCGATCACCCCGTCCTTCTCCCCAGACTTGCATAATGCATCGATAAGGCTGATTTCATGTTGGCGAGCCTTCCGGGCGATTTCACTCGACGGAACCTTTTGCCGCTCGAGTTGGAGATAGACCCACGGGACGAAGAAGAAATACTTGGCCCGTGTCTGGATCGTGCTTGTCCCAGGGAAAAAAAGATCCGCAAAGCCATCCCTCACCGCCCCGATTCCAAGTTCGTCCCGAGTATCCGGCTCTTCAAAGGCCTTGATGACTTCAACGACCCTACGTCTTTCCTTCTCTGAGTAGTCAAGCCATGAAAAAGTTGAGATCATAGGGTCCTCGCATCGAATTTTCTGTATATGTGACACAGGAGATGATTGGGGTCTTTTATGAAATGAAAACACCTAGTCCCAATGATATCCTCCAATGGGCTTGTGCGAATCGTCTCAAGAGATAGCGCCTGTTGGGTTTGGGATTGGGTTCTCGCTTATGGGCTCAATGTGAATCAAGGCCGGCCCCGGCCTCCCGCTTGCGACCCAGTGTCTCTTATCGTCGACGAGTGAGTTTGAGCTTAGCGTTATTCTCAGACAATGAAATGGGCTCACTGTGGGAGGCAAGACCTCAAAAGAAACCTACGGACGTGACGGGTCATTCGAATCTTGCTAAGATTCATGGCATGGAATGTGTTTTCTGTGAGCGGATTTCTTTGGGTGACACGATCTTACAAACCGATCTTGCCGTCGCATTTTTCGATAAATTTCCAGTCAGCCCCGGGCACGTGTTAATCGTGCCTCGACGGCATGAAATCGACTTTTTCAGACTGACAGAAGAAGAGCAAGAGGAGATTTGGGGGCTAGTCGACCTCACTCGAAAGCACATTGAGACGAAACATTCACCAGACGGGTACAATATTGGCATTAACGCGGGAAAGGCGGCTGGGCAGACCGTAGCACATGCTCACCTGCACATCATTCCTCGCTACCTTGGTGACGTAGAAGACCCGCGTGGGGGGATCCGCTGGGTTTTGCCTTCGCAAGCGCCGTACTGGGAAAAGGAATGACTCAACCTGACGATAAAGGACGCGGCATCATCGGTTTCGCCGAGAAGCTGCTCGCACTGCTTGATGAAGGAAGATTCACGGCGACTTACAAGTACGCGGTTCTGATCGGTTTGATGGATTTATGCATGGAGAATTCGTTGGAGTCCGGACTCGCCCCAGAGAGCGTGACAACCCGCCAACTGGCAGAAAAAGTTATCGAGATCTACTGGCCTCAGACATCTTTCTTCAATCCGGATTCCAGCCCTTCGATTTTGCTCCAAAACACCAATGGGCAAGCTGAAATCGTTTCTTCCATTGCAACGTTTCGCACCAAACATGCCCCGGACCTGTCGACGCCTCTTGCCCAGGCTAGGGCAGCAGCACGACCTGCATTTGAACGTTTGGTGAATCGCATCGAATGGAAGCTAATTCAAATGCCTCTCCCGCGAGTTCAGAGGTTTGAGACGACCGAGGATCGTTTCGTTTACGAGATCGGCTGGACCGAGGACGTCCAGAGAGAGGAGGTTCTGAAATACCAGCGCGGTGAGCGTGGACATTTCGATAACCAGATTCGGTTCAAACCCGGCGTGGGAGAATACCTTTTGCAATTGAACGGCCTCCTCCGGCCACTAATCCACAGAAAATGGGCCGCCATGGTTTCGCGTCTGAACAAGCTGCATGACGCTCAGTTGGAGGATTTTCTGTTCGGAGTAGACAGAACGTCGACGACGAGGATTCGTGGCGGAATATGGGAACTTCAGCAAGAGCGATGCTTTTATTGCTCCACGCGAATCCGCGAGCCCCATTCCGCTGAATTGGACCATTTTATTCCCTGGTCACGATACCCGGACAACGGGATCGAGAATCTCGTTGTCGCTGACAAAACATGCAATGGCTACAAGCGTGATTTTCTTGCGGCCGGCGAACACGTGCTGCGTTGGAGTACCAGGTTTTCCCCGAGTTCAAGGGAGGCAATTTCGTTGAAGACAATTGCTGAGCCCATTGGGTGGGAACGTCACCCCGACAGGACGTGGAGTGCCGCAAGGGTTATCTATCTGAGGTTACAGACCGATTATAAGCTGTGGCATTTCCAGAGAGAATTCGTGAGTGCTGACCTCGAGCGGATTCGGACAGCATTTCACTTCGCCGAGTAGCACATTCTGGATGTCCCGAATGTAATAAACCGTCTCGTCAGTGAGATCAAACCCGAATTGTCACGGGCGCTCCTCCCCTCTCCCGTCGGTCGTCCGCTCCATTAGCCCTTAAGCTCGAAGCTCCGCTGATTCAATAAAATAACCCGTATCCGTTTCATTTGACTGATGGAAATCATTGGAAGCCCCGAATCCATACTGAAGCTAGGGAACACCTCTGATTTCTCCAATGAGCCCAGTCTTGGCAGTAACCACCGCGATAATAAAGGCTCAAGGCAGTGCGGGAATGCCCAAATCGGTGAGGAATTCGAAGGTCGAATCGTAAAACCCAGGCGACCGTGTTGGATCACTCGGGTCACCGGGCGGAACAAAAATTACCATTCCTTGGCGAGCGCGAGTGAGTAAAACTCGGTAAGCATTGAGGAGGTAGCGCCGATTGTCAGGATTTGCGATATTGGTCCACCTATCGCCTCGGAAGTCATGGAAGGTCCATCCTGTGCCGGTGAAGCGCAGGTCACCGTCCCAGGTCACACATGCCCAGTCGAGTTCCAATCCCTGCACCTGAAACTCTGTGGCGGCATCTTCGAGATAGTAGCTCGACCGCGTGTCCTCCTTGCCATTGAGAAACCAATGGACCGGATCAACATCCACTCGAATATCAATCGCATGAGGTTTGAGACGTTGGGCCTTCGAAGACGCTACCAACCCAAACCGCTCGGTTCCTCTGGCATGAGCGCGGATCCATTGCTTGGCCAAGTTCAAGTCGCGGGTGACGTTGATCGGGTAGCGGTCCATGAGTTGTGAGAAGGCCTCATGGGCGTGTTGTTTTTCGCAATCGAGTAGTGCCTTCACGAAAGCTGAAACATTCTCAGCCCGAAACGATCTCATCGAGACGGCGAGATGCAGGGTGTCATCGAAGTGAGTATTCTGTCGCTGACGTACGGCTCCAAGAGCCTTCCCGGCCGCATACTCCCTGTCGGTTAGTCTCGATGAGATGTACAAATGCCAAAGCGGAAATCTTGAGTTTATGGCCTCGATCCAGGCATCGATTCCTGCTTCGCCAGTGTTGATCTCCTGCCCGCCACCGACCAGGCACACGATGACAGCCCAGTCCGTAGAATGGCGGTCCATGTATGAAATAAGAAACTCAGGCTCTGAATGGGAAAACTCTGGGCGATTCTTTTTTCGTCGCATGAAGCTAGCGGTTTGCCGCATATTCCACGCACGTTGCGCCTCATCGAAGATGACAACGTGTTCCACCGGAGGCCCGGAGTCGATCAACGCCTCGTCGCGAAAGTGATGAACGTTTTGGATAAAAGCTTTGATACTCTCGGCAACCTTCCCCTTTCGGACTCGAATACCATGACTTTTTTGACGTGCAACCTCGTCACGGGTAAGTGCTTCCCGGAGCACAGCGACAAGCGGGCCGTTCCCTGAAAGAAAGACTGCGTGTGTCGGTTCTTTCATGTCTCGACGACGAGTCGCAATGTTCAATCCGACCAGTGTCTTGCCGGCTCCGGGTACACCCGTGACGATGCAAATGACCTTTTGGTTTTGCGCTCTCGCCTCGTCCACCAGTTCTTCAATGCGGCACGAAGTGACGCGAAGGTTCTGCGCACCCGCATCGTATCGAGCGATGGCTTCTACCGAGTGATGGGCATAAAGTGCGCGCGCGGCTTCCACGATGGTGGGCGTGGGATGATACGGGGCGCGCGACCATCCTTGCTCATCGACCGCTTTCCCATTCACGATTTGCAAAGCCAGGTCAAGCGCTTGGCGAAAGCCGGCGGGGTGTACTTGGATCGGGCGGTAAACCTTGTCCCCGTCAGAGAGTAAGTTCAGCGTCGGCGATACCGTGGCAGCAGTAGCAATGAGAATAGGAACAATGGAAACGGAATGACTGGCCTCGTGAAAATTCTTGAGATCTAAAGCGTAATCCCACACCTGATCCACCGCTGCGCGTTCAAATGTAATTTCCCCCACTTTGAACTCGATCACAAACACAACCGGGCCGATGAGTAGCACCGCATCAATGCGTCGTCCCATCCGTGGAATGTTAAACTCCAAGAACAACGAGCCTGTCAAATCAACGAGGCGGTCCTGCAGTATGGCAATCTGGGCCAGCCACGCCTCCTTCTGTGTCGAAAGCAGAGTGAAATCGCTGTTTCTAGCCAGTCGTCCTAGAATGGCATCGGGTTGGGTTCTCAGGAATTCAGCGATGGTCGCGTCATACCAAGCCCGTGAGGATACCGCGGTGTTGCATGCAGGTTCAGGCGGTGTTTGCATATATTAGATAGTACGAAGAGGGGCCGTCGGGAGGAATATGATGGACCATCCACAATGTAATCGTACGGCTGCCAGTCGGAACTGCGCCCAACCTTATATTAAGGGTACTATTTTGGACACCCCAGATGGAGCTTCTTTCCAGTGGGTGGGGAGTCCCCCCGCTGCAGATTTGCTGGACTAATTTTCCTTACGTACTCGCAGTCACTGTAATGATAAACGATTGACCTTTTGCTCCACGCAAAGGTCGCCAGAGTTTTGTTTACAGATTGGGTCCCTGCCTTTGGTGAATTGAGTTGGTTTGGTTTGTGCGTGACTTCAAATGTCTGACCACCCCCTGCAACTTCAATTATGATGTTACCCCCTACAATATCCATCCCTGGTTGGGGTGTTGCGCCACTTCCAAGCTCTGTCCAATAAGTCTTAACACCTGCCTTATGCAGCCGCTCAATGCAATTAACGGTCGGATGGTGATAAGTGTTTCCATTACCAACAGAAACAATTGCAATCGTCGGTTTGACCGTTGAGAGCCATGTGCTATTTGAACTGTATTGACTACAATGGTGGTGGACCTTGTACACATCGATGTGCCCAACTCTTCGAGCAACACTGGATTCAACATCGTCGTAGGTTCTAGTATCGTATCCGCTTAGGTCCCCGCCGACTTCAGCATTGAATTCCCCATAGTGAACGACGGCTACTAGGCTAAGATCGTTTTCGTTGGTCGTGGGGAAACCGTCGCCATTCAACGCCACCATTTCAATCTCAACTGGACTTGCGGAGTCGACGTCAAGATTAACCTTCATTCCAGTAACCGCAGTTTTGCGATGCCCTCCCACTGCTTTCACATAGTTTCGAAACGTCCCACTGGGATAGCTACCACCGCGGTCTATCCCCTCCTTCATCAGCGGGAACCTAGCCAATATCCCGGGTGTGCATCCAATATGATCCGAGTGGTAGTGACTGACAATATTATAATTTATCTTACTAATACCAAGCTGCTGAAGGTAGGAAATTAGTTGGTCACACTCCCCCTGGACACCATTATCAAATAGCACTACCTCGCCTCGGGGGGAGATAAGCACCGCCGCGTCTCCCTGTCCCACATCCATAAAGTGAAGTTGAAGTTTTCCATTACCCTGACTGAATGCTAACGAGGGACTTAGAGAAACAACAATGATGAGAAAATATAGTCTTCGACGCATCACGGGCCGCTTCAATTCCCCGATTCTCTCAAGGTTGAGGGCCATTTGTTGCCGGCACTCGGGCCAAATAAGGGAAATTTGCAATGAAGGAAGGAAATGGGTCAACGCCCATACGATATTCTTCTCCTCCAACTAACAGCAAGGATGGACAGTCTCATCCTGTAGGTGGATCGCTTCAAAGAGGAACACGCAACTGCTCCTTTTGCACTTCTTTAGAATATTGTCCTTACCATTGGTGCGTCCTCTCGTTCAGACAGCGTACTTGGGCCTTCAGGAGCACCAATTAACCATTCCCTGCCTATGGGCTCTTGTGCTGGTGTAATCGTTTGTTATGTTCTCCCAGTAAGCGCTCTTCAATCCTCCTGTGATCAGGTCGTAACAGTAAAGTAGTGCGCCGGTTCTGATCACGACATGTGGAGGTTGTGTCTACGCTCTCGTCACACGCCGGTTTGGAATCAGCATAGCCAATGGCTACAATATTGTAGTCTCTTGGGCTCATGCCCTTAGCCGCAAACTCGTGGAGGACAGAGGTTGCGCGTCTTCCACTTAGGTTCCAGTTGAAGGCAAATCTCGTGTGCTCATCTGTCGAGTGTGAAACCTGAGTGCTATCGGTATGGCCTTCAATGCATATCTCGAGATCTCGAAGCATTTCAGCTTTACCTTCGGAAAGCTGGCTGATGGAATTCTTTATTATTTCAATGGTGTTCTCCAAGCCTTTGCGCTCCCCGGACTTGATCTCTTCTTTGTTGGGGTCAAAATGTATATAAAGGTCAACACAGGTCTCTTCCTCGCCACAACGGCCGACTTTACCTTGCAAGCCACCGGTACTATTTAACTCGTCTTGAATCTTGCTAGTAACATCATCTGCGGTCTGCTTTACTCGGGTGATCCTACCGTTTACATACTCTCTTTGTTGGGCCTCGTCACCATTACTCTTACTCTGGTCATCGGGGTGGAACGCAGCTGCAATCAAGATAAAGCCTGCAAGGGCTGCAATGAATAGGGCGGAAAATAGATCAACAAATGCCGGCCATGGATTATATCTTTCCCGCATATGACGACCTCATGTTGAAAAGCGAATGTATATACCGTTACGTTCCGATTATCCTGTGAAAAAATCCTTTCTTCTCTTTTGTGTTGAGCCGATCGATCCCAAGGTTTATTTGCTCGAGGAGGCGGACCGAATTGTCAACTTTTGCTCCCAACCCATCTCCAGAATGGGGCAGGGCGCCATGAATTTTACCCATCAGTTGATTCATCTCGACCAATTGTGTGGAGTTCGTCTCAAGCAGAGATACAATGTTGGCCTTCGGAAGCCTGTGATCCGGCTGAGTAAAATCCTTTAGCATTTCTGTGAGGCCCACATGAATGCTGCTGATTACCTCGCGAGAGCGCTCGGCATCTTTTAGCCATGTGGCAAACTCCCCTTGAACCCTTTGAATCTGATGCATAACGTCTGCCAGACTTGAGGTGAGAGATTGTATGTTGCTAATCGCTTCTGGATACCGTACAGCCAGCACTTGGTCCAACTTTTGCAGTCCTTCTGTAACCTCTCTCTTGACTGTATCGATCGCACCGGCGACAGGGCGCTCCAATAGGGTGTATGCCTGGTTTGCCAGTATCTCTAGCTCTTTGTTTGCATTGTGGATAGATTCGGTGATCGCGTTCTCCCGGGTATTGATGGCATTTATGTAATTGGTATATTCAGTCTGGACATTCCTCATGAGATCGCTGGCGGCCGTATTCCATGCCGCAAGCGAATTCTGAGCCAGCTCTCCAAATACGGCTTTGGTATTTTCGCTGAGTGTCCTAGGAAGACTATTTAGGGTGTGAGCAAAGGCCTCGATTTCTTTCAATGTCTTATCGAGGGAGGATGTGACCAATGACGCCTGATCGCGATGTTCGCTCAGTCCTTGATTGAAGGTGTGAAGGCTATCGATTTGTTGCTGTTGGAGTGTGTTTAGGTTCGCAAGTACCTCTGGTGTATCTTTCACCAACTTTTTCAAGCTGCTCGCCGTTTTTCCGAGAAGGTCAATCCCATCGTGAATGCTCCCGACAGCCTCGTGAACCCCTTTCGTGGTTTTGTCCAGCTGGTCAAATTGCACTTTAACCAGCTCCAGGGATTTCTCGAGACGCTCTCCAAAATCTTTTACTACAGGCTCGATACTCTCTGTGAGGGTCTGCCTTAAATCCTCAAGAGGCCTCAATCCACTCTGAATTCTTTCAGTTGCCTGCTCAACGAGCGTTGCTTGCGATATCGACACTTCCTTCCGAATCCGAAGGGCCTTCTGAGTTGCTCTGGATAAGGCCTCGCGTAATTTACTCTCGGGAGATGTGGCCCATATTTGAAATATTATCGTCAAAACAATCCCCATAAAACCAACTGGAAATGCCTTGGACATACTGTCCGAGAGCGCTTCGGCTAGTGTGGAGACGGGTCCTCCCACCCGAGCTTTATAGGAAAACTCAAATACCCCAAATAAAGTTCCTGCAATACCTACGTAAAGTAGAAGATTGATGCGATCATGCAGCTCCGCAATCATTCCTTCCATCGTGGAATCCAGGCGATCCGAAAAATCAGTCATTGGAACAAAGAAGCCTTGTTTTCCGAGTTGCTCGCACTCTTCTACAAATAGGCTAAGTACCGTAGTCGTCTTTCCGATCCGATTCAAAGATCCTTTAATTTTGGCTGGAGAATTGTCGATAGTCGATAGACTATCCTGATTGCGCATTCGGTCAGCTAACTCTCGACGGCCTAAGCTGTTGTTCCCCCACTCCTTAAGAGTGAGAATTTCTCTGGTGATCTGTCGCCAGGACAGGAAAATATAATAAATTACAACGAAGTGAGCGATCGCAAAGAACCAGCCGAATGTAAAGTAGCGCTGTATTAACTGTCTACTGATATCTCCGAATCCTGTTATGTAGGGAAGAAAACTGTCAAGCATATTAACCTCTTCACTGATTAGTACAAACATCCAGAGTTCCTAACACGATGCTTCTCTTATCATCAGAGATGTCTTGAAAGAAAACCCGAACCGTGTCAGTTAAACCAAAGATACGGTGCGGTTCGATGCTTGCATTGGAAGTGGATAGATCTTTGATTAGGCTGAGGCTTGGACTATGGCATTCTGGCGACGCCAGGCAATTGGCAGCAGCTTCGTAATTCATATACCCGGTCCATTGGGTGACAATTGGGTTGGAATTGCAGGGCCTGGCAAGCTCTGGGGTACATGCCAGATGAAGTGCAAGGTCACTATAGGATCCTTTTTGCTGCCCGTAATCCTTAACAAACTTCGACAAGTCTGTTGCGTCCTCATCCCTAACCGGACGCAAGCGAAGATTGATTGCCGGGAGGAGGCGTATGGGAACACATCCCGCAACCTGCCCTTCGTTTAGTGGTGAGGAGGTGAGGGAGAAATCCCCCTCGCCTTGGGCGCTCTTAGGACATTGAATCGTGATGGAGGATTTGTCCAACACTGGTTTCAGGACGACGTCAATCGTGCCTCTTGAATCACGCTCTGCCAATTTCTGCCAGCGGACTGGATTGAGAAATCCGGGGTAGACTTCAATGGGCAATAAGGTAGCCAAGCCAGATGAGTAAGCTCTCATCTGATCTATGCGTCTAATCCCGAGGAATTCCGCCCGTTCCCAAAGCGACTGAACTGCTGCACGACCCAGGTCTGCCCACCGGGCAATTACGATTAAGAGGATCATCCGAGGGCCCCGGTATTGGAAAACCAGGTTCCCGTCCGCACTTACGTGCGGATTCTGGATACCCACTTGGGCGCCAACATCTGAATCGGAGCGGATGCGACGAATGGTTTCGTTGGGCTGGAAAGCGGTTGGAGAAATAGGCTGTTCCGTGAAAAAGGTCCCATCATACTGTGCGACAACAGGAAATATCCAGAGACCTCTGTCAACATCATCCCCTTCAAGTGACTGAGCGTGCATTGCGTCTTTCATTGCGCGTGCGACGCACGCCGCGTCCACACCGCCAGCGCAATCCCCTGAACCACGGGAGCCTGTTGCTGCCACGCCATCAGTTAATATGAATGTCAAGTCGTTATCTCTTGATGCTCGAAACGCATCATGGAGGTTAGTGTCCCCAGATGGACGGTAAGGACCCAGGGGTTGATTGAAATCAGTGCAGTTGGAAATACCTTTGTTTTGATCGAATTGGCAGACACTGGAAGCCACTGGATCAATCATAGATTCCCGCAGACCACTAAAACTGTTCTTAATCCAATTTGCCAATGGTGCGATCGTATGTTGAAAGCCAATCAAAGAGCCCGAACTGTCGATTAATATTTGGACCTTTCCCCTCTTTGGCTGAACCGGGTTCTTCCGACAAAACGAGACGGGCGCATCAACGAAGAGTGGTGCCAAAGCATCTTCGTATTGTCCTGTTTTACCCTCGTCAATTTTCCTTGAGGCGCAGCCCCTGCAAGAAGCCATTGTGACAAGCAGAAGAAGCAAGGCCGAGATACACATTTGCCTCACGCACCCTAATTTCATCACATGCCCCCAATTATTCTTTCAACCATTTCACCCAGTGTTTCTCCAACACGAGTTGCAGAGGACCACGGGTAACCTTGGCCGGATTTCCCCAGATGGAATTCATGACTTGGTCGCGAAGAATACTATCTGATGGATAAGATATTTTGGATTCATCTAAGATTCGGAAAGCCCCAAGGAAATAGTCTCGCCACTCTGGCAGCATAGGAGGCATTTCAGACAGATCAAAATTTAGGGCGCCTCCTTGAAGATCACTCTGAGTCAATCCAACGAAACCTACAGACTCGCCAACCAGTTGATGCCATTCAATCCTCGCAGGCGGTTTTTGCGCGGGTTTGAACTTGAGCCCACGGCCGGCGGGTAGTTTTGATAAATTTGGATCTTCAGCGAGCTCCCTACGCCTCTCGTTGCCAAACGCATTTCTCAACGCCCCAACAACGACCAGATGTTTGGAGCTTGGCAAGCTCTGTAAAGGTTCTCCCTCGTATAAAGTCACACTGTGCTCTCCAATCCTTGACACGAGATAGCGGTAATGATTCCTGAATACAGCTTTTGGGTCCAACTTTTGCGCATCAGGACTTATTGCGTCATCCAAATGCCAACCGTTACCCACCAGCACTAAATGAATAGCCGTTTCTGGATTTCTCTGGCGGTGAGCGGCTATCATGGTTCGCAGGAACTCAAAGGCTAAAGCGTTGAACTTGGTAAGTGTTATCTGGGCATCTTGATCATTTCCGTACTTGTCTTGGGCTTTTCCCTGCGCAATCAAATCCCGCAACTCCCAATGAAATGATTCTTGCGCACTTACGTCTGGGTGTTTTTTTTCAGCCAAGGCGCGCGTGAATACTTCCCCAGCAAACTCAAGCGAGCCGATTTCATGCATGTCTCTATATTGATTTGTGCCGACAGTAAACAGCGCAACATCCATCGTGCCTCCCCCCATGTCGGCAACCAAAAAGGTCTCCCCAACATTGGGGGAACCAAAGGCTCGTACACACGCCCAAGATTCATTAATCGAGTAGGATTCAAACTGAAAGGACGTTAGGGTATTTAAATTAGAGGACAGCTCGCCAAGGAGGTTATGCATTTCGTTTCTGGCACGGTAATCAAAAGCCAAGGGGAACGCAAACCCTATATGAAAGGTAACATTCAGAGTGCGAAGAGCAGTCTTCTTGAGGATTGAAGGAATCGTCAGAAAGAAGAGTTCTCTGAGGTAACCCTTCCTAAGTAAACCATTATGCCTCCCCGGATAGTCCCATTTGAAGCCAGTGACTGCCTCCGCGCTTGGAATTGGCTTGTCAGGCCCCCACCTGATTAGTACCCTGTCGTCAATTCTCCAGATCGCCGACGGGATGATATACGGATCGGGTCGCTCTGAACCATATCGGCTACTTGGTAGGAAATTGCCGATAGTCTGCGCAGATTCAAGGGCTGGGTTCTCAGCCAGCCATTCAACAGCAGAACAGAGTTCTGATGGCTTTATGCCGTCCCGGTCGGACCTCACTTCGTCAGGGATCTGGCCCTGTCCGATCGGTTGCAGGCAATAGGCTGTTGTGTTTGTAGTTCCAAAGTCAATTGCAACAAAAAGTTCGGCCCTTCCTCCCTCCCTGGGATAATCAGCTGGGGACCCAAACGAATATGTGACGCCAAAATCCTGGTTCGTATCTTGCACGACTGAAAGCCATCGCGGCTGGCCCTCCTCAGTGTCAGATAGCCAGGGGAGAATGGGCTTTGCCGAGTCCATCACCATTCGGTAACTACCTCGCTTTGAACCATGCAAGAAGACCCTATACCACTTCCAGCTTGCGGGAACGAACTTCCGATCTGGGTAGATTCCGACCGCCATCTCAGGTTCCTGGATTAGACTCAAACTGGGAAAAACATAGGGAAAGCAATCGGGCCAACCCTTCAATCGGAGTTTTTGATATGTGATTTTAGGTCCTGAGCGGTTCCGTTCGATGCCGAGATCAGCAGGATTTGCAGTCACTAAGGCGTCTCGCCATTCCCATCGCACAGGAATTCCAGAAAAACTTTCAAATTTGCCAGGTACAAGGATTTTCTTGAAGAAGATGCTTGGCACTTCACGCTTACTTATCTGTTTACCAGAAAACCGTAGCTTTATGAACCTTCTGCGCTGCTCTCCCTCAATCTGTGCTGCATTCCATTCGAATTGAACGTCGATATTTTGGACAGCCGGTTCTGGCGGGAACCCATTGGCGGGAGTTGTGATAATCCCCTGACGGCTCCAAAGAATCACTTCGGTGTTATTCCGGACCCAAATAAGGAAATCGGAAAGTGCAACCACATTTTGATGCCCGTTTTGGCAAGCCACTTGAAAATGGTTTTGATCCTCTACGGTGATTGCATCAGCTGTTTCTTCCCTCGTTAGAAGGCAACTACATTGATCACATCTGGGGATGAATACTGGGAATTGTTCTCCCTTGACCAGAATGTCGATCTTTTCCAAGGTTGACTCGTTAGGCTCTTGAGTCCAAACAAACTGACGGAGCATTGGAATTGCGATCGATCGTCCTCTTGGCGCATTTGCCATCAGGTCGTGTGGAAATTCACGCTCTAGAATTCTGGCCAGCCTGTATCGTATTGAATCTTCAGGCGCCTGCTTTTCAAAATACCGGGTGGCGAGGTTGACGAAGTGACCGAATTCACTTGAACGGGACGAGTTCGGGGACAGGGCTTCCCATTCCTTTAATTCTCCGGGGGTGTAATCTGGTAACGGACGCACGAAAACCGTGGGGCTCAAGACGCCTATTTTCTTTGTGGCCCTTCGCAGCCGAACCCACTGTACCTCGGTTACACCAAATGGTTGCGTGAAATTTGTGAAAGGGGCGCGAATGCTTTCTGTTTCCACCTCTAGCTCATTTGTTAGAAGGGCTGCAATCAAATATCGCCACGCCTGTAGCCGTTCGCCCCATCCCTTCGGCCTCAAGGCCGACTCCTTTTCCAGCATCCAAAGATACGCAAAATCCCAATGGAACAAATGCGGGATTGATTCCGCGTATAGAGTCATTTCATACCATGAGCTCTCAAGGATTTCTGAGTACTTGCCCATTGCTATACTCCTTCCCGAAGTGACCTATACAAAAGCGTTGCAGCGGCCTTGTGCGCTGCCATTCCAACCCCTTCAAATATGCCTTTGTTCCAAGTGGCCTGCTCGATGTTTGGCCATGAAATGTGTCTGATGCTCTTGGGAGCAACCGTGTAGGATTCGGTGATCTCTGGAAACACTACTTCTAACCCAGATTGTCTGCCATCCTGTCCGCCCCAGATGAATTCCAATCTTCGTTGAACCTCGAGCGGAAAACCTTTCACTCTATCTTTCCCACCCTGAACTTTTGCAGCAATGCTCCAAAAATGACCGACCGTGTTAACCAATGGTTCGCCCCAAATCATTCCAGCCCAGGGATCTTTCGACATTCTAACGATTGCTTGTTTATGGATAAGCTTTCCGACGACATGGAGTCTTTGCTCCAGGCTTTTTTTCGCAGCTTGCAACGTAAAGGGAGGATCAAATGAATAGATCTCGCGCTCAACGAAACTCGGCTTTGTTTCGGTGGTTGTATCTGTTAAAAGAAATTCTAGCGCCTTTGCTCCTTCCCAATATGGATGCTGTTCGACTATTGGCCAAGGGATATGCGCTCCCTTTTTCTCTTCTTCAGGTCTTTTCTCGAAGGAAGTATCGGAGTGTGGCCCACCAACAATGTAAAAACTATGAACTTCTTGCATGGCTTCCTGAATCGATCGCAACACAAGAGTTCGATTGGATTGAAAGCGTTCAACTGCACCATGGATCTTCTGCTGATTTGGCGTGAAATATTCTCCAAAAAACACCGCTCGAATTCTTACATTCTTAATGTTTGCTTTCCGGACGCGTTGCCTGATTAGATCTATAAGAGGAGCTGCTAATCCACCACCAGTTCCTCCGAGGACGGAACACACAAGTACTACCGTAGAGTCTGGCTCAGGAGTGAGGGTGTCGTCTTGCAGGCTTGCAAGAGAAACCACCGCTGAGAGAGACGGACGCGCAAAGAGACCCTGCATGAGATTCTGGCTGAGGGTGTCATCGTTAAAGAATGCGTGAGCTGGATGAAGGCTGGGACAAGTACTCCTTCCGGTGAGAGCCTGCAGGGCTGTGTCCTTCCCCTGGGGTCTGACCCGGAGCATTGCTATCAGAGGGATCTTTGTGCCTAGAGCTTGGTTTTTTTGTGGTCCATATTGAAGATCACTCAGAAAGCTCTGGGCGGCTTGGAGGCTACCCGTAATCTCGTCAGTGTCAATGATGACAGCGTCGAATGGATGGTCGATTACACCAAGTAAATAGAGCTGCAGGTAATAATGCAGAACCATCTGGCCGGTACCACCAACGCACACGATCTTGTAATTCATGCGGATTCCTCCTTAACTCGCGATCCTATGCCGCGAAATCGGCACATAATTTTACTAGTGCCAATTGCCAAACCACCTCCCACAATTGCAGCTATAAGGAGACACGCGAACATCACTGGCCACAGGGCAATCGCTGCAATCCCCCTACCCATCAGTCCGTCAAAAAGTCCACTGGCGCCAAATTGAACTGATTCACAATCGAGGTATTTGGGATCAACACCATTAAACCAGAGCCATCCCAAACCAACAGAATATGGCCACACGATTACTGCTAGAGAGCTTATGCCCAGGAAGATCAAAGAAATCCAAACAACTCGTAACAGCGGACGCGTGAGCCACCAGTAGAATCTTCCACACAAAGGCGGGATCAGGAGGCTACACAACAGAGTCAAAAACAGAGTTACCCAGAACGCAATATTAAATGTTGCTATGAAGGCATCATCCCATTGTCGGCACTGGGTCCGAGTTGGAGTTGTCGCAGTTTGTCCAGCAGTGTCAGAGGGAATTAGAACAATAAGTGACAACAAGATGAGGGCAATTATCCCTATTCTTCTAATGTCTATTATCATTGTGTTTGCTCCATGCGCGTTTACCACCCTAAAGGTCCTTCGACGATCGGTTCAACACCTGCAATCGACAACAATCCTCCCTAAGGGGTATTTGTTCGCAAGAGTGCATGCTGGGAAACTGATGCTTGTCAAGTTGCTGGGCTAGCGGGTTGCTATTTAGTGAAAGAGCGGGCTGTCCCCAGTCTCTATCGCCACTTCCAATGCTGCACCGAAAAACGAATTACCGCTTCTGTCAACGCGCAGGGAGTACTAGCGCCTCTCTTTCTATCTCGTTTGGTGGTTCCTCCAATGCTCTCATTGACTGACTGCAGAGACATGAGCCTCAACCTCCATCACATTGATGCGATGACTTGGGAAATCAACAGGAATGAATAGCGCCTTGACATCGGGCTTTCAGTTCGAATCATACGCCGTGAAGTGCTGAATACAGGGGCCGAAAGGACTGAGCTGCTCGAAGCTCCTCTATTCTTAGCAGCAACCAGTTGATCCGAAAGTGCGACTGATAAGGGCCTTCGAGGAGGGAAGAAGCACTCTACCATTCAAAAGCACGGCTCAAGTATACATCCCATCAGAGGCCGATGCAAGCTGTCGTATCTAACTTGTCGTATCTAACTGATCCGGAAAAGCAAGAACCTCGACATCTACCATTCTTCAGAAAGATTGCACAAAATTGTCACAATTCAAGGTCATCCTACTGAATAAACCACGACCCCAGAAACGAAAGTCCGAATCCTACGGTGAGTGAGGGGGATGGAATTGTGATGGGGGACACGAGTAAGAAAGGTGATAAGTCTTGAGCGTTTGGTGATTGAGAAAAGCAGGCTCGATGAAGACGTAGGTGCCACTCTCTGGGAACAAGGCCCGCCGCTGCTATTCCACGGTCCGAAACAATTGAGATCGCTCTTCCAGAAATTCCTTATTTGGTTTGAGGCGATTTGCGATAGGCACGACAGCCAAGCGTGCATTGTGACATTCCTGCAGGCCATGCATCAGCATCGGGCCGTCTGATTCATCCAAAACGTCTGCTCGAATCTCAATCACCAAGTCAGGGCGGACACCGAGGATGTAGCTGTCGAAAGCTCCGTGATGGAGTTTGCATAGCGAGAGGCCGTTTGAAACCCACGGTTCGCCTTTGGGATGGCCGTCGGGGAGGATGTGTGCTGCCTCGAGCAGTTCGGTGTGGTGAAGTCGACAGACAGCACACCTTTGCCGATAGGCTTCAATGACCCGATCGCGAAAGCTTTGCTGGTGTAAGCGATGTTGGACGGTAATGGTCCGATAGGCACGCGCGGCGATTGGTTCTTCACGCTCTCTCCCAGTCACGGATGCAAGGATATTTCGCTTGTCCCCCACCTGGACCGTGAAGGTGAGGGATCGGGGATCGTCGCCAACGATGTACACTGGCCAAACAGGCATGTATCGGCTCGGCCTGATCCCAAAGAAGTAAATCAGTGGGATGCGGCGCTCCATGGCCAGCCGGAGGCCGACATTGTCGGGGTGATTCGGATTGGTTCCTCGATAACGATAGCGGATGACACCTTCGTCGCTGAGTTCATCTTCGTAGGGTCGTGGCCTGCCTTCCACGATGGGGACGGTTGTAATGCTGATGGGGATCTCGCGTAGGATTGCGGGTTTGAAGATGCCTTCCGGGCCGATCAGGTGTATTTGGTGGCCGCCGGCCTCAAACCCATCGGCCAAGACCTTGCGGGGGAGGACGTCGCCGTGGAGTTTGCATTGCTGCTCCAGGAATTGAAAGGCCTTCAATCGGATTCCGGTGTCGAGAGTGTCCATTTTTGCAGTTTTGAAAGAATCGTTGTTTGCGGGGCCGAGTAAGGGATAACCAACCAATATTATGGGGCGAATTGGGGCGGGAGGGGAGGAAAAAATTTTGCTGGAGGAGGCGGGCGGTAGAAATCCGCAGGCACAAACCCCCGCCGGGCAAACAACGCCAGGCGGGGCTACCAGAGCACCGCGGAGGTTTCTGAGGTAAGAAGTCAAGTGAGAAATTCACAGCGGGAGCACTAATTTTCCACAGAAACCTCCGCCGCCAGTTCAAGCGGCTGGTGTGATTAATTTGGAACCTCGGATCCGCAGCGACTGGAGGTA
>JAIQFY010000055.1 GCA_020072965.1 Terriglobia bacterium | reverse complement strand
GAACCCACAAGCTCAGCAGCCCCCTGGGCCCACAGGACCAGAACCGGTTCGAGATCGTGACGGAGCTTGAGAACCATCAAGGCTGCATGGTGAGCAACACGATTGATCTGAACCCATTGCTGAAAGCAGCTTCGTCAAATATCCTGGAGACAAGCCGTTTGTCGCACATAGAGTCAGCTCCAGACGTCACGTCACATAAAGCTGACGCGGCCGACCCAAAGCAGGAAAAGACGTGGGCAGAAAAGCTGACAGAAAAGGTCCGACGCCTGAAGGGGGAAAAGGTGACCATACTGGGAACAGAGCCGCTTCAGTGTCTTTCGGCTCCGTCGGATGGAGTGCCTTATTTGTTTTACAGATATGAAGACGAAAAGAAAGAAAACCGTTTGTCAGTAAATAAGTATGCTCAGCACACAGGAGTGATCCTAGAAGCTAAGCTAACGGAGCGTACTACTCCTGAGATTGTCATTCAGCTTGACAAGACAGGGGAAAAAATTGTCACGGATAATGAACACGGAATGGGTTTCCACTCTGAATTGGATGCCGCAAAAGGTTTGATAGGGCGATCTCTGTGGCCTAAAACGAGGTTTGCCACAATTGCAGTAACAACCGACCCTTGTAGGTACTCCGTGTCGGATGAAAGATTGTCACTCAAGAAGCTTCAAAAAGTCACCATCACTCGTGTTGAGTTTGGAGAGCAGAATAACCACATATTTATCTTTGTCAAGACTGACGAAGGGAGAGAAGGCCCACTTTACGTCAGTGGAGGCATAGTCTTTGATGAGAATTTTCATGGGCTGGAAAAGTATGTTTCTATGGGCGCTCCCTTTTCTCAAGAGTTCTTCCTTGACGACCCGCGAAAACTACACCCCACCTGGAGCGAAGCGATTTGGAAGTTGATTGAGGAGGGGAATGTCGCCATCGGGATGACCGAAGAGATGGTCAAGTTAGCCTGTGTAGACAGCATGTCGGGAGGGAAGTTGCAAGAAGAAGGTTTTGTTATCTCCCCATCAGGAAATGAAATATCCACGACCTATAAATGCAGCGGGAAGAGATTCGTCATCGAGAAAGGAAAAGTGACGACGTATGTTTATGAACGATGATGACGCAAACACTTCTCATGATTAAGCAAATGGGGTCAGACTGGGACGGGCTGCTGCCGAAATGCTGAGGGCGGGAGGGCACCTGAAGTTGCTTTCCTCCAGCTCCGTTAGGAGCGGCCTATTTATTATGAAGTTATGAAGGGGTCACACCTGGACATTGGACAGAAGATGAGTCGGCTCAATCAGTTGATTCGAGGGTTTAATCAGCAGGTGGCGGCGATGCCGCCTCAGGGGTATGTCCTTCAAGCCAGCGTCATCAAACGCTACCTCCACCGAACGGCCCGTGGCGTCTCCAAAGCCTACGGCCCATACTACCTGTGGACGCGCAAAATCGACAACAAGACCGTCACCCAGGCGCTGAGCGCGGAGCAGGCCCAAAATCATCCAAGCGGCCATCCAGCGAAACTACCAACTGGAGCAACGCCTGGCACGATTGCGCCAACTGTCCGAGCAAATCATTCGCGCCCTAAGCCCTTCGGTGACAAAGCGAAAGAGAGGATAATAGCCAGCTTATCTAAGCGCCATTCGGGTCAGGCACCAACAATTCTTCAAGTGAAAGAGGCTCGAAAGAAAAGGAGAATAACCCATAGACTTCCTGCATAAGCTGTTCACAAAGAGCCGGGAGAAGACTGACAAGAATGAACTGCCGCCCGCGAGTTCCGGTCCAGTTGGACCGCCCTCTCCGTTCGGCTGGCGGGTCGAAGACGTCTTGAAGGACCCGTCAGCAGCGTCCAGAGCCGCACAAAGCCTGCTCGATCAATCAGGCTCGGCTGCATTGGACGACAGCAGACGAACACTCTGCCTTCTGGTCATGGGAGACACGGACCGAATTGTCGAAATGGGCAAGGCTGCCTTACCCACTCTGGAGAACCTTCTTCTTTCGCAGCGCTGGGCTGAGACCTTTGTCGGTGGAGGGAGGTCACTTCCTGAGCTCGAGAAAATCGTCATTCGGGCTCTGGAGGCGCTTTGTGCGATAGGGGCACGTCCCTCGGAAGCATTGCGCTCCAGCCTGTTGGACCTGGAAGCGATGGACATCCTGCCATTACATCGCTTTTATGTCTGCGATGCCCAAGATATTGCTAAGAGAATACGCGCGACCGCACCACGGTCGGAGCAGGAGAAAGCGTCTGACCTGATTGACCAGATTCATCGCAGGGTTAAGGTGGGAAGCGCAATCCTTTACGGACTGAGCCTGGGGCTGCGGAGCCCTGATTTTGTCAACGCACTCTTGGTGGCGGCGCGACGGGCAGACTCAGCCCAGGTGACGGCGATCAACGCCCTAGCTTCGCTCGGCACGGCCGCTGCAAGCGCGCTTCCGGTCCTGAAAGAGCTCATCACCGTCTGGGGGCGTCCCTTGACGGCAGCGGATTTCGCGGAACAAGCGCAATTGCTAGGGGGCCTGACACCAGAGATCCTGATAAGAATCAGCAGGAAGGAACCCCTAAGTCGTGAAGTGGTTCAAGCTGCAGAATCGGCCGTAAGGAGGATAGAAGAAGCGCAAAAAGGATAATAGTCTCCGGTTTAGTGTTGCATCGGCCAGACGTCTTCGTTCGGGTGACGTCTTCGTTCGGGTCAGGCACCGACATTCGACAATTCACCAATTTCTTGGGCAAAAAGCAAGCCAAGTTTCGTTCTCTTTCTATCGGAAATTGCTGGGGACAGATCGGGACAGTCGAATTTAGCCTGACGCAGAGAAAAACCCCGACAGGTTTTTTGATGCAACTTCAAGCTCAAACTGATTCCGAAGAGGAGCCTTAACATGGAATTTCCAGAAGAGCATAAAAAGGGGTCACACCTGGACATTGGACAGAATGGAACAGCCGTAATGCACCTATGAAAGGCAAATTTCATTTTGCGTTACTCATCGTACGAATTGCGTTGTACATTTGCTTAATACACTATCCTAGGTCCAGGTCTGACCCCACATGTTTGCTGAAATGATTAGCACGTAGCAGCGCCTAACAAATCGGATGCAACGGAGTGTGGGCAGCCAGCTTGGTATACAGCAACGACGGCCGTCGCGGGCGCCCGCTGTAAGTCAGGGACCTGGGGATTGGCCTGAAGGCTTACTAGGGAGGGTGACATGGTGCGCATGATCACTGGCACAGCTATTCTGGCACTCGGCTTTCTGGGTGTTCTTGATGCTTTGCTGAATCCGACAGCGTTTAAAGGTGACGCTACGTCTGCCGCTTGGGCTTTTCTGCTTGTCTTTGTGATCCCTGGTAGTCTGTTGTTTGTCTTCGGCTGGCGCGCCCGCATTAGTTTCACCAAGACATCAACACAGAATCCTGGTGACAGGGCGGTCATCCTCAGGTCCACGGCGGCTGACGAGCGCACCAAGGGACAACCGACGGTCATCGTTGGCCGAATTGCCGCACGCGAGACTTTCGCCGTCGACGTGGAGATCACTCGATACGCCGAAGTGTATCAGTCGTGCTACGAGTTGCTGATGAAAAACTACGGGGAGGGGGCTCCGGTGCTCGGCGCGTGGACCACCGCGCCACTCAGATGCGCCAGCTGTGCTCGTGCGTTCCCAAGTTCCTTCAAGCTCCACCTTACCAGTCCAAGCATGTTTGGCAGCCGCCAGCCGCGTTCCGATTGCCCGGACTGCGGAAGTCGGATCGCGCGCATTGGCTACTCCCCGCCTCCAGGGGGAATCCAGCGACCTTAGCTCGTCGCGTGCCGGGCGCTGCCAAACCCGAGTTGGAGCTTACGCGGCTCGGGGCCACTCATCTAATAAATGTCCATTGAGGTCGTATCATCGCATTCTGCATTTCAGCGGCATGGTAAGCTTTCGGCCGAGTTTTCCCCGTGAGGATGGTCCACTGTTTCCTCATGACAGAGTGTCCATGCCGAGAGCGCTGCCGGTCGTCTGTGGATTTGTTCGCCCTTTCCTTTCCCAACGCGACATATTGAGTCATGAAACTCGGGACTGTTCCAAATTTATGAAGGAGGTTTTATGAAAATCTGTCCGCGCTTTGCCTCTGTGATACTTGCTTGTGTGTTCGCACTCGGGATCGCTCCCACTCGGGTTCGTGGACAGCAACAAGCGGTCGAAACCCTCAAGTCCGTCGAGGGTGAAGTCGCCACGAGCGTTTCACACGAACTTGTGCGCGAGTTCACCCTCTGCGAATTGCGAGCGGCGTGGTGGGGCCGGTATGACGTTTCCGTAAGAGTGGGCAAGAAGACCACCAAGGACGGCCAGCCCCGCATTTTTCAGATCACCAAGGGAAAGTTCAGCCAGAACGCCGACCCGGAGGCGACCGTCGATCTCGCCAAGGTCGAAGGCAGGGGCAACGTCGTGTTTGCGAGCAAGGAGGAGGCGTTTGCCAGGGGAGTGCCGTTCTTCATCTCAGACGCCACGCTGGCTTCACCCACAGATCTAAACTACACGGTGCATGAACCCACAAGCTCAGCAGCCCCCTGGGCCCACAGGACCAGAACCGGTTCGAGATCGTGACGGAGCTTGAGAACCATCAAGGCTGCATGGTGAGCAACACGATTGATCTGAACCCATTGCTGAAAGCAGCTTCGTCAAAGGAATCTCCGCAGTCGTCTGCGAAGACCGGTGGCGAGAAGGTCGCCGAAGCTCAGACTCCGGAAAAGGACGCGAACTATTTTCTGCTGACGGGAACCGTGCTTCATGAGGACGGTTCGGCCTGGGAGGGAGTGGAGGTGGTGCTCTTCTCCCTCGACAAGAAGAAAACAAGTTCGGTCTTTTTCGCACCGGACTCGGAAGGAGTAGTAAAACTGACCAATCCCCGTGCGAAAGCGGATGCCAAGGGTCGATTTGCGATCAAGGTCCATCGAGGGTACCTGCAGAAAGACGCTGAAGAGACGGAATTCCGAATTGGACGCCTCGGACCCGTCCGGGGCACCCTGAACCTGGTTGAGATGAAGAGGAAGGGGAGCAAGGAACCACTGACCCTCAAAATCAGGAAAGACGTAGAGACGATGGACCTCGGCGAAATCTGGTGAATGGGCGCGCGCCTGCAGCAGTTTTTCCACAGGTCACGTGCAAGGGCACGGATCTATCTGCCCCGACACCGAGCCAACATTGACGCGACGAAATAATCGAGAGTCAGGTCTGTGCAAACGGCACTTGGGCAAGATAAGGTTCACTGTTTTCAAAATGAAGAATAGGAAGGGGTCACACCTGGACATCGGACAGAATGGAACAGCCGTAATGCGCCTATGAAAGGCGAATTTCATTTTCTTTACCCATCAGACGAATTGCATTGTGCATTCGCTTAATGCACTGTCCTACGTCCAGGCCTGACCCCACATCTTGCCATGAGGAAAGTTTTGGTAGCCCCGCCACGTTCTTGTGGCGGGGGCATTTCGTTGCAGTCGGCCAAAGATCAGGGATGGTGGGTGAACTCTCGGAAGGACCCCCGCCGGCAAAGAGTCCGCTGCGGCGGAGGGCTGCCAAAGCATTTTCTTAGGCTGTTTCAATCGATTTTCTGGCATATTGATTTGGCCACAGCTCGCGGACATTCCCCATTTCACTGAGATTTCTCCACCGCTGGCCGTGTTTCTTCCGTTCGTTCATCAAAGACCAAGGAGATGACTTATGCCACTGACGAAGATCGACGCATACGAAGTATTCTATTCGTCTAACAACTATCACCCGAAGATTGCGCTAAAAGCCGCGGGCAACTATATCGCCCAAGCTATCTTCATGCCCAATGGATCAGCACTCCCCCAGGATGGTCTGGTGGGCGGCCAGCCGACTCTGTATTACCATCTCGATGACTTCCACAACATCATTGATGTTCTCAGAAACGAAAAACCCGTTTCTCTGCTCTATGCCGGTTCAGGTGCGGGATTTGAGAATTTACTCCGGACCATTAAATAACGCCCCCCACGAAGTTGTGCAGGTCAGAGCGGGGGACACCGGACGAATCTGAAATCGTCCGGGCGACATACACCCATGGTTCGTGCGTGACCGCCCCCCACATCCTCCCCTGTTCAAAAGTAAAGTGCTGATGGGAAGGCTATATCCCAATGCACTGCAGTCGCAGAAGAGGTTGGGGTTTGTCTAATGGCATCGACCTGTCCCATTTTTAATGAAGAGCGATGAACTTGCATCCTCCGGCTTCCTGCGCCGGTAGATTGACATCATCAGGATTTGAAAGGGCTTGACTCCCACCCCTTGGCGCGTATACTCCGGCACACATCCACAGGTTGTCTTTTGCAGGGGGAGATGTCCTCCGGGAGAGTGGGAAAGTCTCCCTACAGCATCTCTCGTGTCTCACAATTCAAAGCGATAGCTAAAAAAACAGGAGGGTTGCATGAAGAGAAAGCTCGTTTTTTCGATATTCGTTCTCGCCGGACTGGGGGGGTTGGTTGCTCCACTGGCAGCACAACACACGATGGGGCCGCCCAAAGTGCTTTCCATCTTACGAGAAGAGGTGAAGCCGGCCCGCGGCGGTACCCACGAAAAGGTAGAAACGGGTTATGCCCAATTTTTCAAGAAGGCCAAGTTGCCGACCGGATGGCTGGGAATGACGGCGGTTTGGGGCAACTCCAGTGAAGCGTGGTTCGTGACGGGGTACGATTCATTTGCCGCCTTCGACAAGGAGAGGACTGCGGTGGACAAGATGATTGCCGGCGGCGTCAAGGCGGAACTTGATCAACTCGACAAGCAGGACTCCGAGCTTCTTTCCGGCGCGCGCGCCCTGGTCGCCACTTACAACAAGGATTTGAGTTATCGCGCCGAGGTCGATATCGCACATATGCGCTTCATGCGGATAGTGACCGTCCGCGTGCGCCCCGGTCAAGGGCACACTTTTGAGGAGGCCCGAAAGATCGTGAATGCGGCCCATGAGAAAGCGAACGTGGATGAACATTTTTCCATATTCGAAGTAGTGGCCGGTGCGCCCGCGGGAACGTACTTCATCATCACTCCCTTGAAATCCCTGGCGGAACAGGATGATTTCTCCGTTCTGCATGGGAAGGCGTATGAAGACGCTTTGGGGGAAGAAAACCGCGCAAAACTTCGAAAAATGCAGAGCGAGGCGGTTATCGCCAGTGAGACGAGTGTTTACGCATTCAATCCGTCGATGAGCGTTCTTCCGAAGGAGTGGACTGACGCGGATCCGGATTTCTGGACGCCCAAGCCCAAAGCCGCTGCGAAACCAGCCGCCATGCCCGCGGAAAAAGTAAAGCCGAAGAGCTGACCCGCCAAGGAAGAAGGAATGGCGACGAGCGGAGGAGTCGGCTCGGTGGCCGGGCTGTGGAGGTTCCCGGTCAAGAAAGAAACAAAGGAACACAAAGCAGACCATTTCGACTAATCAACCAAAGGAGAATCAATCATGAGAAAATCGATCCATCTCGCTATGACCGTTTTGTTCGCTGCATTAGTCTTGGTCATTGCTGCGAAAACGGCAATGGCCCAGGATCCTGTCAAAGTAGATCCGAAACACTACAAAGTAGAATCCGAGAATGACCAGGTGAGAGTCCTGCGGATTACATACGGTCCTCACGAAAAATCGGTGATGCACGAACATCCTGCAAGCCAGGTGATTTACCTGACAGACGCCCATGTCAAATTTACCCTTCCAGGTGGAAAGACCCAGGAATCTCACGGGAAGCCTGGTGAGACGAGTTGGGCCCCTGCGGGAAAACACTTGCCGGAAAATTTGAGTGATAAACCCCTCGAGGGAATCCTGGTGGAGCTGAAAGCTAAGCCCTCAAAGGTAAAACCAGCAGAGACGAAGTGAGACGAAGGACCCCGGATCCAATTCCGAGACATTTGGAATCGTAAGACCCCCGTACCCAAGCGAAATCTGATAGTCGACTATTGGACAACGTGGTACGGGGTTGCCTTCACCACGCTCACCGCCCGCAACTGAGTAGCAGGAAATGGAAAGGAAAGCAGCCTGCACAAGGTTGAAGTAGAAGTCTTTTCCAATTACGTGTGACCGTTCTGTTGGTTGGCGGAGCCAGTCATTCAGGAACCGGTGCGCCCTGAATCGGGAGTTGCTCGCACCTTCGGCGGACGCGGGGTGGCACAGCAGCTCGTCGCGACGTGTCTCGAGAACGGCCTCAAAAGAGGATACCGCCTCGCTGTAACCGAGGCGACCAATAGCGTGTCCCAGCACATCTTTCGCAGGCTGGGATTCGCCGATCGCGTCCGGCGATCGTACCGGAATCACCGCTTCGACAGATAACGGGCTGCGGCTGAGCTCGTTTACGCTCCAACGTGCCGCCAGCCAAGCGACCGAGAACGTGGTGGTTACCCACTATTGGCTAACCTCCCTCTGGGCTGACAAGGAAGGCCATGGCGAACCCCGGACCATTAAGGTCACTCACACCTGGATTCAAACCCCTAAAGGATGGCAAATAATCGGTGGCATGGCCGCTCCCGCAACCAACCCTGCAGGCCGATGACGAAAACAGACCTTCTCACCAGTTACCCCCAACATCAGGTGCCTGTCCCGCGCGGCTATTTCACGGGGGCAACCTTGCCCAAATCGATTGACATGTATTCTTGGTGTGGAGTGGTTTGAATCGAAGAGCAATCCCAATCTATTCGTGGCGGAGGGCCACCATGGGATCGACCCGCATGGCACGGCGCGCGGGGCCGTAACAGGCAAGTAATGCGACCCCTACCCACAAGAGCGCAGTGCTCACATAGGTAAAGGGATCGGTCGGGCTGAGGCCGGACAGGAATCGCGCCAGCAGCCGGGAGAAACCGGCAGAAATGGCCACACCCAGCAGAATGCCCAGCAGAGTGGTTTTCAAACCCTCAAGGAGAAAAAGGCGGTAAACGTCCCGGGACTGCGCGCCGAGCGCCAGGCGCACTCCGATTTCGTGGGTGCGTTGTGCGACATGGAAGGCCATGATGCCGTAAAGACCGACGGCGGCCAGAAGAAGGGCCAGGATGCCGAACAGGAAGAGCATTGATGATTCCGCACGCACCATCCAGTAGGAACGTTCGATATGGGCGACAAGGGCCTCAAGGGCGTAGATGCGCACACCGTCGCTTTCGGCCTGCACAGCACTGCGAACATTAGGGGCGAGGGCAGCAGGATCAGAAGTCGCTTCGACAATAAGCGTGGCGAGGCCGGTGTATCGCTGCGCGAAGGGGCGATAGAAATGCGGCTGCGGAATCTCCCCGAGCGAGCGGACTTTCGTGTCGCGCACGACGCCGACCACCTCGGCCACAATGGGATTGTTGCAGCCGAGTTGAAGGTGTTGGCCGACAACGCCTGTGTTCGGCCAGAAGCGCCGCGCCAGGGTCTGGTTGACGAGAACAACCGGAGGGGAACTCGAGGAATCGGCCGGGCTGAAGTTGCGGCCCTCGATCAAAGGAATTTGCATCGTTCCCAGGAAATTCGGGTCGATCACACCCAGGGTGAACGGAGAAGAAGAGAAGCCCGCGGTTGAAACGCAGTCGGTTTCCTGGCCGATTGCCATCAGAGGCAGAAAACGGGTGAGCGAGGCGCTGTGAACACCGGGAAGGTTTCGGAGCCTTTCGACCACATGATCATAAAATTGCAAACCCGTGACCGGGGTAAATTCCGGTGCCGAAATATATGTCATCACGTAGAGACGGTTCTTGATGGCGAAGCCGGGATCGGCCGTCTGAATGCGCTGGATCGAGCGGAGAAAGAGCCCCGCGCAGAGCAAAAGGACGAGGGAGAGAGCCACCTGAGCGACGAGGGAGACATGGCGGAGACGGAATCGCTCCTTCGGCAGGGATTCTCCTTTGAGGACGGGGAAGACATCTACGCGAGAAGAGCGCCAGGCAGGAATCAGCCCGCACAGCAGTGTACACAAGGCCGACGTGCCGAGCGTGAATGCAAACACCCGCGAGCCGAGGGAAAGGTCGAGATGGAGGACCATCTGTGCCTCGAAGGGTAAGGACTGGAGCAGCCCGTTCAGGAGGCGGTTCGTCATGTGGCCGAGGAAGATGCCTCCCAGCATTCCCAGGAGTGTTAGAAGCAGAGTCTCCGTGAGGAGTTGGCGGAGCAAACGCGATCGACTTGCACCCAGGGCAGCGCGGAGGGAGAATTCACGCTGTCGTACCGCGCCGCGGGCGAGGAGCAAATTGCTGACGTTGACGCAGGCAATCAGGAGCACCGCACCGACGACCAGGAAGAGCAGGGTGATGAACGGAACCGCTTCACGCCGGCTGTTGGGGTTGGGTGCGCCGTGGATCGGCTCGACCGTGACGGGAGCGAGTGCCCCGGTCGTCGTGGTGGGGTGTTCGTGACGGATTTGACCATCAATGGCGTTGACGATAGCGGCGGCCTGCGATACCGGCAAGGACGGTTTGAGACGTCCCACGATCATCACGAGCGGCCACGGATGGGCCCGATCGCTCATCCGCTTGACGGCCTCCGGATATTGGCGCGTCCACATCTGGAGTGGTATCCAGATCTCCGTGGAGATGGGCGCATAGATGCCGCTGAACTCCGGAGGGGCGACGCCGATGACGGTGTACCATTGCGTCTCCGAGCGGACCAGCTTGCCAAGGATGTTCGGGTCCGAATTGAACAGGCGCTGCCACGCGTTGTAGCTAATGACGGCGACGGGCTCGCCTTCGTCGGTGAACCAGCGCCCCAGCGAGCAACTCACCCCCATCGCCGCTGCGTAGTTTGCCGAGACCGCCTCGGCTGAGGTGATGTGGCCCTCGCCGTTGCTGTCGAGGCTCGATTCCGTGGGGAATGAGGCGGCCAGCGTCGTGAAAACCTGGTTCCGGTCGCGATAGTCGAGGTAATCCGGGATCGGAAACAGGGGATTGCCCTGGCGGCTCAGGATGGTCAAGCGCTGCGCTCCGGGAACCGGGAGAGGGCGCAGATAGACGAAGTCGAGGAGCGTAAAAACGGAGGTGTTGACGCCGATTCCAAGAGCCAGACACATTACGGCAAGAAATGTGAAGCCGGGGCTCTTGCGAAGCATGCGCAGGCCGTACCGGAGATCGTTCAAAATGTCATCAAAAAGATGGAGCCCCCGCGCTTCCCGGCACCGGTCCTGATAGGCTTCCACCCCGCCGAATTCAACGCGCGCCCGGCGGGCCGCTTCATCCCGCGAAAGGCCCGACCGCATGAGGTCATCCGTGCGGGCTTCCAGGTGAAAGTTCAACTCCTCGTCCATCCCCTGCTCAAACTCGGAGCGTCTCCACAAGCCCTGCCACAAGGATCGCAGGCGCGAAAACATACTCAGCTCTCCTCCGGGATGGCTTTCAGTACGCTTCCCATGGCGGACACCAGACGATTCCAGCTTTCGGTCTCTTCGCGAAGCCGCCGCCGACCTGAGGGCGTCAGCCGGTAGTATTTCGCCCTTCGATTGTTTTCCGATGTGCCCCATTCGGATTTGAGTAACCCCTGATGCTCCAGGCGGTAGAGGGCGGGATAAAGCGCCCCCTGTTCAATGGTGAGAGCGCCCTGGGAAATCTGTCCAATGCGCAACAGCACGCCGTAGCCATGCATCGGTTCCAGGGAGACCGCCTTCAGGATGAGGAGGTCGAGGGTTCCGGGTAGCAGGTTGGCCGACTCGGTCATATGATTCTCCTAACCAACTTAGGGGAAGGATATCCCGTCTCTCCTAAGCTGTCAAGGAGAAGATACCGCCTGCCATGGGCACGATGAAAGGGGTGAGGTTGAATGCGCTGATTGGAGGCAGTTTTTCCAATCTCCATTTCCGCGACACGATACATGGACTATGTCATCGTCTGGGGGATGACGCATCAATTTTCGCCTTTCGGAAAGTTCGGGCAGCCTCGCTCCGATCTATCGGAGCGGGGGCCTTTGGTAGCAGTCGGGAATGAATCAGCGATGGTGGGCGAACTCTTGGAAAAGCCCCCGCCGGCAAAGAGTCCGCCGCGGCGGAAGGCTACCAAAGCATTGCCCTGAGGGGAATATGTGTTCCTACTGCGAATGCCAAACCTCAATCACTTTGCCATCTTTCTTTTGAATGGTCATCTGCGGTGTTCCACCTCGCGCACCCGGCTTGAGGGTCCCATACACTGTCCAGAACCCATCCTTGAGTTGCGCATGATAGGGAAGGCATTTTGCGACCTCATCGGTTCCAAAGATGGGAGGGAACACGGCCTCGGCAATCTTCACCGCGGTGACTTCATCTGGAACGATGCCCTGCGACGGCAATGTGCGCCTGTCGCCTGTCCTCATCCCGTTACTGGCTGTGATAAGGAGCAGCATCACTGTGCATACCCTGAGAAGATTGATCATCTTGCACCTCAAGCGGAGAAAAAGTGGGAATCTGTCCAATGTCCCAGTCTGACCCTTCTTGCACCATGCTAAGTTAAGATCGCAGCTGGAACATGGGATCCTATCCCGCCGCGGCGGGTTGTCTATTTCAGCCCAGGGCATCGCCCTGGGTATGTGTCCCATTTTGGATGGGTCAGGAAACCTGAAAGGGTTCTCTAAAGATTGAGGATTCCAGGTGACCACGCAAGAGCCGTCTCAACGTCCAGCTTGGGTGGATGGCCCAGGGGTTATGTAGCCCTCTGATTTGTCCTGACCCCACCCCGGCGAGATCAGACAATAGGCTGTGTCTTGTGGAACCCTTTCAGGGTTCGCCGGAGTTAACACGGATTTCAAACCCAGGGCGTTGCCCTGGGCTAATGAATAAATCCCTTTCAGGGATTTGACTAATTCAGATTGTCAGGCCCTTCACTTAGTGCCATTCAGGACTGTCCGAATTTTTTATGGGTCACGAATAAATCACTGTTTCCTGCCGAATACCTCCCGCAGTAGGCTCGTCACCTGGGCAGCGGGATTCTTTCGGATTTTGCGCTCTTCTTCTCCAACCACGATGAACAGTCCGTCCAGGGCCTTTCCGACGACATACTTGTCAATGTCAAAGGCCTGGGTCCTGGCGAAGGGGATCGATTGAAATCGTCCCATCAACTCCTTGTATTGCCGGGTGACGCCAACCTCGTTCATTGACTTTTGGACGATCGGGGAAAACGCGGTGGTCAGTTGATCCGTGGTTTTCTCTTTGAAATATTCCGTGGCCGCGGTGTCACCGCCGGTGAAGATTTTCCGGACATCAGTAAACGTCATGTTACGGATGGCATTGAGGAAAATGGCCTTCGCCTGAGGCGCAGCAGCTTCAGCGGCGCGATTCATGCTGAGAACAAATTCATCCAGCTGCGGCCCGTAGCCGACCATGCGCAATCCTTTTTCAAGGGTCTGAAGCTGCTTGGGCATCAGAATTTTGATGGCTTCGTTCTTAAAGTAACCATCCAGGCGACCGGTGAGGTTGACGGCATTCCCTGTGCCGACCTGAAGTGCCTCCTTGAGTCCCGCTCCAATCTTGGCATCGCTTAATGACTGCTTTTTCCCCAGGCCAAGTTTTTGAAGAATGTCGGTCTGGCCCGCGGCAACGGTCGTCGTCAGGAGAATCACGAGAATAATGAAAGCGGGTTTTTTGAGTGACATAGTCTGCCTCCTTGTGTCCGGTTTTATTTCAATTGTTTAGGTCAGGCACCGACACAGCTTTCATCTTTGCGGCTTATCGTTTACAACCGTCATGGTTGCTGAAAATTATCTTGGACCGCAGAGACGCAGGGACAAACAGACGTTATTCCTTAATTTTTCCCCACAGACACCATGACCCAATGATTGGTATTCAAGGCCTCGCCCGCGACCCGTTTCAAGTCTTCGAGGGAGACGGCCTTCAATGCCGCCAATAATCGGTCTTCCGCGTCGAAGCCCGAACCGCGGACTTCATCGATTCCGCGATAAAAAGACTGGCCGATACGTGACAGGCGTTGGCGAAGGAGACTCCCCCACAGGCCATTGATCGCCCGCTCGCGCTCCTCGGCCGAGACCTCGCCGCCAGCCAGTTTGCGAACCACCGCCAACAACCCTTCCCGGGCTTGTTCGGCCGCTTCAGCTCGCGTGCCCATCCGGACTTCTAGCCAACCGTACTCGCGTTCCTGCTGCAGATCCGAACCCACGGAGTAGGCGAGTCCTTGCTTTTCCCGCAGTTCCACTGCCAGCCTCTCCGAAAGGATGGCATTCAACACGCGCAGGGTAGTCGCATCCGGGGAATTCCATCCGGTCGCCAGCGTCCCGGCCGCGATCTGTGTCTGCTGTTTGTTGACGGTAACCTTCTCTGAAAGAAAGTTGGTGCGGGGAGTTGGTGGCGTCACAGAAACACTCACAACATCCCCCTTCAGGCCCTCGAAGCCCGACCTGAGATCGCTCAGGACGCCGGCGGTTGTTCCCTTGCCTGCGGCGATCACCACCAGATTGGAGGGGGTGTACATGTGTTTGTGGTGTTCGATCAACGAGTCGCGAGTGACCTTGCGGATTGAAGCCTCGCTTCCGAGAATCGTCCGGGTGTACGGGGTTGATGCCAACAAGAGTTCATGAAGGCGTTGGACAGCTCGTTTTGACGAATTGTCGGCCTCCCGCGTTTGAAGCCGGACGATTTCCTCGCGCACTTTGGCGACTTGGGCGTCTGGAAAGTTGGCATTGGCAACGACCTCTCCCATTAAGTCCAGTGCGCGGCCCCGCAATTCATCCAGCACTTCCAGGCGGAAGAAGTTGAACCGGTTCGTGGTCCAGGCATCGTCATAAGGAATGAACGGGTTGTCGACAAATTGAATCTGGGCCGAGAGATTATCCAATTCCTTTTGAAGGGTCTCCTCGCTCCGGGACACCGTTCCTTTGAGCAGCATGCGCTGAACGAAATCTGAAATCCCCTCCTGCTCCTGCGGTTCGAGCGCCGAGCGCTGGCGGGTGAACAGGCTCATCGCGAAAACATCGGATTCGTCACTCCCTTTCGCAATCAGGGTCACCCCGTTGGGCAGTGTTTCTTTCTTCCACGCATGGGCATCACCTGCCGGTTCAGTGGGAGGGGTCTTCCCCTTGGGGACAAGAGCAGTTGTGAAGAAGACGGGGTTAGAGAAGTAATGCTCTGCCACCCTTCGCACCGCCTCAGCCGTGACGGCGCGAAGCCGCTCGGGATAGGCGGCGACGAATGAATAACCCTCGGCATTCATGAAGGGCGCCTTGAGGAATCCGTAGTACATAGCCTGTTCCGCCAGGATCGCTTCCTGCGAAAGTACTTGTCGCTGAAGCCGGGTCATCTCCTCCGCGGGGATTCCGGTAGCTGAGATTGTTTGCAGGGTGCGACTCAAGCTTTCAAGCGCATCAGGAATCTGGGTGGGTTGAGTGACCATGGATATTTTCCAGGTTGAAAATGAATCCTCCGTCTCCAAATCCGCACTCACGCTATCGGCAAGCGGTGGACGCACCATGCGCAGGGCGCGCTGGAGTGGGGAAGCCCCGCCCTCCGCGAGATAGCGAGTCAGCAGGTCATAGGCAAAGTAATCGGTGTCCCCCAGGGCTGGAGCCGCCAGCGATACGTGCAAGTAGGCCGCTGGCACATCTTCTTCCTTGTAATGAGGGCCTCCGGCCGGTGGAAAAGTCCAGCGGGATGCTCCTTTCAAGGGAGCGCCGGAAGAATCGGCCATCCCAAATGTTTTATCCATCCACTGTTTGACCTCAGCGGCCGGGAAAGGGCTGATGATCATCGCTTTCATGCGTGAGGGAACGTAGTGCTGCTGATAGTACGTGAGTACTGTCGACCGGGGGACTGATGCGATCGTCTGCTCAAAACCCAGCACGGGCCGTGCATAAGCCGTCCCTTGAAAGAGCTGCTCGTCATGGAATTCGGCAGCGCGGGTGACCGGGGAATCGCGGTCCTTCTTCATTTCCTCGATGACGACCCTGCGCTCCTTTTCCAACTCCTGTGTGAGAATCGTGGAATGAAAGAGCATGTCACCTTGAAGGTCAAGCGACAGTTCCGCGAACTCGGCCGGAAAGATTGAGAGGTAGCACGTGAATCCGGCCCTCGTGGTGGCGTTGACGTATCCCCCATAGCGCTTGGAGCCCTCGTTAATCTCTGCCCGGCCGCGCCGCTGTGTCCCGTCGAAGACCATGTGCTCGAGCAGATGCGACAGTCCGCTGGTTTCGCTGTTTTCATCCTTGGAGCCGACGTTGACCGTGATGATCGAAGCCAGCACTTTCGAAGAAGGCTTCCGGATATGAACGACCGCGAGACCGTTCGGCATCGTCCACTCGGTGACGTTCGACTCCCGGGAAGGCGCCGCTCGAGGGGCCGGCTTGACCACTGAATTATCACTTGCGTGGATTAGCACAATACCTGATATTATGGAAACGATCACCGCAACCAACAATTTCCGAGGGAGAGTCATAGGGCCTCCGGATGAAAATTTGGCATATCCTAGCACGCTCCTGCCATATTTGTGTCGCCGCGGGGAATGTGTAAACAGGAGGGATGCATGACTGAGATGTCGAGGATTGAAGATCAACTGCGACGAGCTTTTGAAGGGGATGCCTGGCACGGGCCGGCGCTCAAGGAAATTCTCTCGGAAGTCACAGCCCAAAAGGCGGCCATCAAACCCATTCGCGGACTGCACAGCATCTGGGAGATCGTACTGCATCTGACCGCCTGGATGCAGGTGGTGCGACGGAGGCTGGAAGGCGAGGTCGTTGCCGATCTGCCGCCTGAAGAGGACTGGCCTGCAGTCCGGGATACGGGCAAACAAGCGTGGACCAAGTGTTTTGAAGACCTCGAAGGCAGTTACCGGGACCTACGCCAAAAGATTTCTCTTATGGAGGCCGCCCGGCTCGATGAAACGGTCTCTGGAAAGGGATACACCGTCTATGTTATGCTTCACGGCGCCGTCCAACATAACCTCTATCACGCGGGGCAAATCGCCCTGCTGAAAAAAGCGCGTTGAGGGGTCTTTCCGGCCCTTTATCGAACCTAATGGAAACGGTCACCCTCAAGATAAATGTTAGGGGCGGAGGTCGGCGCGCTTCGACCTGGAGAGACGAGGAAGACGAAAACAGGCCATGACCATGAACCCTCAAAGCGAACCCCTTTTTGACGCGTTCTTGAATCAACATGACGAAGAAGCGTGGTTTGAAGTTGTCTCCGCGCTGTTGCCTTCCATTCACCCCGTCGACAAAACCGCCACGCAGATCTGGTTCAGGTTTTTTCCACTTTCGCTGCATCGCGCCTTGGACCAGGCCGAAAACCCCGGCGAATTGGCCAAGAGGCTCTTGTTGGCGGGGCGGTATGAATTGAAAGACCAGATCGATTCGTCCCATGCATTCTTTTATGGCCACCGTTACTGGCCGCAGGTGAAGAAGGCGGTGGAAGGCTTTGCCGAAGACAGCAGACCCCCCGAGAGTCTCGAACTGGCCGCTCAGATCATCGATGTGGCCCGGGAAGTGTCGTTGCATCTCAAAGTCCACGAATCCTTCCTCATCGGAATCACCGCTGTTGCTTTCATGACCCTGCAGCAAGTGGGAATGGACGCCTTCCGGGCCGCGCCGGGAGCGGTAGAGACCCGCACCAGGTTCCTGAAGAGAAAACCGGAGCAAATTCTCAAGACGCGGTCGCGGGATGATTCGCAGGGCTTGTTCGGTTTTCTGCGGGGGGAGGCAAAACAGTATACCGTCACGTTCAACGAGAATAAAAAGGACGCCAGATTCAAGTTGATTTCCACACAGCAAATAACGACGGCCGCCGCCAATGACAAGCGGGATTACCGGTCGAGCGATCCCCGCTGTGTTCCCGAAGAAGGTCCCATCCCGGTCGAGTGCCGCGCCGCAACGTGCGGGTCATGTTGGGTTGGAATTCTTGCGGGGGCGGAAAAGCTCTCTGAGGTGGGTCCGCGGGAATCAAAACAGATCAAGGAATTTGGATACATCGATAGCAGTGGACCCAAGCCCCTCATCCGCCTGGCCTGCCAGGCCCATGCGTACGGCGCCCTGTCCATTGTGATTCCGCCCTGGAACGGAGTTTTCGGCAAATACCTCCGCGCTCAAAAGAGAGACACCCCAGATACCCAGGAAGCGTCCAACCGGTAGCGGCTCCCAGGCTCAAAGGATATTTTCCCCAATGAGGAAAGAGTCCCGCCTTGGCGGGCAATCTGGTTTCGAGCCACGGGAGGCGGCTTTTGGTTTTGATAATCATGTGAACGAGAACATTGGTGAGGGTGTGGACCATAAGGATTTCGCCCCTGCCGCGAATCGGGACTGGGGGAAGGTGGAGGAGGTGCGGGGGGGAATATACCGTGGCGATGAAATGAGCGGGAACTATTCTAGGTCTCCTCGATGATTCTTTCGCCCAGCCAGCGGGGCTCTCACAATTTTCACATCGCGACCCCACCCTCGCTCTCCGCCTACGGCGGACGGAGCATCGGATGGGGCTTCAGTCTGGCGGCCCTTCGGGCCTGGTTTTGTTCATCTCCCACTTGGACCCCACCATCGCGCTGTAAAGAACGCGGTGCTCCCGCCTCGGGGGGCGGCCCTTCGATCCTGATCTTATTCTCTTCCCAGGTTACCCCCTAACTCGCTTCGCAGAGATCGCGGAGCTTCCGGTAGGGCTGCAATCTTACGTCCCTCCGGGCCTCAATGGATTGTTTTTTCATAGAGATCCCAGACTTGCCTCGAAATAGAGACTGGGCTTCCCGCCACCGTGGATCTTCGACCTGTTCGACCTGCATCCGGTATCCTCGAAGAATTCTGTTGTTTTGGAGGGGCGATGGTGTTTAACTATTAGGCAGCTGTGCTGTACGCCCGGGACCTTTTTTGTGGCAGGCTTGTTGAAAGTGTCTAGTAAGCGGGCTCCCCATACCCTGATATCCAACACGTTTTAGGTTGACGTATCCCGCTGAAAACCACAGTCCATGCCAGGGCTTTCGGGAGGAGTGCCGCCCAAACATCCAGGTCCTGATGAAAAAGACGAATCCCGGATTACTCTTGTTCGCAGTGTTTGCGCTCGTGTCAGTGCTGGAGGGAGAGTGTGGGCTGGCACAGCCTGCGGGCAGGGCAACGGGGGGCGAGGGTTCAACTGCGGTAGAGCGAATTCGAGTTGGAGGCAATGTCCCCCCTTTCAAAGGAGAGCCGATTGAAGCCATTACGAGAGCGACCATTAATTTTCCCCTCCCTTAATTTGTCACGGACGAACGGCCTTTATCCGATTTGATGTAGCGTGTCATTTAGAATAGTTCATTTCAAACCAAGGAGAGCTTTATGAAAAAGACACTTTATTGCTGCCTGATATTCTTTCTTTTGACCGGCGTGTTGATTGCGCAGAACCAATTTACCGTCAGAGCTTCGAATGTTGCGGCCACTGCGGGCCAAGTGGTGGTTCTCGACCCGATCGTGGTGGAGACGACCAGTGTGTTCATTCCTCCATCTAATGCGCTAATGGTGTTGCTTTTCCCTCCCCTCACCAAGGTTTCATTAATGACGGTAAGCCCTGTTTGGTCGGGCGTTACCTCCCTCTCCTGCCAGTTCATTGACAATCAGATTGCATGCCCTCTACCACAGGTGCCCACACCCATGAAACTGACCTTCACGGTGGCCCTGGACCTTTCTCAAGCCGCGTTCAGCAAGGATGATGTGGGCTATGTCGGCGTTCACGTGTTTAACACCCCGGCGCTCGTCATCAATCCGAATGTTCCTGTCTTCGTCGTAACCGAAGGCCCGATAAAACCGCCTGGTGTTGCAGAAAAGGCCCGTTTTCCGTTTGTTGTGGACTCTCTGTCCAACAAGACTGGAATCTTCATCCGCAATCTCGGGACTGAGCCGGCCAAGGTCATCTGCGACATGGTGGACTACTCCGGAAAGAAATGGACGGCTGATGAAATGACCCTTCAACCCGGTGAAGGGGCTCAATTCCAGATCGGGGACTACAAGAAGGACTGGCGGGGAAGCATGGTGCTCAGCAGCGACCAGCCGATCGAGTCGGTGGCTTTCGTCTGTGACGGGGATTTCAAACTGTGCGTGCCCTATCACTGATGAGAGTTCTCACGCCACTTGGGCGCTTCGCGAGGAGTTTTCGACGCAACTTCAGGGTTGTTGGATAGGGAATCGCATTACTGCTCTTTGACAGCACGGATTTGTGATAATGATCCCATCGATTGGCATCATTGAAGTGGAATCTGAAATCCATTGAATTACCCCTGGTAAAGTAGTATGGTTTGCGCGTCAATGAAACAGACAATTCCTCTTGTGGGGTGATGGATGGCACCTTCAACCTCTTCTAAACAAAGCGAAGAACTACGAAGCCTCATGATTGAAGTGGCACGCACCCAACTCGCGGCAGTGACCGCAGCGGTGAAATTCTGGGATGGCTGGGTGAAATCGGCAGACCAGTATACCCAGGCGATCAGCGCGGAGCTGACGAAGGTCGATGAGGGAAGTGAAGGCTCGAAGGAATTTGTGGGCCGCCTGACGGATCTCAGCCGTCAGTACTTGCGCGATCTGGGCGATCTCCCGAACCTCGCCGTAAAGCAGTTTACGACCGAGATCGAAAAAATCGGCAAACCCGCCGCCAAACGTGCCCGGGCGGCCCGGGCCAAAGATTGATGGATTTTGCATCACCGCGTCGGCGGGCGGACATCAGAACCCCCTAACACAATTCTCTTCATGCGTGCATTTCGGAATCACCGGAATCCCGGGTAACCCCGGTTTTACGCTGATCCTGGGTCAGGCAAGCCCTTGGGCACGCGGGTCTGCGACCGCATCCTTCATGACAGCGAGCGCATGCACCCATTTCCGTTCCAGGTCCAGTGACCACTGAAAGTGCCAGAGGGGATCAGCCAGAAGCGAATTCCACCAATCACTTTGCCAACCGATTATGTCCCGCATGCCTTGAAACATGGGGCTGGGGTGGGCCTCGAAGAAGGCCGCCACACTCCGTGGACCCAGGGTCACCAGCTCCAGTGCCATGCCCACCCAAATCTGAGAGAGAATCCCGGGAGGGTTGATTTCCAGTCCCCCGAAGCAGGCACCGAGGGTGCGGGCGTAGTGGGGATCCCTTTGCGACTTTTCACAACCCCGCGCCACGGCATGAAGCCAGGAATTCTTGAAATGCGTGTTGCGCAACGAGGCCGCACAAAGATCCAGAAACACCATCGAAGGGTCGAAGTACCTCCGGAATTCGGCCTCGAAGGGAGCCATGTCCTCCGACTCAAAGCTTGCCTTGGAAAGTGCATTCAAAATGATCGGGGCCGCGATGAGGGCTGACTCCATCGCAGGCGTAATTCCCTCGCCGGTCATGGGATCGACAAAGCACCCGGCGTCTCCGATGAGAAGACCCCGGGTGAAATAATTTGGGCCTGCACCGCCATAAGTCTTGACGATCCCTCCGATCGGCGGTCCGCAGAGTCTAAGTTTCAAGCAGCGTGGATGACTCCGCTGCAATTTTTTCAAAAACGTATTGAATAAAGCGGGGATCTTGATGGATTGACGCTGGCAGGTCTCTGACGAAATCCCAACCCCCAGGTTCACTCTACCTCCCGCCATGGGGAACACCCATCCATAGCCGGGGAAAAAATCCTTATCGAAGAAGAAGGCAGCCTCCCCCAACTTCCCGTCGAAACCTTCGGCGTAGGCCCTTTGAGACAGCGCAATATGGCGTGGATCTTCGACCAACAACCCTGCGGAACGGGCAACGACTGAATTAACTCCGTCAGCACCGACTACAAGATCACTCCGGTAGCGATCTCGCCGCCTGTTTCTCTCCGTGTGGATATAAACCCCATCCCGTTCCACAGAGAACCCATGAGCATAGGTATTTTCGAGAACCTCTGTGCCGGCCCGGGCTGCCGTTTCCAGGAGGAGATGATCGAGGCGCTCCCTCGGAACGATGTATCCATGGGGAGGAAGGTCCTCGTGGAGTCCATAAAAAGGGATTTTGCCCTGATAACAGCGCTCCGAATTCACATAAGTGGCAGAGTGAGTAATGGGAAGAGGCGAATCTCCCTCAAGGTTCTTCAAGCATCCCATTTGGTCGAGTAGTCGGAGGCCCCGCGGTTCAATGTAATCTCCGCATACCTTTTCTCGAGGGAATCGCGCCCGGTCGATCAGCAGAACCTTGACGCCCCGCCGAGAGAGATCCCACGCCAGAACACTTCCGGCGGGACCGCCACCGACGACGATGACCTCTGCTCGAAGCGTTTTTCTGCCGGCGGTCTCCTGGTTGAGCTTTTTCCGGGAATACGCTCTACGCTGCATTCCTGCGCTTTTGGACTTCATGGACATGGATTTTGAGTCGAGCGGCTGCGGCTGCCCGAGGTCCGCAATGGGAAATCTTCTGCAATGCAAATACCCTGACCTCATTTCAGCATCGTGACAGCATCCGGGTATCACGAACCAGGGCGATCAACTGTTCGGGGAAATTCGCATTGGCCATCGCCTCACTCTCCGCCTCGGAAGCGATCAACTCCAGGTATTCTTCCGATTCCGGCAACGCCGCGACAAGTCTTGCTGTGATGGTCTTGATATTCCTCGGATTCGGATTTCTAAACAGGACGGCCGTCTCGGGATCCCTAATGGCAATGGCGGCAGGGAGCGTGAGAATTCCATCTTCGATGTCTTTGGCACTCCCTCCTCCCAATGCTGCTGTTCCGCGGACGTCTGCTACATCATCACAGCCGTGATACAGGATTCCCAGCAGCTGGCCGAACTTTTGCAATCGATTATCCCGTGTTCCCAGGCGAGCACAGATTTCGAACATGGATCCGGTATCCTCGGCCGCGATTGCCCTCCAGTCTTCTACTCCAAGGGGGTGGCGCCGCAGCCGCCACTGGAGGCATTCTGCCACTCCAAGACGCTGCAAAAGTTCCGCCAGCAACCGGGTGCTGTAGGGGTCGGAGGCCACCATCTTGGATCCGGCCGAGGAGATGTAGCCCGCGGTCATCAATGCCGGGAGGAATCCGAAGCGGCAATGCAAGGAAAGGTTACCCCTGCGGAACCGTGAGCGGTCCAGGATATCATCGACAATCAGGGTGACATTGTGGGTCAGCTCCAGGGCCGCCACCGCCGGAAGTAGAGTCGCGGGAAAGGATTTTGTTGTTGTGGCCCGGTAGCAGGCGAAGATGGTCACGGGGCGAAAGTACTTCGCTCGTCCAGAAACCTGGTGTCGTACGATCTCCCGCACTTCGGGATCGCATTCCTCGACCCACTGGAGGATGAACTCTCTGAGTTGTTGGATCTCCGGAGTCAGACCCAGCCTGCTTGGCAGTTCCCAGACTGCGCCGTTTCCGTTGGGGCCTGTTTCGGTCGGAGGCATCGAGTACGTGTTTTGTAGTCCAGTGAATTATTCCTGTTGGATGGGGCGGGAAACTCAACACTGAGGTTGTGTGGCCGTCGAAGAAAACCGGGCTTCTCCACCCCGTGGACCTCTCCGGTCTTCATAATTTCTGTTTACGGCGGGGTGACAACACCCGCTGCCGACTGCGGCGCTTCCTTCTGACCAGGGGGGCTGAAACTGGACCAGTCGCCTTGGCCTGAGGGCCCGTTACCAACGCGGTGCCCGCTTGCCGGCGCAGGACAATGGGGATTCGAGTTCCCGGCATACCTGGGACACTGATCTCTCCCTGGTATCTCATTTCCGGGCGGAGACTCTCGTCGATCACAGTCGTCACTCGAACGATCACTTGTTCTCCGGGTTCCAAAAAGATCCTGTCCGGTTCAAACCTCAGCGCCGGACGGACCAGCCGTCCTTCCGGATCGGCAAAAGCAGAAGCAACAACCGATGTGGAGACCTTGTGGGGCAGCCCATTCTCGACCAGGAAGACTCCCAGAGCAATTCCCCCGGCCCGGCCTTCGAGAACCAGAGCCGAAGAAGGCGCCCCCTGCGATGTGAGGGCGGGAGGGGATTTCGGGACAGCTGGCGGCTGGGGGGAACTGCTCCCCATCTGGAGATCAGGTCGAAGCTCGGTGACGGTGGTGAACAGGACGTTGAGAATTCGAGCGGTCAGTTGGCCGAGGGTGGTGTAGTAACGGATGTTTGCATCCACTGCGTTCCGCCACACCTCCGACAGAGGGACATTTTCGGTCATGCGCAGCCTCGCCTAACGGCCATGCGTGCAGGACCGTTGGCAGTAGAAATGATCGTACCAATGATGAACGTAATCCGGGCAATCCTCCACTTGAACTTCGTGACAGCAGTTCGCGCCGGTCGAGGCAACCTTGACCGTCCACCGAAGATAGTGGTCCCGGCACCCGTTAATCCAGACCAGAATTTCGTGCTCTTCCCCCGGCTTGGCCGCGGCCGGAACCGGGAAAGAAACAACAACCGTTCCTCGCGCCAGTGGCCCAAGATCCAACTCGGTCGGGCTGAAGGTGACTCCCGCCGAATCACCGGTGGCGTGAAACAGGATCTTGCGGGGAGGTGATGCACAGTTGGTCACGATCAGGCGGATGGTCGCTGTTGCCCCCGGACAAACAGGGCTCGTGACCTCCCCTGCAGGTTGAGGTTCCCAGCAGGGCGGTGGAATCTCACAACAACAGCCTTGGGCGGAGGAGGTTGGCGTCGCAACCCGCCCAAGAAGCCCGCTCAGCATCTCGGCCGACGTCGTCCCCATTGAACCGAGCAGGGACAAACCGATGCGGGTCCCCTGATCAAACAGAGCTCCCAGGGCTTTTGCAGATTCGGCCAAAGACGGACTGCTCGTAGTCGGATTCATTGCGTCTCCTCACGATCGGACTTTTCTCGGATGACCTCGACTTCCACGAGGTAGTGAAAGTCGGAGAACGACCAATAACCCGAGTAAACATGGCCGGCGCGTAACCGGTTCGAGAAGTGAAAATCAACCCGCAATTCCCGGGTTTCACCCGGCGGAACCTCTCCCGCCCCTTTTTCAACGATCAGGCGCACGAGACCTCCGTGTGACTCGGCCAGTTCGTCCATCAGGCGGTCAATACGACGCTTGCCCTCGGGCATCTCTTCCACCAGGGCTGCAAAGAAGGCTTGATCGACTCCAGAGCCGTCATACAGGCAAAAGGTGTGCTTGGATTCCACGAGGAAGGGAAGATTACCCAGATTTTGCAGAGTAAGATCTGCTGCAACCTTGCCCGCCGATTTCGTTTTGATCATCAAACTGTGGGGGGTGAGGCGCAACTCAGAGCGCGCTTCAACTTCCACGGAAATGGGAAGCTGCCGGCCGCCCACTTCCACCGTCCCCGGATAGCTCCCCGGGGGAGTGAAACGGGGAAGCCTGAACCTCAACTGGGACGTGTTGAGATCCCTGCGGAACACAAGGCGCACAGCAAGGGGTTGGGAGAGTACTCCAGGAAGATCAACGTGGCAGGTTGGATCCGCTTCAGGGAAAGCTTTCATGTCCACAGTGGCCGAGATCAAAGTGGGCATGCCCCGGAATCGAAGCGGGTTGGAACCGGGCTTCATCGTGAGAAGGTTACTTCCATCGGTTTTCATTTCACCCCCCTGGCTTTTCCCGGAACATTGGTTCCCGGCGGGTGTGCAGGCACCGGGGTGGGGGCTTTCTCGTCGCACTTCTCACAGGGGTTGGGCACATAAGGTTCGGTGATGACCTGCGCTTCGCCACACAGCCGTACACAGAACAACTGAAAGCCGAGTACAGAGACCCCCACCGTAAAATCAGCGGGGACATGTCCCCGGATCGAGGGGATCTCCTTGAGCTTCACCGAGACGTCGAGCGGGTTGAGTGTAATCGGGTTGATCGTCAACGGATCAACGCCCAACTCAATCTTCGGTAGATGGTCGATGTTGATGTGGTAGGTGCTGGGAATCCCGCTGATCTCAACCGGGGCAACGACATCCAGGTCGACATGATATGAGGTCGGTATTTTAACGCCCAAGGCGCCCTCCTCAGGTGAATCATTTCTTCACAGATGGGAAGCAGTCTATCGGTGGGTATCCCGTTTGTCAAGCCATTGAGCACCTGATGAATTCGTGAAAGGATGCACGTCATAGAAATCGGAGATCCGACCTCAAACCGATGTAAGGCAGGCCGCGACCTTGAAGGCATGGGACATGGGGAAACTTACTCCCCTCTTCCCACAACTGACCTTATGAGGTGATGCTGGGACGGGCTCGCGATGAGTGGCCGCATTCATCGCGTTGATTTAGCCCGAATCGAAGGGTTATAATTGAGCGAACGAAAGGAGATTTTGATCATTGAAAAAACCATCTGCTAAGCCCTCCCGAAAGGAGGCCCCATGATCGCGCTCAAACTCGTCCGTTTAATTGAGAAGAACGCTGATGTCTTAGCCGACCGTCTTCTTAAGGCTGTTAACGAGCATCCCCGCACCCAGATTTTCTGCAAGAACATTCCCCGCGAAGAGTTACACGACCGGGCCTATGAAATCTATCGACATCTCTCCGACTGCATCATGCAGAAAACCGATGATGAGATCCGGAAAAAGAATTTTGCCATTGGAGAGCGCCGCGCGGAACAGGGAGTGCCCCTGCATGAAGTGATTTTCGCTTTGATCCTGGTGAAGGAGAATCTCTGGAAAGAGGTAAAGGGATCCGGGATTGGAGACAACGCAATCGAGCTGTTTCAGGCCCTGGAGTTGATCGATCGGGTCAGTCAGTTCTTCGACAAGGCAATTTATTACATGGCGCTTGGATATGAGAGCGCTTATATTTCCGGGAAGGCGGAACTGAAGACCCCGAGCGAAAAGGAGCAAAAGGAGTTCAAAGAATTGCGACACCTAGTCTTGCCCTGGTGGCCGTAATCCAGTTTTTTGCGGCGTCGCGGTAACGCGTCTTCAGAATCGAAAGCAGCAGCATCGATGCAGTGACTGCCGCCAGGCCTACACTGGCCCACCCGATGGAGAGGTCATGAGAGAAGTACTTGAACCTCCCATAAACGAAGGGGATATGTACCCAGTACACCAGCAATGAAGTCTGGCCGATTTGCGCGACCCAACTGAACCCCCGGTGCCCCACCCATTCACACCACCAGTAAGAAAACGCCACCATCAGCAATAAGACGCCGAACTTGACTGCAAAGAAGTTGGGAGAAGTGTGCCAGTAGTCATACACCGGATAAAGTTGGACCGGCAGACGATCCATGATCATCCCGGCGGCGATAGAAAGCACTCCGCCGGCCGCAAACCAGAGAGTCAGTGTCGATTCCTTGAACTTCTCATTAGTGGAAATAATCAGGGTCCCGACAAAAAGCCCGGCGAAGGCGAATCCCACCCAGGGAAAGACCGGGAAGAACCACGGGCGGCGGCCCCCGTGCAGATAGTCTGTGATGAGAGAGGGGATCCAGGAGGGATAAGCGCCGTACCAGATCAAAGGAGTTGCCAGCGCGACGGCCAGCGTCGTCAATCCGGTCAGAAGATAGTCTTGCTTCCGTGTGCTCGAAATCGAAATCACCAGCCCCATCAGCATGAGAGACAATCCGATGGTATTGAGGATATCGACGCGGAGCAGGTCCTTCCACGGGGCCCAGGGGAGTCCCAGGATGAACTCCTGGGCGCGAAAGGCCAGGCCGAGCAGGAAAATCCTGAAGCCGCGCCTCAGCGTGGTTTCCATCTTCGCCCCAACGCCCAGTCCCTTCTTTCGTAAAGACTGCGTGAGCAGGGCCATGGAAACTCCTGCCAGGAACAAGAACATCGGAGCAGGCATGCCGCCGATCCGCTGGGACAGCCCAAAAAATGTGCCGGTGCGCGCTGAAGGCGAAAGCCAGGAATCATAGACGTGGGTTTGAAACATCAACAGGCAGGCGAGGCCCCGCATCCAATCGATGTAGAGGCGGCGGTTTTTTGTTTTGGTTGCCGGAGTCGCTTGAGTGCTCATGCCAGCCCTGATTCGCGTAAAGGGCTAGGAATTTAACACAGTTTATTCGGATTTGAAAACGGGAATCGGTCCTTCTGAACCGGAGAAAATCAATAGGATCCAACCACGGTGCCTTGCCCTGGGAGATGATTTCGCCTACCATGATGGGTTGATGGAGCGCGGGGAGATTCTCAAACACATGGACCCGGGGGATTCGATGCCCAGGATGACCTTCTACTTCAAGTCGACTTGAACGACTTGCCGAAAAGCAAGAAGTTTCTTGCAAAACAGAAAAGCGGAAATGACTGAACGTGACTTGGGGAAGCAACCTCTCTCCGCGGAAGAGCTGCGGGAACTGATCGGCAAACAGGATTACCGGGTGTTTCTGAATACAAGGAACGAGTTATTTCGCACGATGAATATGAAAATTGCTCCTCCCGCATTTGAGGAGGCCCTGAAGTTAATGGCACAGGAACCCAATCTCATCAAACGTCCGATTGTGCAAATTGGCAAGAGGTTGTATCTCGGCTTTGATGAGAAGCAATGGAAGGATTTCTAGCAAAATATTATCTGACGCCTGCAATTTTCAGAAAACCCAAATAATTCATGCGGGGCGATGCGCAATTCTGCTAGACTGTCTCCCCGTGCCGGGATCTCTGGAGATAGGAGATTGTTTGGAGGCATGCGGTCATTCTAGTATTGGGTTGTAGTCTTTTCTGATCCTATACGGATCAACTCCTCAATAAAAGGATGTTGGACTGATCATGGCCGAAGTAGCGACTCAAGTGTATTCCTGCGAGCACTGTGCGCATCACGTAAAGGAATCTCGCCGGGGGCATTTCAAGGACGATCCTTATCTGGGAAAGGAGCCGGATTTTTGTAATGCTGTCGAGATTTCCATTGAAGAGCGTCAGAAATTCCACGTCTGTGGGGGTAAAACGCGAACAGAACAGTGTCCCGCCTATAGGTACGATCCGTTTAAGCCATAAGAGGTGCCAGGTAATAGGGATTCGGTGATAGGGAATTGGTGTAAGGGGATAAGTGTCAAGCGTCAGTTGTCGAGAGAAATATAGGGTAGGATTATGAAAACCTGAATTCAGGTCAAAGATCAGTTGTTTACACCGTCATAACCGAGCCCCCGGACTGGCGTTCATTGTTGTCTTGAGACTTCGATTTTCCAGTCCCAATCACCTATTACCTATCACCTATCTCCTACCCAGCCCTCGACTTTCCTTGCCGAAAAGTTCATAATAGGATCACGTCTTGGGAAAGCGAGTGCGGAGGCACTCCTGAATGCGCGAGTCCCACCTGGAGGTATCCATGCAACGGTTGGTCCTATTCATCGGTGTCTGTGCTCTTCTTTGTTTCTCGCTCCAACTATCCTCAGCGGTTAAGAACGAATGCTGTCCCACTCACTTCCAGGTTTTTAAGGCGTACCAGGAATCCATGCAGGGGCTCTTGAAGACGGTTAAAGGGGAAAGTCTCGAGAATTTTGAGAAGCAATATCATGATAAGGAAGCGCTGACCTATCTCAACCTGCTCTCCGGCTCGTTGAGTGAGATTGGGGACCACTACAAGCAGCTCAGCGCCGCAGAGGACGAGGCCGCCGCCCGCAACGCCCTTGAGCGAATCGACAAGTACACCAAACAATTGAAGGACCTCAAAGGGGCCCAGGCCAAGAAATTGGTGGAGTCAATCGACGTCAGTTTATGAACGGCCTCGGGTCGATTGCCTTGGCGGGAAGGAATCGGCCTGAAACAAGATTTGGACCCTCCGTCTAATCCCTGCATCAGATTGGCCGGCAGGGTTGCCGCGATCGTCAATCCCTTACTATTTTGAAAAGCATTTTCAACCTTGAGGACAAACCTGAAGTGTTTTGGAGGTGGAGATGAAACGGGAGAATCCTTTTGCCAATATGCGCTCATACATCCTGGTAATCAATCTATTATTCATTGTTCTATTGCTGTCATGTTCTGGTCCCTCAAATCAGCTGAACCCGGCCACACCGGAAGGACGATTTGAACTCGCAAAACGGGAATTCTCATCCATGAAATTTGATAAAGCCCTTGACTACACCGCGAAAATCCTGCGCGACACCCCCAACCATGAACTCGCCGGTAGCGCGGCAGTTATGCAGTTGACCATCTATGGGGGGTTGGCGGAAGGCTGCCGCCAGCTTGGAAAGTCATATGCTGACGGCAGAATGATGACGCGCGATGTGCGCATTAAGAACGACTTTCGAAATACCGCCTTTGACTACTATCGCCGGCAGAAAGCGTACATCCTGAATTTCGTGGAAGGGTTCGATGCTTATTCCAAGAAAATGGATCGGACCAAACCTGTATCCTTTCAAGGGGTTTATCCTCAAGTTGAGGCTGGGCCGCGTATTTTCCTTGAGAAGGTAAGAAAGGGCCTGCCGATCGCCGATGAAGATCGACACAAGGACGAGGAAGAGGAGTTGAAGAGCGGGGTGCTTTCCGTGCTGACTCAACTGGCGGGAGTGGCCGACGACCGTGCCAAGGCCAAAACACTGTTCGCCGCGGGACCGGTGACCGTCGATGCAGGAGATTTCCTGCTTGCCATCGCAAAAATTCTTCATCAGCAGGACGTCTTGTTTGACCGGCTCCAATTGAACGAACTGACCAATTTCAAAATGTTCTGCGATCGGACCAATACGACGGTCACCGAAAGCCTGGACCTGCTTAAAGCCAAAGGAGATAAACAGAAGATCGATGCGGCTTCCCAATTGAAGAAAGACTGCGATGCGATGATGAAGCAGTTTAAGAAAAAATGAGATTCCGGAAGGGCCAGTGTGTTGGGGAAGAGCAATCAGGGGGATCGCGACCACTGAGCGCCGCTTCCTTGTCAGGAATGGAACCCCGGAGAGAACTCCGCGAAGTGATCTCGACGGAGTCGTCCGGCGGCGTAAGCGGGTCCTGCTCCGGCGAGTTGGAAGGACAAACCCCGCAACCCCTGTGCCTGGCTTGGTGAAAGGCTTGCCATGCAGGAAATACTTGACCCGCGACGGGTGGGCAGAGTAATTTGAACATCCCGTCTGACGTCTTGATTGATTTTTCTCGGAGGACCGAACTTTGAAGATTACTTTGCAGGTGGTGGGAGAGACTTGTGTGTTGCGGTTGGAGGGAAAGTTCATTGTGGGTGGTGAATCGGTCTATTTGAAGGATAAAGTGAAGGACGTCCTCAATATGGGGATGAGAAATATCCTGGTCGACATGAGCAAGGTCCCCTTTGTTGATTCCACGGGGATCGGGTTTTTGGTCAGCAGTCAAGCAGGCGTATCGAAAGAGGGGGGCTTCTTTAAGCTCCTCAATCCGAACCCGCGCGTGCGTGAAGTGTTGAAAATCACCCGGCTGGACAAGGTCTTTGAAGTCTTTGATGACGAAGAGACGGCCCTTGCGAGCTTCTCCCCCATCAACAAAAAGCCCAAGCCAAAGAAACAGGCCTCGCCCAAGGAAGTGGAGGGCTAGACCCGATTTCCACAGGGATGCCGACTCTGTTGACCCCTAATGAGGGTGTGAAGGTCACGGGAAGCCTTGCACAGGTTTCGCTTTTAAATCCCCTGAAGATCTCATAGTATACCCCCTTCATTCTGCCGCTGCTGCTGCGGTTAGAGGTCTGCCTTTCTCCTTCAAGGGCGAAGGAGTTGGGCGTCGAATGACCCGCGTCATCCGATCCGATGAGGAGATTTTCCGATGAAGTTTAAGAATAAAGTGGTATTCGTAACCGGGGCTTCGTCCGGGATCGGCCACGCCCTGGCGGTCGAGTTTGCCAGAGAAGGGGCCCACGTCGCGGCGGTCGCCCGTGATGCCGCCCGCCTGACCGCGCTGTCCGACCAACTGCGGGATCTCGGCGTGGATGCACTTGCTTTGCCGTGTGATATCACCCAGCGAGAGGCGTTGAAGGCAGCGGTCGACCGCGCCGCATCACATTTCAGGCGCCTGGATATTCTTGTGAATAACGCGGGCCGGGGGCTCTATGCACCGCTGGCGACTGTCCCATTCGAGGATTTTGACGAAGTCATGAACCTCAATTTCTGGGCCCCTCTATGGGCCATTCAATCCGCGCTGCCGTATTTCGAGAGACAGCAGGGAGGAGTCATTGTCAACATCTCCTCGATTTTGGGAAAAGTGGACTTTCCGTGGATGGGCGCTTATTGCGCCACCAAACATGCATTGAATTCAATTTCGAACACCCTGCGCATGGAGTTGAAAGAGAAGCATGTGAGTGTGCTCACGGTATGTCCCGGCCGCGTGCAGACGGAGTTCCAGCAGAATGCCACTAAATATAGACCGGTTCAAAACTCATCGTGGTCGGCTGGGGCTTTGTCGCCTGAAGATGTGGCCCGGGCGGTCATCCAGGGAGTCTGGACCCGTAAGAGAGAGATTGTGATTCCACGAGCCGGCTGGCTCCTCGCCGCCGTCCAACACCTCGCGCCAGGCCTCGCCGACCGCCTGGCGTTTGCTTTTTCGAGTAAATGAAGCCTCAAAGTGAGGAAATTCCAAATCCCAAACTCCAAATAAAGCTCAAATTCCAAGGGACCAATGAACAAAACGGTTCTCCTTTGTTGGAATTTGGATTTTGGGTTTTGTTTGGAATTTGGATTTTGGAATTTGGATTCTAAAATGAACATATCTGCTATTGACCTTCACGTCCATGTGACCGACTGGACCATGCTGAAGCCGGAGATGCTCGAGACCATGCGGCGGACACAGAAGGGTTTTGACGAGGCCCTGGCCTGTTGTTGTGAACCCCCCCGGTTCATTGAGCTGATGGATGAGGCTGGGATTGAGAAGGCGGGCTTGATCAATTATGTCAGTCCTGACCTGCTGGGGTTCACAAGGGAGGTCAATGAGTGGGTTGCGAATTTTTGCCGGGGCTTTCCCGACCGCCTGATTCCGTTCGGGTCTGTTCATCCGCACTTTACAGAGAATGTGGCCGCTGAGATGGATTATGTCTGCGGAAAGCTCGGGATGCGCGCCATCAAAATCCATCCGCCACACCAGCTGATGCATGCCAATGGGTACGTTCGTGGGGACGACAAGCTCCGGACGATTTACACTAAAGCAGAGGCCTTCGGTGTCCCCGTGACCATTCATACGGGAACATCCATTTTTCCCGGTGCCCGAAACAAATACTCCAATCCGATGGATATTGACGACGTGGCCAACGATTTTCCGCGACTCAAGATCCTGCTTGCCCACGGGGGCCGGCCCCTCTACATGAACGAAGCGTTCTTCCTGGTCCGCCGGTTTGAGAACGTCTTTCTGGAGGTGTCCGGAATCCCTCCGTTGAAGTTGCTGGAATACTTTCCACGCCTTGAAGAAATTGCAGACAAGACGGTCTATGGCAGTGATTGGCCCGGCCCGGGCGTCCCGTCGATGAAAACTGTTCTGGACCAGTTCAAGCAATTGCGCATTTCCGACGAGGCCAAGAGAAAGATCCTGCGGGAGACAGCGTTGAAGATATTCTCTTAGAATGGAAAAGTTCAAAGTTCCAAGTTCAAGGTTCCAAGTTCAATCCCGGCCATTGCCATTTCAATATCCTCTTCGTCGGAAATCTTCTATACTTGTGTCGCACTTCTAACCTCTTTCCTCGTATTTCTAACTTTTGATTTCTGTTCACTGGCAACTGACCACTGAGAACTGGCAACTGCTTCTCCGAAAAGCCGTTGCAAATTCAATGGCCTCGGTCTATCATCCGGGTTCCTTCCTTGAAGGATGAAGAGGGCAAAATCACCAAATAAGGACAGAAGTTCAAGTTCTGATCGGGCCGTTAATAATCGATGCCACGCCATATTCATTGAGGTTCTCATGACCCCTAGCTTGACTTTGCGGCGCAACAACTTCTTTGAGCTTTTTTTCCCAGAGGTCAATTTACTGACGAAGGGGTTACTTGTGCTTGGCTGTAGCGGGTTGATGGCCCTCTCGTCGCGATTGGCCTTGCCCCTACCCTTTACACCGGTTCCAGTCACCGGCCAGACTCTTGCGGTTCTCCTGCTTTCAGGACTCCTGGGGATGCGGATGGCGGTTTCTGTTCAACTGGTCTATCTCGCCCAGGGGTTGGCGGGGCTGCCGGTGTTCGCCCCGGGGACTACATGGGGGGTCGCCCGGCTGCTTGGGCCCACGGGGGGGTATCTGGCGGGATTTGTCGTGGCGGCCGGAATTGTGGGGTGGATGGCCGACCGGGGTTTTGGAAAGAGATTGGGATCTGCTTTTGTGATGGTTTTTCTGGGGAATTTCGCCATCCTTGGAGTGGGTCTCCCTTGGCTGAAATGGGTGCTGCGAGTGGACTGGATGCAAGCTGTCACCCTGGGATTATGGCCATTCTTAATTGGCGACCTCTATAAGATTGTCCTGGCAGCGATGTTGTTGCCGGGCAGCTGGCGATTTTTCAACAGGATGCATCCTCCAGCGGCCTAGCTGCATGTGACTTGAGTCATATAACTTGACAAGCGCTTGATGCGAAATTAATCTAGCGGATTCGGGCGCGGGAGTTTCCTGGGGCGTGGGAGGGTCCGCCCTACTTAATTTTAAAGGAGAGAATCTATGGCGTATATTGTTGCTGAGCCATGCATCGGGGTGAAGGATACCGCATGCGTGGCCGTGTGCCCTGTCGAGTGCTTCTACGATGCTGGAGAGCAGTTGGTGATTCATCCCGATGAGTGCATCGATTGTGGAGCCTGTCAGCCGGTGTGTCCGCCGCAGGCCATTTTTCCCCTGGATGAATTACCGGAGCAGCATCAGAAGTATATTGAGATCAATTCGAAGTGGTGCGCCGAGCATCAGGGCCAGGAGCCAGCAAAGCCGAAGGCCTAATCTCCCCGACTTGGGATGGAGGCCAAGTGAACCCTCGTAGCCTCACCTCCGGGGAGTTCGTTGTTGAGTTTGGCACCCGTTAGACTATTCCCCAAAACATGGATAGGGCCTAATTGGAGTGCGGCAGTTTGCTGCCGCTTTCGGAGGGCGAAGCTCGCTTTACCGAACATACCCCATGCGAGCTTGCGCAGTCCAAAGCTGCCAATCCTCTATCCTGGGGTGGGAAGGTTCCGAGTGGGAGAGTCTATACTTGGAAAATTGTGAGATTTCCCTTCTCCAGGCCATAGCTTCGTCAACTTGAGATTCAAGCCTTGTCTCCCACTTGCACTGCTCAGTACACCTTTCTTCCGACCCCGCTACAAACCGGTTTTCGATCTCAAATTTGAGATTTGAGATTGCCCAACCAGGTCGGGGAAGTCCTTCACCTCCGCCAGTTCCTATATGAATTCATCGTCAGAGCCAGGGATGTTGGTTTTCAATTTGGCTCAGATGGTTTGGAGAAGAGTCTATCGGTCTTTTCTCCAATCCCTTTGAGGGCCTAATTGAAGGACGGCAGTTTGCTGCCGCTTTCGGAGGGCGAAGCTCGCTTTGAACGCTTTCCTTCGGATCAGCAAGCTGCGCCGAGCCAAAGCGCAGGCAGGCTTGCTCACTCCAAATGCGTCACCGTATTTATGGAATGATTACTCAGGCCGCGAACCCCGCCTCAAACAAGAACGCCCCGAGAAACTCGGGGTCATGACCTCGATTTCTCAGGGCGAATGTCTGATTCGATTGGGCTTGTAACTTCCTTCCGTTAACGCTCGTTGATGCGACTATTGGGAGAAAGATTGTCGTTGGCGACACCCGTGGGATTCGACTTTTCCTCCCGTCTTGCAAAGTACTTCTGTTGAGAAAGTTCTCGATAAATCTTTCCAGCCACCCCGGCTGCAAAGGGCCCTTCAGTGCGGAGTGACCCGCGAGTCAACACCACAATGACGAGCTGGCGTTCAGAATCACCGGCATAGGAAACAAACCAGCCCAGATGAGTCCCCTGTCCACTGCAGCTGCCGGTCTTGCCGTAAACCGGCTCCAACGGGTCGTAGGCGTGCTTGCCCGAACCGTAAGTGACCGAGCCACTCATCCCTTCCTTCAAGTCCGGCAACAGATTGGAAATGTCCAATTGTCGTTTTATTTTAGGTTCAAAACTGGCGATTTCTTCAGGGGTGCGTGGGTACTGAAGGTAATAAAGGGTGCCGCCATTGGCCAGGGAAGAAACAAAGGCAGCCATTTCCAGTGGAGTCACCCCGATGAATTGGCCATGGCTGGAAAGCTTTCTGACCCATTCATCATCGATCTCACTGGGGAAGAACCCAGGCCGTTCACCCTGGATATCGAGGCCGGCAAGCTCGCCAAATCCAAACTGCTGGGCGTATCGCTTGACCCGATCAAACCCAAGGCGCTCGCCTACGTTTTGGAAATATTCGTTACACGAATACGCCAGCGCATCAGTCAGATTGAGATACCCGCGGTGGTGTGTGGGACACTTGAACTCCGAATCTTTGCTGAACACCCCTTCCGACAGACCTGCCAGTGAAACGAGCAGTTTGAAGGTAGAGCAGGGTTGGTAGGCAGTGGTTAGCGCCACCTTCTGGTTAACAATGGAGAGAATCCTTCCATTTGAGGGATCCGCCACGACCACGCTGCCATCAATATGCCCCAAGGCATCTACAGAGGCGCGACGTACGGCCAAGTCCTCACCCTCCACCGTGTCGCCGATGGTGGGGTCAACCACCCGGATCCTGCCACGCCGCACCCGGGCGACCGTCTTTTTGGGCGCCTTTGCGGTCGAGGGCAGGGCCTTTTTTGTGGTTTTATGGTGGGTTCTTGACTTTTGTTTCGTGGCCGTCGGGTTGGACTGGGTGGTTCGAATTGCAGAGAAGCTCATTAACAAAGGCTCAAACAACAAGCATAGGGCAACAAGTCCTCCGAAAAAATATCTCGCGAGTTTTAGATTCATTGCTCGTGGAACCTCTCCTTCTTTTTTCGTTGAGGCTTTGCTGTCGTAACTCCACCAAATTCGGCGGAATCATAACACAAGGTCAGCTCAATCATGTAACACAAAAACAAGCGCTTGTGATGTGTCCAAGGTCACAAAAGACAGGTTTTTTCCTGGGACGGGCGAAACCCGACCGCCGCTCACGGCTAAGAACGTGCCGATTTGCCTCGAGCGGAGGCGGCAGGAGGTGTTCCGGCAACTGGGGTTGCCGGTACTGGGGAGGGCTCTGTTTTCGTCTCCAGACCCACAGCTTTTCTCACGGCACTTTCAATTTTGCTGGTCACGTCGGCATTCTCACGCAGGAACGCCTTCACATTTTCACGTCCCTGACCCATCCGCTCTCCCTGGTAGGAGAACCAGGCGCCGCTCTTTTCGAGGATGTTCTTCTCAACGGCAAGATCGATCAGGTCGCCCTCCCGCGAAATACCTTCGCCGTAAAGGATGTCAAATTCCGCCTCCCGGAAGGGGGAAGCCAGCTTGTTCTTCACAATCTTAACGCGAGTGCGGTTATCCGGGTTGCCGAACATGACCCCGATCTTTTCACGAAGCTGGTTGATGAAAATCAGGCAGGTTTTCGACTTGGAAACAATCCCCTTGAGCTTCCGCATGGCTTGCGACATCAGGCGAGCCTGCAAGCCCATCTGGGCATCGCCCATTTCCCCTTCGAGTTCGGCACGGGGAACCAGGGCGGCGACCGAATCGACGACAACGACGTCCACCGCGCTGCTGCGAATCAACACCTCGGCAATCTCCAGGGCCTGTTCCCCGGAGTCAGGCTGGGAAACGAGCAGATTGTCAACATCCACCCCGAGTCTTTTCGCGTACTTGGCATCCATGGCGTGCTCAGCATCAATAAAAGCAGCCATTCCGCCCCGCTTCTGAGCTTCTGCAACCACGTGCAGCGCCACGGTCGTCTTGCCGCTGGATTCCGGACCAAACACCTCGATGACGCGCCCTCGGGGGAAACCGCCGACACCCAGGGCAGCGTCGAAGGAGAGGCAGCCGGTGGGGATTGCCGGGACAGACACCAGCGCCTCTTTCACTCCCAGTCGCATGATGGAGCCTTTTCCGAACTGCTTCTCGATTTGAGTGAGAGCGACCTCGATTGCCCGATCGCGGTTTTCTCGAACTTCATCTCGCTCCTCTGCCATAATGACTCCTTCTCACCCTGGTCGTGTCTGGTTGGATGTGGCCGCGCCCTTTCAGTTTTTGTTCACCCGTCCGGTAGCCTCCGGCGGGTTGGGGAGGAAACTGGGGAGAGAGCTGCTGACGGCTCAACACTCACGATTGCTGCCGTGCCTGCCGTTTTGAATGCGCTTTCAGGGCATCCCGGTAACGCGCTTCCTGGGGGTTGAGTTGATAGGCCGTTCTCAAATACTTCTCAGCAACACGCGTGCGGTGGTTTTTGAGATAGATCAAGCCGAGTTTGTAGAAGGCCTCGTCGAATGTCGGGTCGATCTGAATGGCCTTCTTGTAAAAATGAATCGCGTCTTTTTGCCAGCCGAAGTTGGACGAAATCTCCCCGGCGGTAAAATACATGGAAGAAGAGGGGGCCAATCCCACCGCCTTCGTGAGATGATGCTTTGCTTTCTGCTGTTGTCCCTGGGAAGCGCACACCGCGCCCAGAGTCAGGTGGGCGATGTGAGAATCGGCGCGCAATCCGAGCGCCGTCCGCAGCACGTCTTCAGCCTCCGCGTAACGTCCCCCGTTGGTTAGCATTACCCCCCAGAGAAGGATGGAATCGAAATGCTGGGGGTTGGTCGTCAACGCCTTTTTCAAATATTGGGCGGCCTCGGCAAAGCGATTCATGGAGTAGAAATACTCGCTCAGGAGGAAGGCCAGTTCATAATTCTTCGGTTCCCGGCGCATCAGTCCCCGAAGCAACCGCAAGCCCTCCTTGGAATGGCTGGCTCCAAAGAGCAGAGACTCTGCTTCGTTGAGCTTGGTCTTGACGAGGGGGCGCTGCTTCTCAGGAGAGAGCTGCAGGATCCGTGGCTTGCGCGCGGAAAAGTGATCCCGGCGGGCGCTTTCCTCACGATAATCGAGCACGCGCTCGCGCCACAGATTTTCCAGCGTCTTTCCCGCCACGACGCGCGCCTTCTGCAACGCCACGGAAATGGCTTCGATCATCTTGTGATCGTAAAAGTTACCCGAGACCAGCTTGTTGACGACTTCGGTGAGTTGAGCGATGCGCTCGCCGAGCTTGGTATGTTCATATTCCAGGGTCGAAATGCGTTCGAGGAGGTGTTCCTCAAGGGGTTGAACGGAGGGTCTTTCCTGTTCGTACTGCGGTGCCGTGATCATCAGCCGTGTCCCGCACTTGGCACACAACTCTTGACCGAATTGGTTCACCGCGGCACATTTTTGACAAAGGATCATAACCCACACTCAGCGTCCAACGATCGAACAAACAAATAATATAGGACGCGCCGAACCCAAGCAACAAAATTGTTGGTCTCTCCAGTCTTTCCCTGGAGTTAGGAGTAAGTATAAAACCCCTGCCCGCTTTTTCGACCCAGCCTCCCGGCCGCGACCATTTTCTTCAAAATCGGACAAGGCCGGTATTTTGAGTCCGCGAACCCGGCGTAAAGGACCTCCATGATGTCAAGACAAACATCCAACCCGATCAAGTCGGCTAAAGCAAGGGGGCCCATGGGATGGTTCATCCCCAACTTCATGACGGTGTCGATCGATTCGGGCTTTCCGACGCCTTCCATCACGCAGTATATCGCCTCATTGATCATCGGCATGAGCACGCGATTGGACACAAAGCCGGGATAGTCGTTTACCTCGCAGGGGACCTTGCCGACCTTCTCTGAAAGCAGTTTCGTGGCCTCGAAAGTGGCATCGCTGGTCGCGATCCCGCGAATGATCTCAATCAGGGTCATCAGCGGCACGGGATTCATAAAGTGCATTCCGATGAATTTGTCGGCCCGGCGGGTCCCAGCAGCGAGCCGCGTAATAGAAATAGACGAAGTGTTGGTCGCAAAGATCACGTCCGGGCGGCTGATCGTGTCCATCTCTTCAAGGATCTTCTTCTTGATTTCATAGTTTTCGCTGGCGGCTTCAATAACAAAATCGCAACTGGCAAGCGCTTGAGAGGACAGCGTCGTGCCGATATTCTTAAGGGCGGCCGCTTTTTGTTCCGAAGTCAGCTTCCCTTTCTCAACAAATTTTGCAAGGGATTTTTCAATGGTCTTCAGGCCGCGGTCCAGCAGTTCATCTTTGATGTCTTTGAGGAGGACATGCAGCCCCGCGCTGGCGCACACCTGGGCAATCCCGTTTCCCATGGTTCCAGCCCCGATAACGCCGATCGTCTCGATAGGACGTGACATAAGAAGGCCTCCGGTTGGTCGAATCAATAACGAGCGACGGTAGGATACCTGTGTCAGCAGGAGGGTTCAAGGACGAATGATGGAGAATAGTTGAGGGGAGAGGGAGCCGGGAGGGAGAAGCCAGAGGCCGGAAGCCAGAAGCCAGACGACAGAGATCAGAAGCCGGACTCTCTCACCGGGATGAACTGTTCGATCTTTGGATCAGGGGCTCTGTATCCGGCTTCTGGCCTCTGGCTTCGGCCGTACAGCAAAGAAATGTTTACTTTAGATTCTCATTGAGGAACTTGATCATACGTTCCCAGGCGTCTTTGGCGGCCTCCTGGCGGTATCCCGGGGCATTATTCGGATTCTCAAAGGCATGGCCCGCACCGGCGTAAATCTTCACATCAATCCATTTCTTCTGGGCTCTCATCTCCTTTTCAAATGCGTTCACTGCGGCTGGGGGAATGCCCTGGTCCTCGGCCCCGAAATTTCCCAACACGGGGGCTGTAATTTTGGCGATGGCGGAGGTGTCTGTAGGCAGGGCGCCATAGTTGACAATGCAAGCCCTTAGTCCGGGCTGATTGAGGGCTAGCTTGAGCGAGAGTCCGCCCCCCATACACCAGCCGACCGAACCAATGGCGGATTTCTTGACGTCTTTTCGCGATTGCAGATAGTCAAATGAGGCTTTCAGGTCGCGCAGCGCGCGATCGTCGGGCAAGCCCCGGCTCAATTCGTGAGCCATAGTGGGGTCCATCGCGACCTTGCCTCGATACAGGTCCGGCGCCAGGGCCACATAACCTTGCGCGGCGAAATTGCGGGCTTGTTCCTTGACCCAATCATTCAGGCCCCACCATTCCTGGATTACGACGAGGCCGGGATGAAGGCCTGCGCCGGACGGAGTGGCGAGGTAACCGCTGATCGTCTCGGTGCCGCTCCTGTACGAGATCATTTCACCTTTGACTTCGGCCGCCCACGAAACATTCAAAAACAACAGCAGAGCCGCCAGCATAAAACCGAGCGCCTTCAACCGGATTCGAATCCATTGAGAAGTTGCCATGTAAAATGCTCCTTGTGAATTACTGAGGATGTGAAGTTAGTTCTATTGAATACAGCGCTGCACGACCAGGCCTGCTCGGGTAGCGGGATCCCGCCGGGCGCCCGCCGAGGCGGGCGTCAACCTGAGAGCGGAGTAACGAGCAGTCCATAATCCCCCCGGCGGAAGCCGGGGGATGATTCAACTGCAGCCTACAGCAGCGATCACATTTTCAATATCTCCCCTCCCCCAACCCGCTTCGCGGGTTGGGGGAGGGGTAGTTTATTTTTAGAGCCCGAGTTTGTAGGCTGTACTTAAACTTTCCCCCAGCTTCCGCTGGGGGGATTCGACAAAACCGTCCCCCTCCGCCTCTAAAATCAATCCTCTTTAGGTTGACGCCCGCCGCGGCGGGCGCCTTGCCGGATCCCGGCTACCAATCATCGCTCGATGGCCAAGGCCAATCCGTTGCCGCCGCCCATACAGAGAGCCGCCACGCCGCGGTGCAGGTCGCGTCGAATCAGTTCGTGCAGCAGCGTGACCAGGATCCGGGGCCCGCTTGCCCCGATGGGATGGCCCAGCGCTACCGCCCCGCCGTTTACGTTGATCTTTCCGGGATCAAGCCCCAGCTCGCGGACGACGGCGACCGACTGCACTGCAAACGCCTCGTTCAATTCCCAGAGATCGACCTCTTCCTTTTTCCAACCGATCTTGGGCAAGAGTTTTTGCACGGCGGGCACCGGAGTCATCATGACCCATTTCGGTTCCAGTCCCGCTGTAGCCTGGCCGACGATGCGTGCCATCGACTTCTTTCCGAGCGCCTCGGCCATCTTCTTTGAAGTGATGACCAACGCGGCGGCGCCATCATTCATCCCCGGGGCGTTGCCGGCCGTAACGGTCCCGTCCTTTTTGAAGACCGGCTTGAGTGCGCGCAGTGCCTCCAACGAAGAATCCTCACGGGGTCCTTCGTCAACCTTGATGACCGTGGCCCCCTTCCTGGAGGCAATCTCAACAGGAACGACCTGGGATTCAAAATGGCACTCTTTGATGGCCCGAATTGCCTTTTGATGGGAGTCGAGCGCGTACATGTCCATTTCCTGGCGAGAGACCCTGTATCTTTCTGCGACGAGTTCGCCGGTCATTCCCATGTGGAAGTCTTCGTAGGCATCCCACAGCCCGTCGTGGATCATGGAATCAATGACCTCGCCGTTCCCCAGCCGGTATCCCTCGCGAAGCTTGGGGATAAGGTAAGGGGTGTTGGACATTGATTCCATCCCGCCCGCAACGACGATTTCCTGGTCCCCGCACTGGATGGCCTGCGCGGCGAGTCCCACGGCCTTCAACCCTGAGCCGCAAACCTTGTTGACCGTAAAGGCCCCGACCTCGGGAAGCAGTCCGCCGCCGAGGGCGGCTTGGCGTGCCGGGTTTTGACCGAGCCCGGCTTGCACCACATTCCCCATGATGCATTCATCAATTTGATTGGCCTCCAATCCTGCCCGCTCCACGGCTGCCTTGACAGCAATGGCGCCCAGTTGGACGGCAGAGAGTGGTTTCAACCCACCTAAAAATCTTCCGATGGGAGTTCGGACACCTGAAATAATGACCGGCGCAAGTTCGTCAGATGGCATAATTGACTCCTGATCGTCCATGATTCAACGTAGGGGCGTCCGCCATGGCGGACGCCCCTACTCCGAAGATTCTACAATTATCCCATGAAACTCTAATTCCAACGTTTGTATTGGTCCGCATAAATAAAGTGATGGACTCGAATTATAGGCAGGGAATTGGGGAGAGTCAAACGGGCGCGGACACCGGGGTGTTCTTCAGAGGGGAATTCGTGCCTGTCCTGAAGTTCAAAACATACTTGATCTCGAGGGTTTCGACCCCGAGTGTTTCCGGGCCCGGGGTGCCGCAGGCATGTGTTTTTTGCATGCCTGCGTCTGCCAGAGTCCTGAAGACCGCCGCCGGACGTTGTCCTAGGGGAATTTGCGGGTTGCCTCGCCGGGGGGAGTAGCGGCGTCATGGATCGCTCTTCGCAGACATGTCTGCGGCACCCGCACAGCATTGGAATTCTTCCCTGTCCTGAAGTTCAAAACAGACTTGATCTCGGGGATTTCGACTGCGAGGATTTCCTGACCCGGGGTGCCGCAGGCATGTGTTCTGTACATGCCTGCGTCTGCAGAGTCCTGAAGACCGCCGCCGGACGTTGTCCTAGGGGAATCGGCGGGTTGTCTCACTGGGGGGAGCAGCGGCGTCTTGGACCGTTCTTCGCAGACATGCAAGAAACGCATGTCTGCGGCACCCGCTATTTTCCAATATTGGAAATTGGAAAAGGCTGACCCAAAAGTTCCATCCTGCCTCCATTAAAGCCGCACTTGACAAGTGTTAAGCGACAGGCTACAGTTGGCCCGGTGAAAATACGGAACTTTGTGCATAAAGGCCTGAAGAAACTCTACGCGGAAGACAGCGCGAAGGGCATTCCGCCTGGTACAGTGGACAAGCTTCGTAAAAGGAGTAAACGCCATGCCTATGAAGAACCCGCCCCATCCTGGAGATTTTATTCGGACGGAGATTATCGAGCCCGCGGGGCTTTCGGTGACGGCGGCGGCTACAGCGCTTCATGTTTCCCGGCCCGCGCTGTCGAGCCTGCTCAACGGCAAGGCTGACCTTTCCGGGAACATGGCGCTCCGTATCGAGAAAGCATTTGGAGTGAAGATGGACACGCTCATGAGGATGCAAGCCTCCTACGACATCGCCCAAACCCGCAAACGCGAGAAGCAAATCCATGTGCGGCGCATTCACCCGCTAGTGAACGTCCATCTCTGATGGACGTCTTTCAATTGGAACGGTCGGACCGGAAAATCATTCCGGGTGTTTCCTGCCCCGGGGTGCCGCAGGCATGCGTCTTATGCATCCCTGCGTCTGCAAGAGTCCTGAAGGCCGCGGCTGGTCGTGGCCCTTGGGGATTTGCCTGTGGCCCCGCCGGGGAGAGTAGAGGCGTCATGGATCACTCTTCGCAGACATGCACAAGACGCATGTCTGCGGCACCCGCTCTTTTCCTTGAGTGCAAATTGGAAAGGTCTGACCTGAGGATCTTTTACGCGGGGGATCTATGATAGAATCCATTCGCAATAGACAGGACAAGCGGAGTATTGGATGACTTTTTTGGTCGAGCTGGAACAAGAGGAAGATGGACGCTGGATTGCAGAGGTTGCAGAACTCCCTGGCGTCCTGGCCTATGGTGGGACTCCACAGGAGGCTCGGGCCAGAGTCCAAGCCCTGGCCCTTCGTGTGGGGGCAGAGCGGCTTGAGCATGGTGAAATTTCCCCCGAATTAGTGAACGTCTCGTTTGCCGCAGCATGAGCCAATGGCCATCCACCAAATTCTCAGCCATCGATGCCCGAATATAGGTGGCTGTCCCGAATGGCACTAAGTTAAGGGCGTGACAATCTGAGTTAGCCAAATCCCTGAAAGGGATTCATTCATGATTCTTAGAGAACCCCTTCAGGGTTCTTGACCGATCCAAGAGGGGACACTAACCCAGGGCGATGCCCTGGGCTGATATAGACATCCCTTTCAGGGATGGAGCCCTTGTTCCCGCAGCGGTCTTAACTTAGTGCCATTCGTGGCTGTCCCTATTTTTGAGTATCGATATCATAATGGTATTACATAGTATGTATCGATGGAGAGTTCATGGGAACAGTCACGATTTCACCAAAATTTCAGGTGGTCATCCCGCGATGGATCCGAGAAAAACTGGGCCTCTCGCCGGGACAGAAGATCCAAGCGATCGCGTATGGGAACCGCATTGAGCTGATCCCGCTGCGGCCCATCAAGGAGATGCGGGGATTTCTGAAGGGGATCGATACCAAAGTCGACAGGGGGGCGGATCGTCTATGAATGTGGTCGACTCAGGTGCTTGGCGGGGGTGCAGTACCGGAAACGGAGACCGTAATTCCTCGCCCTAAAACCGCGCGTGGAGTGCGCTTGAAACAAAAGGGACAGACACCGGCCTTGGTGTCATTCCTGCGAAATCTTGTAAGAAAAGCTGTCTGTCCCTAACATTCAAAACGCCTATTTCTCCACCGAAGACTTCTCCTCAATCTCCTTGGGGACTTCCTTGACTTTCGTATCTTCCGAGGAAAGCCCTCCGCTGAATGCGTCTTTGAATCCCTTGATTCCTTCCCCCAGGCCTTTCCCCAACTCCGGTAACTTCTTGGGGCCAAAGATGAAAACCGCAATGACCAGAATCACCAGCAGATGCATTGGCTGAAATAAGCCTTCTCCCATGGGATCTCCCATCAACTGTGAATTTTCGGGAAAAAGGGACAGACACCTGCTTTGTTAACATTCCCGCGAAATGTTCTAAGAAAAGGTGTCTGTCCCTGACCTTCCCATCAATCGTGAATTGTCAGAGTACGAGCCGTAGCTCGTTTCGTATTGACACTTTTTACGCCACTGTGGTTGTATCAGGTTTACCAATTCTCCGGGACAGGTGAAGGATGGCGTTGCTCTTGCGAGAAACAGATGTGGAGCGATTGCTGGATATGCCGACGGCCTTGGCATCGGTTGAGCGTGCCTTTACGGAACTGGGGCATGGCCGCGCCACAAATTTACCCCGCACCCGTATTCATCAAAAGCACGGCGGCTTGAATCTGATGGCGGCCGGACTCCCCGCCTTCGGGGTTATCGGTTTCAAGGCTTACACATGGTTCACTTCAGGTTCGAAGTTCATGGTCAATCTTTATCATTCGGAAACCGGCGAGTTGCTGGCAATTATTGAAGCCGATCGCATGGGGCAGATGCGGACTGGCGCGGCCAGTGGGATTGCCACGAAATGGATGGCACGGGAAGAGGCCACCTCCATCGGGATATTCGGAACGGGATACCAGGCCCAAACCCAATTACAGGCCGTGTGCGCCGTGAGAAAAATCAGACGTGTCCGCGCGTTCTCGCGGAAAATCGAACGAAGGCAAGCTTTCTGCAAGACGATGGAGGCAGCGCTGAAGATTGAAGTTCAACCTGTTGCCGAGGCGAAATCCGTCTTCGAAGGCTCAGACATTGTGATCACGGCGACCACCACCTCGGAGCCCCTCTTCGATGGGGACTGGATTTCTGAAGGGACGCATCTCAATGTCATCGGAGGAAATTCCCCCCTTCGCGCCGAGGTGGATACTGCCACGGTTCTGCGATCGGATCGGATTGTCGTCGATTCTCTTGATCAAGCCAAGATGGAAGCAGGGGAGTTCCTGAAATGCGTGGAGCGTGGCTTGATGTACTGGGAAAAGGTCGAAGAACTCGGCTCTGTCGTGACCGGTCAATCAAAGGGCCGGGAATCAAAGGGTGAGATAACATTCTTTAAGTCCCTGGGGATCGCCCTGGAGGATCTTGCAGTCGGCGCAACGGTCTATGAGAGGGCGCTTGAGCAGAAGGTGGGAGAGCGCATTCTCACTTGATGCAGGTTGAAGTTTTCCAGGGGGAATAGTCAACCGCAAAGGTCGCAAGGTAGGCGCAAAGACCGCAAAGAAAGCCTGTGGAGTTTGCCTTCGAAGGTGTGGTCGAATGTCTGATAGATGTTTCTTACTTGTTACAGATGCATTCAGAGGACCGAGAATGGTATAGGGTTCGATCCAGAAGACGGTCCTCTGGCACCAGAATGATATGAGTTCAGTCGAACAAAAATACCAGGCTTTTCTGGAGATGGCGACGGCTACGGTGTCGAAGCTTGATCCGGATGGCGTGTTTCATGCCGCAGTCAAGTTGCTGCGTCGCCTGGTGGATCTCAATTATGCGGCAGTGCTGATCCGGGATCCGGAAGGAGATGGATTTCAGATCCAGATGTTGGAGATCGATGCACCCAACCCGGTGTTGACCAAATATGTGAAAGTCCCGCGAAAGGGAAGCATTGCGGGCTGGGTCTATGAGCATCGCGAATCCCTGCTGATCCCCGATTTTGGAAATTCCGAACAGTTCATGCTGAGTACGTCGAAGCTGATGCAGGGCGGATTACGGTCGGGTTGTGCGGTCCCCCTGATGGTACGCGGCCGCGTCGCGGGAATCCTCTCGATTGCCAGTCGGCAGGTCAATGCTTACACCACGGAGGAACAGACGTTCTTTGAAGAGGTGTCGCGGATCGTGGCCCTGGCCTACGACAACGCGACCACTTACGAGCAGTTGAAACGGGTTTCACGAAAACTCGAGCAGGATAATTTTGCGTTGCAGGAAAAGGTACGCCTCGAACAACAATATCAGCTGATTCTCGAACTCAATAATGCGATCGCGTCTCATCTCAACCGGGAAGAATTGTTCCGTTCGCTGTTTCGTGCCCTGCACCGCTATGTAACGTTTGATGCCGCTTCGGTAGTGCTGGTGGAAGAGGTCAAACGAGTGGTCCGGCTGTTCGTGGTGCTTTCCGCCGACGAGCCCCGGCATATCCAATTGGGGGGAGTTCACCACCCGCCTACCGCGGCAGACGACTTCAATGTCTTTGAGCCGCAACTGGAATTCCCTCTGGAGGAGGATACCCTGGGTCAATACCTGATTCAGCACAAGGACATCGTCCTGATCAGTGATTTGCGAACCGGGCCGCGATTCAAGTGGTTCACTGACATCTATTTGAAGGAAGGGTTTCTCTCAGTTCTCATTGTCCCCCTGATTGTCCAGGAAAGATTGCTCGGTGGATTTAACTTCGCCAGTCGTGAAGCCCACCATTTTGACAACACGGACCGGGGGTTCTTGAGGCAGGTGGCCGATCAGGTTGCCATTGCGCTCCGCAACGTGCTGGCTTACGAGGAAATCACCCGGCTGAAAAATCAGCTCAAAGAGGAAAATGTTTATCTACAAGAGGAGATTAAGACGGAGCAGAATTTTGAAGAAATTGTGGGGCAAAGCCGGCAGCTTCGCAAAATCCTCCGCGGCGCGGAACGCGTCGCGAAGACCGATTCCACCGTGTTGATCACAGGGGAGACAGGAACTGGTAAGGAATTGATCGCACGGGCGATCCATGATCTGAGCCCGCGTAAAGAGCGTGCTTTTGTGAAGGTCAATTGCGCCGCCATCCCGATGGGATTAATCGAAAGCGAGCTGTTCGGACACGAGAAAGGGGCCTTTACGGGCGCTATCACCCGCAAAAATGGCCGCTTCGAGTTGGCGGACGGCGGTTCGATTTTTCTGGATGAAATCGGGGAGGTTCCCAAGGACGTTCAGTCCAAGCTGCTGCGAGTTTTGCAGGAGCACGAGTTCGAACGGGTCGGGGGGAATAAGACCATCAAGGTGGACGTGCGAATTGTCGCAGCCACGAACCGGGATCTGATGGCCATGGTTCAAGGGGGTGAATTCCGTCAGGACCTGTATTATCGTTTAAATATCTTTCCGTTGCATTTGCCGCCCTTGCGCGATCGCCGGGATGACATCGTTCCGCTGGTTCACTATTTCGTGCATCGGCACTCGTTGAGGTTCAATAAAGACATCACAAAGATCTCCGCGAAAGCCATTGAGGCGTTGGAACAATACCCGTGGCCCGGAAATATCCGGGAGTTGGAAAACGTCATTGAGCGAGGTGTCATTTTGTGCGAGGGCGATACCCTGGAATTGAAGCATGTTGCCACCGCGCTGTCGAGTCCAGAAGGGATTCAGGCTAAGGCGAAAACGCTTGAAGACCTCGAACGCGAGCACATTCTCCGCACGCTGGAGGAGACCGGTGGCGTGATCGGCGGGCCCCGTGGAGCCGCCGCACGCCTGGGGATCAACCGCACGACTCTTAACTCCCGCATGCAAAAGCTCGGGATCAGACGATCCGGAAGCCCGCACCAATTTACGGCAGTCTCCCCAATGGAATCCCCATGACTTACTCCGAGACTTTTTCGCTGAATACTAAAGGGTTTAACGATATCCTGGATATCACTGGCCAGGTGGTTGCTGTGGCCAATCGTTCCAAGGTGAGAGATGGCCTGGTCACTGTCTTCTGTCCGGGTTCAACGGGCTCCATCACCACGATTGAGTACGAATCCGGGGTCCTGGAGGACTTGAAACGTGCCTTGGAGCGGATAGTCCCTTCCGATATTCCCTATGACCACAACCAGCGTTGGGGGGACGACAACGGTTTTTCTCACGTCAGGGCGGCCCTGATGAAACCCTCCCTATCCATCCCGCTAAGCAAAGGGAGCCTTGCGTTGGGAACCTGGCAGCAGGTGGTCTTCATCGATTTCGACAACAGGGTTCGGCGCCGCAACGTCATTGTGCAAGTGTTAGGGGATTGAGCCTCTCATTTCGGGATGACGAGCAGCCACACCAGGGCGAACACCTGTTCTTATGACCAGTTGATCTGTCATAAAAGTCTTTTCGCTCGAATCGAGTGATCCCCTGGTACTTTCGATGCAAGTTCATTCGAATCCCCCCGATGGCAGTCGTGGGATGATTCAAATCCTACCTCCGGGGAGACCTCCGCGCTCTCTGGTCAGGCCCAACAGCGCCACAGCCAGGGCGCAGGCCCCTTCTCACCGGGAGGTGGGATTTGAACAATCCACCACCTTCCGGTGGTGGGATGTGCGCCTGAAAGCGCGTGAAGTCAGAGAGGTGAAAGTCCTCTCCAGGCTGACGCTCACGGCCTGAAACGGAAAGTAACTGCGGAGCCCGAAGCTCTGTGGGGAGCAACTGGAAGTGAACGACCCGTCCATAGG
>JAIQFY010000054.1 GCA_020072965.1 Terriglobia bacterium | reverse complement strand
ACCGCATCCGTAGTTGCACGACCAAGGTCCAATCCGATATATTTCATCGTGGGTCTCCTTTGTGGTTTCACCGATTGTGTTTTCGACAACCACAATCAGTGTATTCCACTCTGTGAGGCCCGTGTTGTCACAGTTTCAGCTTGAACTTTGAACTGCTTTTCCCTACTCCCTTTCACCCAATACCTATAACCTAAACAGGTCCCCTCCCACAGGATACGCAGTGGCCGAGCCATGGTGACTCCAGTCCGGGGGGATCAAAAAATGCTGAATGTTGGGGGGAAATTACAACTGCATTATACCATTACATGGCCCATGCCGTCGGCAATTGAAGAATAAATCGATCTGACCCTGGACGTTTTGTTTCCTACCGTAGAATCCGTGGCGCGAAACCTGCGACACCCGCCCCCTCCAGTCACACGGGGTCTCCGCTCATCCTTCCGGAACGATGTCCATAATGATACGGGTCGTGCGCGTAGAGGAGGGAAGCCGTCCAGCTTCTAGTGCGCTGAAGAGCTCGGCTGGATCAACACTCCACTCGATGCGGCTCGTCGCCCCGTAAAGCGCCGCGCGAATGAGGGCATGCTCGAAGTCCAGCACGTTGGCCAGAAACGGTACCGGCGGCAGCGTCGCCAGACGACCGCGCAGGTACTGCGCGAATCGATCGGCCTCGCCGCTCGCGAAGTCTTCCGGAAATGTACTGATGTGATAATCGTTGAGCAGATCATGCACGGCAGCAGGCCCCAAGTGGGCCAGCATCAGGGTTATCGTGAAGCGCATCGCGCGCGAAATTCGTCCATCGCGAAATTCGCCGACCAAAGTCTGCAGAATCTTCACGCCTGTATCGCCAGCGAGCGCATGTTGATTGCTATCGGCAGGAGTTTGACTGTGCCCGAGGGCAAGCGTTCCTAGGGTTCGTTCCCATTCGACGACATCGCAGGGTCCGTCCAGCCGATCTGCGGAAACAACCGGACGTCGTGGCACGTAAATGGACTCCGCTGGCCTCAGGCGCCATAACTCGTTGAGCCGCGTCAGCTGTTGCTTGACTCCGTCAAGTCCCAGTTGCGGCACATAGCCCGGAAGCATTTCGAAAATCAGCGCCCCTAGATTCGGCAATCGCGGAATCACCTGGGCGGCGATATCTAACAACAGATCGGGAATGGCATCCGAATGCGAATCGAGGTAGTAATCCCCGAGCATCATGCCGCCAGCAAGGTGTATCTCCCAGACGCGTTCAAGCGGCAACTCGGCAATTGCCTCGTCTACCGGCTGCCGTCCATTCCGCTCGTTCACCCAGAGGTTGTGGAGATCGAGGAGAATTCCGCAGTCCGCCTCCTCCGCAATTAGCGAGAAAAATTTGCCATCGCTCAATTCGTCACTGCGAGGTTGCAGATAGTTGACGCCGGTTTCAAATGCAAATGGGACAGGTAACTGCGAGGCAAGGCGCCGGATGTTGCAGACCGCCATGTTGACACCTGCGTGCGTCTGCCGTGGCGGCAACAGGAAACCGATCTGTTCGACACCGCTCCCAGTTTGGATGGCGTTGAAACTGAGATGTTCGCTCGCCCAAGGCGCGCCCAGCGCGGTCACGGTATCGACAAGTGGCGTGACGTAGTGGCCGTCATGGCGAACGGATCCGCCCACCGGAAACCCGACGCTGTGGACAAGTTTGTGCTGCGGCAGCGCCGAGATCTTCGCCATGGCTTGTGCATTCGGCAAATAGGTCTCGCCGTCGACCGAACCGACCGGGTGGATCTTCTCCCAAAATGTTTCCGGCTCGAGCTCAAGTACAGAGAGGTCTGGATTATCCTCCCGGAACAGCGGATCGAGTTCCGAAAAGTAAACCAGACCCACTCCAAGCCGACGCATTGCAGTGCCTCAGAACCGGCCGCCGCCGGGAAGTTCAGTGATTTCGAGCGACTGTGGGTTCACAACAAAATCCTCGATGATATGGTAGTCGAGAACGCGGCCCGAATGACATCCATCACAGCCAAGTCTTTTCAACACGCTGTCGGTGATTTGATTCATCTTTTTAATGTTGAAAGCGACGTCCCGGGTTACATAAATGTTCACGCGGCGCAGTGGAACTGGGTCTTGCGGCAGGGCACGAGGTGTACTCATGGCAATTCTCCTTGGACTGAAGGTGTCCTAGATTGAAGTTTCGGTAGCCGTCAGCAACCGAATTCTCTTATTAGTATTTAGATTTGTTCGTACGCCTACGAACGCGTAAATTTTGTGCCTTGCAGCATAGTGAAGTCAAGGAGAAAATGGAAGAATTATCTGCGGGTTGGATAATGGTGTCCACTTAACTTAAGAACTGAGGGACAGATCTATTCGATTCTCAATTGGCAGCTAATCTGTTGGAAGGCCTGCGCCAGGGTCGGATAGCGCTCCATGCGTTGTCGCGCCCGACGGGCCGCTCCGGAGACGGACGCATAATCCAATGTCAGGCAGGCTCGACCGGTCCCCACCTTTGGCCGACCGGTTCATCGTCGGGGTCGCCCCCATTGATTACGGCCCGGTACTTCTCCTCATGCCCTTCGGATTCCACCTCACGGTGGACACCCTGCCCTCCGGAGAACCGCCAATCACTCTCCGGCCAGCGAGGCATTACTCCCGCTTTTGGATATGGCGCCCCTCATCCGAGCGCCAGAGGGACTTTAACCCTCCTGAACAACGCGCTGCTCAGCACACCCAAAGTCCCGATCTGACCCTCGCATGCCCTCGCATGCTCGCATGTGAAATATTTCCCAGTTATTGCGTTTGGGTAGCGTTTGTGATACTCATCGCACAGTTCGAAGGGATAGCATGCTTGGGGTTGTGGCCTCAATTCACTCGACGTGCTCAAACCTGTTCGCGCATGAATTCTGACCATTAGTTCCTTCAAATTTTCCCCCCTCGACCGATCCGAATCGATGGCTGCTGTTGAGCAAACAGGGAAGCCTTGCTTCGGCAAGGCGAACTTTCTACGGAGGTGCGACAATGCGACAATACTCACCTTTCTGGATCATCGTTGTCGCGGCGCTGCTGCTGGGCGCCGCAAGCCCTGGGGGGCCTTTTCAATTCACCAGCTTTGATTTCCCAAACGCCGTGTCCACGACCGCTTTCGGTATCAATCCTGGCGGCGACATCGTCGGGTCTTACCGAGACACCGCCGGGGTGAATCACGGGTTCTTGATGAGCGGCGGAAACTTTTCCGCGATTAATTTCCCTGGTGCCTTGGCCACCCAGCCGCGGGGGATCAACCCGGGCGGGGACATTGTGGGAAACTATAGGGCTCCGGGGGGGACACAGCCGGCCTCCCTCCATGGCTTTCTGCTGAGCCAGGGCACCTTCTCGACCGTGCTGTTCCCGGGGCACCCAGGTTCGATCCTTCAGCGAATCTCGCCCAGCGGAAGCATCTACGGCTGCTACCACGACACAGAGCCTCTTGACAACCCAACCATGTTCGGCTTCGTGCGGAACGCGGACGGCAGCTTCGCTGCCATTGACGTCCCATCTTCCATGCACAATGGCGCGACTCCAGACGGAAGCACGATCGTCGGCCTGTTCGACGACCTGGCGACCGGCCTCACGCACGGCTACTTCGTCGAGAACGGCAGCTTCGCGCCCTTCGATGTGCCCAATAGCAATTTCACGCAGGCCTGGGACATCAATCCCGCTGGCGATGTTGTGGGGGTGTTCCGAGATACCGCGGGCAAGGTTCACGGTTTCCTGCGAGCCGCTCACGGCGGATTCGCGACCATTGATTTCCCAGGGGCCATTGTCACGCAGGCCTTTGGGATTAATCCGGGTGGCGATATTGTTGGGAACTACACAGACTCCAAAGGGAAGACGCACGCCTTTCTCCGGAGCCGGCCCGACTAATAGGAGCGGCGCGCCCCTAGCAATCGCGGGGTCAGATCTTTTCAATTTTATTTTTGCTTTCGAAAAGGTCCCTCTACGAGTCTGGGTTTAACGTCTCATCAGAATTGACAATTGAAAAGGTCTGCCCCCAAATCCGTTTTGCTGGCTTCGTTGATATCCTGTCAAATCCCCGACTTGATGGAGACGAACGTCCAACTGAAGTTCATCTCCAATCGCGCCCGGGCCGACGCGTTACCGACGGCGCGTCCCGCCTTGGGCAGCTAGCTCCAAGTACGGCGGGTTAGCCCCGGGCTCCCGCCCACAAAGATGAGGTAACAGAGATGCGTTACAAAAAGCCGACTGACCGAAGGGGAGCAACTCCCATAGATGGGCCTCCACGCGATGCTGCTGCGGACGACCTGGAACCGGCAGATGTTCTGGCCATTAAAATCGGGGGCCAGGTCTATTTATTTTTCAATTGGCAGCTAATCTGTTGGAAGGCCTGTGCCAGGGTCGGATCGCGCTCAATGCGTTGTCGAAAGCGACGGACCGCTCCGGAGACGGACACATAATCCAATCCGTCGACCAAGGCACCGAGTTGTTGGAGCGTCAGTCCGCAATACTCGTAAGCCAAAGACAGCGCCAGATCTCGCCCCCAGTCCCCGTGACGATTCACGAACGCCTGCCAGCGTTCCCCCTTCCATCGCTCCACGGCGCCGATGACCTGCAGGAAATCAGGCCGCTGAGCGAGGCCGAGCAACTCGCGCTGTTCCCGCTCGTTGCCGCGCACCCGGTCCCGAAGACTGTCCACAAACTCTTGGCTTCCCAAAACTACCTGGGCCGCCAGTTGGTCCCAGGGCGTTTGACGGATCCCCTCTCGAACCGCTTCCTCCACGTACCGCTGATACGCCGTGCGGGGGTCTTCCTCCGATCCTCTCATCCAACTCAACACGGTCTCACACACTAGCCAGTCAGGTGATGGCTCCAGCCCGATGTAAGCGCGATAGGAGCTCCACGGGTACTCCCTCAGGTAATTGATGCGGGCCTGCCACAGGTCGCTTCCGTGTTCGATGCCTGTTCCTCGACGGTTCCGACTCTGCGTCCCTTTGTCCAACGCAAATCGCCCGACGCGAACGGGATTCAAATGCACGTACCGGCTCAGCTCTAACCCCCATCGCTGCGGCTCCACGATAATCGCTTTGAACCGCCCTTCCAAGAGATGCCCGCTGCGGTGATGGCGCTTGTTGAACGCTTGGCTGTAACCTCCATTGAGCCACTGAAGGCCTAAGCTGAGATTCGCTTCCCCCGTCTCCATCACGAGATGGTAATGGTTGTCCATCAGCACATAGTTGTGGAGACGGGTATGAAAGCGTTCCGGCATCCGAGCCAGCCTCGCCAAGAAACGGCGTCGATCCTCATCATCCCAAAAGATGGCCCCTCGCTCCTGACCGCGCGAGGTGATATGGTACCAAGCCCCCTCCCACTGGATACGCAGAGGCCGAGCCATGGTGACTCCAGTCCGGGGGTGATTGAAAGATGCTGAATGTTAGGGGGGAATTACAACGCGATTATACCATTACAAAGTCGCTGGAGTTTGCAATTGAAAAATAAATAGATCTGACCCTGGGCAATTCACACTACGCTCGAACGAAAGAGTGCGGGAACCCCAGAACGGAATCCTCAAGGAAACGCTCGCGCCGCGGCGGGTGGATTGTCATTATTTGATCAGCGCCTTCACAGGGGTGCCTTGCCGCCTATACCAGTTAGTAGCTCCAAAGTGTCGTCAACGACTCTGATAACGCGTTCCTCCGGCAATCCTGCGTCAAGTAATATCTGAGCATTGGCCTCAATGACTTCCCGAGCTGTCATTTTTCCCAATACTGCCTCATTGTAGAGGCCGCGCGCTCGCTGCATGGCAGAGATAGTCGCGTGCTCTTCAGTGCTAAGTGCGATAGCGGAATTGAATCGCGACAAGCCGCTGCCTCGCCGCGTTATAAGACCTTGTCGCTCGAGCCAGGAGTTGAGCAGCACTTCGTGACCTTCCCAAGGGTCACCGACCCTTCCTTTGACACCGAAGCGTCTTAATTCAGTGACTGTATACTCGCCGATTGGAGGCTCACCTTTGGGCGGTTTCCCTTTGGTAGATCTTCGAGCACGAGGTGCGATGGCCCTTTGCGAGACCGCTCGATTTGGCTCTTCTGAGATCGGCGCCAACGGCTTCGTTTCCGATTTCCCCGCCCTTGCCCCAGCAAGTCTGTCTCCTATTTGCTGGCTATCCTTGGCAATTCCTCGCGCTGCATCGTCTTTGGCGGCAGGCATTGTGCTCCGCCTGGCAGACTGGACTTCTTGTGGCTCGACTCTGGTCGCTTTCACCACGTCTGGCGACCTCGGTTTCGTCTTCAGTAACCGCTGTGCCTTGAGGCTCGTAATCGCACCGGTCAGCGCAATGGCTGACATCAGAGCTCCGGCAAGGCTTAACGCGGTATCCGCCCCGCTGGGGTGCTCGGCCAGTTTTTGTTCTTCAGGAACGAAATTGCTGGCGGTGGCCGCAATCTCCTGCTCATGCTCCCGAAGCAGATTTATTCCCACGCCCATGCCGGAAAGGGCCAGGTCCAGAGAACCCACCGCCACGGCTCCCACCGGCCCGGTAAAGACCAAACTGAGTCCTATCATGAGTGTCCACGCCGCACTGACACCAACCTCGAATCCTGACATGTGCATCGCGAGGAGACGACCCATCGCCACGGCAAACTCCGGAAGGCCGGGAACTTCCTGGAGCCCAAGCTGCGCCACCGCGCCGACTACTAAGGGTGCGTAGCCCAGGGCCTCATCAGCCGTCTTGGGGTTCGTTAGCCTCGAGACCAAGTTGATGGTTGCCCTAATCGCGGGCGGAAGCTCGCCATTTGTTAGCTCCGTCCCGTAGCGCGGCGACTCGGAGTAGGCCCAGATCAGCTTGCCCGGATTCGGATGGACGGCGATGCAAGCGAGAAGTTCCGAGACTTCGACAGAATTGCCCGGCTTATCTCCGGCACCCACCTTACCTTGTGTAGGCTCGCGAATGAGTACGTCCCGTTCGGTCTTTATTCTCTTCAACCATTTGCGCCGCTCGGCAATCTCCGAATAGACCAAGGAAGATTGAGACTCCCAGAAATTTTTAGGTCGGTCCCTGAGCAGCATTCGCCACACGCTCTTATAGAGCAAGTCTTCAATGCCCGGTTTGCTGAAACGGACGGAAAGCTGTTGAAGCTGCAGGATATGGCCGATGAGGCTTTGCTCTGTGACGGGCCCAAGCTTCCCTTTGAGTAGCGGGACGAAGACCTGCAGGTCTTTCTCATATAGCCTCAGGCTGGCCTCAATGCCCTCGCCGGGAGAGCGCAAGGCGTGGTATAACGGCGAGTTTGAAAGCGCCGCTTGGATCTCCATCCCGAGTTGAAATCTTCCCCCGAAAGGATTCAGACGAGGTGGCTGCAGCCAAGACGGCAGAGTCTTCACATCTAGGCTTTGCCCCAAATTCGTGAGCTCGATGTAGACCGAGCCAAGGCGGGCAGCAGCCTCGACCATGGTTGGGCTGGCGGCTTGTCCGGGTTTAGGAGTGCCGGATTTTTGAGACGTTGTGGCCTCCATAGCTTACTCCGCCGTCAGCCTCCGTCCGCTTCTACGGTGATGTTCTGGTTGTTCGTCTCAACGACGACCTTCTTTTCGATGTCGGGGTCCTCATCCTTGCCTTTCAAGTCTCTCGATGCCAGCCGGATGTTTTCCAGCTCCGCATGGCGCACTTCAGCCTGCACTTTCTTCACATCGAGAGCACGGTGAATCAGCTTGAAGTCTTCCAGCAACGGATGAGTGCCCACCAGTGCTTCGATGTAGAGCGAATTGGTGGGAACGATTACCAGGTTGTCATCAGGTGGCGAGGAGGTGAGGCGGTCTATCATCAGTTTTTTGAAGTCGTTCTCGAACTTCAGGAAGGTGTCCTTGTCTTTGCGGTACACACAAGCAGCCAGTTCCTGGATTTCATCCAGAGTATAACTGCCGAGTTCGTCCGGATCCCGGAGCGTCACTACGTCGCCGATATTGAGGTAGTCCTGCATCATGTGCAGGGTAAGGTAGTTGTTGTCCTTGAGCGGGAATATCATGTAATTGCCTTTGTAGCCCAGGAGATTGTCAATATCGGCAACATCAACGAGTTTCTTGGTTTCGAAGGTGACGTCCGGCATCGGTATGGATATATCAACACCCGACGAACCGCTCAGAGCATCCGCCGCTGATTCTGCCTTGTAGACATCAGCCACATCTTTAAGTGTCTTCGGCGTGATCACTGGCACGTCAATTTGTTTGTACAATCTGAAGAATCTCTGGTCCGGCGGCTCGTGGTCCCATATTGCCTGCATGTAATACAGTATGTTGTCTTTAACATGGATGCGCAGCTTGTCGATTTCCGTGAGCTTATCAAAATGTTCTTTTATCGCGCTGGCCAGTTTATCCACCGCCGTCTGCAGCGCCGACACAGCAGCCTCTAACTGAGATTCCAGCTTCTCCTTCTCTTTTTCCGTCCTGTCAAGCGTCTCTTTAGTGTAGTCCACAATCGTCTGCGCGGCGTCTGTTGCCGCAGGGTCTCCCTTTATCAGTCCCAGCGGATCAAACACAGACTTGACGGTGTCAAAGAAGTCCTTCTGCTGCTGGCTCTGCGCCGAGGCCATGACGGCGTTCTTTACATCCTGCAAGGACCTCGATAGCACCATGCCAAGGCCTTGTATCTCCAGGCCCAGCCGGTCGACCAGGTTCTTCTGCATCGTGGCGCTGTCGGCAAGTACCCGGATGTTTATCTCGGCGCCCGCGAAGCTCTTTGACAAATATTCCAATGCGGGCCGTAACGAGTCATCGAGTATCACCCGGTTCAATATCCAGCTGTGCTTCAACAACCAGGCGTCGTCTATTTCGTGGGGTGACGGAACGTCATTGGCCACCAGGATAACCGGGGTGAGCTTGTGTATCTTCTCGCTTATCCGGTATGTCCTTTGCAGCTCATAAAACAGGTAGGTTACCGCCAGCTCATCATTGGGGTTCTGGATTTCGTGGAAAACCGTGCTTTCCGTTTCCTCGCTCTCACTCGTGTCAATCTCTACTTTGTGTTCATCCCGGTACTCCTGGGCGCTCTTGAGCACATTTTCGTGGAAGGTCTTCTTGACCTGATGAGAAGTGTTGGACTGCTGCTGATTAGACGTCTCGGTCAGGTTAACGTTATACAGGTCTTTTTTTCCAAACGACTCGTTCGCGGTTACGTCAAAACTCGTTTTGTTGAATGCGTCTTTGGTGATTTCCGCATCTACCCTGAAGGTATCGGTGGAGTCCAGTTTCCTGATTTTCAGGGAGTCCTCCATCTCTTTGCGGGCCCTGGTTTTTTTGGTGACCGTCTTCGTGGTATACCTTCTCACCTCTTTCGGGGCCAGAGGGATGGTTGAAACAAGGTCTCCCACCTGGTAGTTCACCGGCTGCCACTTTTGCCGGTAGGTCACTAGAATGCCAAAATTCACCGAGTTGGCGGCAAAGACATCAAAAGCGTACTTTTCAGAAAGCAATTTTTCCAGCCCGCCTAACAGATAGAACAGCCTGCCCGCGCTACCTACTGCGTCACCCACGACAATATCAGTAGCCTGGGAACGCTTGCCATTTGTGCCAGACGCGTTGTAAGCACAGCTATCCTTCCTCCAGTGGAAAGTGACCCGCATGCCGGGCTTGATCTTATCAGCAAGACGGTCAAGCAAGTAAACATCAGTTTGGACAAGGCCTGATTTGACCTTCGAGAACAGTATCTTCGCGGTGCTGTTGGCGATAGTTTCCGGGTCCATGTACATGGTCGCTGACCTTTTGGTGCCCTCGGTGTATACCACCCGAGGCTCAAAGCCGATATTGCCACCCCCCGTATCAATGCTGAACGTCATCTGTTTCCAGGCATCCATGTCGCTCTGTAACACCAGTTCCACGGAAACCTCATGCACAGCATTGGGCTCAAACTTGACGTTGATAACATCGCAATCATCCGGAAGAACACCCTGAAAAGAGTCCCACGTGATCTTGGTTGGTTCGCTCATAACTTCTTCTCTCCTTTCAAGAAGCTGCAGGCCGCGCTAGCTAAAGTCCAAAGAGTTTTAGCAGGGGGGAGATGCCACCGGTCGCGAATCCCAGGGCTACCTGGGCGGCGGTCTGCTCAAAGGAGTTCGGTGCGCTCCCCGTGTTTGCCCCGTAACCGCCGGTGCCCTTTCCGTCGCTGCTACCGGCATCAAATACGGGCGCAAGATTTTGCACAGTCTGCTGGGTAAAGCTCTTCACCTCTGCCATGAGTTCTCTCAATTCGTCAACCGTACTGACCATGGGGTCTGAGCTGTCATCCATGCCGCTGAAATCCTTCAGCTTCACATATTCTTGGTACAGCTGTTGGCCGAGAGAGGCGAGTTGAGCATCGAACATCTCCTCCCAGACGTTTTCAAAGGCGATCTGCAAGCTATGAAAGTCGTGGTAGGCGGTGACATCCGTGGGGCCTGCTCTGAGCTCAAAGGTGGGCTTGTCATGAGAGTCTTTCATCTGGTTCGAATGCTCGGGTATGTTGTCATAACTCAATGTGGATTCAGGCGACGTGGCCGTGTGCATCTGAAGATACACGTTCTCCTTTACCATTTTCGTCGGAGTGATGTGCGCCGCGTCCGGGTATAAGGGCGCTCCGGCAGTGTCCGCCTGACTGCTTGTTGACGTGCTGCCTGAGGCTCCAGTAGAAGTATTGCCCTGACTCGTAATCTGCTGCATCCTTCTGTTGGCCTCTTGCTCAGCTTCGCAACTCGTAACCAGGGTATTTGTCGCGAAAATCTCGGGTCCTTTGTTCAATTCCTTGAGTCGGGCGTAGATGTCCGCCCCACTTATCGTCCCCATCCATTGCACCGGTTTATCGCCGGGCTCTATTCTGCGGCTTTTCTTCACCATCTTGTTCAGTTCTTCACTGGCGGCAAACCTAGCCGAGTGTTTCGGAGCATTTCTCTTTATAAGCTCAATGCCCTTTGCCATGTTGGTTTGCTGAACATCTAGCAGATTGTCCCCCGGTTTCACAAAGTTCGGGTGTGGCCGCTTGGCAGATACGGGTGCGGTGGGTCTGAAGTTGGCGAAAACCTTCCTGGAGCGTTCGGCAAAATCTCTTGAGATAATGCCACGTTCTTTCAAATTGGTGGCAAAGGCTTGTCTTACCGTCTTATCATCGAGAAATGCTTTGTTGAGTCCCGACCTCAAAGTGTCCTGAGTGTTGTCAGTAGCAGGTTTGGGAGGTGGGCTCCCTATTCTTCCCGATGCGTTGCTCAGCTTGTTTAGTGGAGCATTCATGACTCGTCTCGCTCTTTTCGCATCGTTTTCCGGCATGGTAATCCTCCCTGATTCAAATATTTTGTGAAGGGTACTCGGCTCGCGGTCCCTGGAACTGGCAACCCTGATTTCTTCGCAACTACGTTGTTGCATAAGCAGGTATTTGCTACCTCCTTGTGCAGGCACTCTCCTGAATCAGGTTAAAGGTTATACCTTGAGGCCGCGGGATGCCGCTCCCCCGGCCCGTGAATGTCGAACGCGAAATCGCCTCCTCCCAGAAGATCGGATCGGGCTCGTCCATTGACGCTTCTCCTCACTGGATGTCTTCTCGGTACCCGTTTCGCTGTCGTTCCTAATTCGCTAACGGTTCCGAAATGGCGGGATTGCGATGATTCCTGGCTTGACGTGAAAACGCTGCGGTGTGAGATGCCTATCGGCTAATAGCAGCAACCGGACCCGGGTGGTCCAAGGCGGGGAAAATTTCGACACTCCTAGTGATCAGAACGCCGGTGTTGGTTGGTTCAAGTGCATCGCAACTGAGTTGCGAGCACAACCCCGAGAATGTTAGCCCTCCAAACTGATTGGTCAGTACCACAATCAGAAACCAAATGCAAGAATAGAGAATCCTTTCACAACCTGACTCAACCCCAAGCCGCAAGAATCTTGCGCGATTGAGAGAGCAAATGTAATTTTGGTGGAAGCACCCTTGAGGGGACTCGATCCTCACTGAATTAGATCCATCAACGTGAAAAGGCCTTCTAATTTACCTCTGGAAGCACATTAGATAAGCGTGGCTGCATCGTTGTGGTGAAGCAATCCTTTGATACCCGAATTCAGAAAAATTTGCAGCGTTGGGTAGAGGGGATTGCACAATAATCGAAGGGGCCGTGGGGGGAAATGCCAGGTGTCGATTGTCATGTAGATTGTCATGTAAAGTCGAAACCATAAAATCCCAGGGTCAGATCGGGACTTTGGACATTCCGTGGATCGGCAACCGCCCAACCAATCCGAAGCGCATTTATTGATCCTCCCCCATTTGAACGCGGTATAATGCGTCAGTACCCCCAGCACGGAGACGATCTACTACTAGCCAACCTTCCCCCGAGGCGGAGTTCCCATGGTCAGGCCGTTAGGCATTCAGTGCGAAGGGGGATGGTATCATATTACTTCGAGAGGAAATGAGCGGCAGCCGATTTTTCGTGATGACCAGGACCGCCGCGAATTTCTGGGCCGGCTCAGCGAAATGACGGAGCGGTATCGCCTTCAGCTGCATGTCTACACCCTCATGGACAATCATTGGCATGGGTTGCTGGAAACGTTGGAAGCGAACCTCAGCCGGGCCCGCCGTGGCGGGCAATGGTTGAATAGTGGGTACAGCAGCTGGTTCAATGGGCGATATCAACGAGCGGGGCACCTGCTGCAGGGTCGATTCAAAGCCCCGCCGCGGCGGGTGGAGCCGCGACGCTGGGGGTTGGAGCTGAGCCGTTATGTGCACCTCAACCCCATTCGCGTCGAACGCTTCGGATTGAACAAACAGAGTCGGCGACGAAATCAAGCGGGAGTAGGGAGGGAACTGGCGACTGCGGTGTGGAAAGATCGCATTGAGTTTTTGAGGAACTACCGGTGGAGTTCCTATCGCGCCTACATTGGCCTGGAGCCGGCGCCAGCATGGTTAAAACCACCCAGGCCGTGCTGGGCTGGGTGGGGGGAGAGGAGGAGCAGCGCCCAGAGGCATATCGCGAGTATGTAGAGTCGGCCGCGCGGGAGGGCCTGATCCAGACCCCGTGGGATCAGTTGCAGGCGCAAGTGGCCCTGAGGGATGAGGCTTTCATCCGGAGCCTAGCACTCAAAGCGCACGGGGTGAGCACGAGCAATCGAGTCTGCGGCAATTGAAAAGAAGACTGGAGTTTGGTGCCGTGCTGGAAGTCGTAGAGCGGATAAAGCGAGAAGGATGGGATCAATTCTCCAATCGGCACGGGGACTGGGGGCGAGATATGGTCTTTTTTTTGGCTCGCCCCGCCGTGGCGGGCGGAATGACCCTCAAACAGTTGGGAGAGCGGGCAGACTCGTTGGACTCCTGGGCAGTCAGCAAGGGCATCCTCCGCTTCGAAGCGCGATTAGAGAAAGATCCCGAACTGAGGGAACTCCTTGCACTCGCGAACTCGCAATTGTCCAAAGTCCCGATCTGACCCTCACATTTGTTGAGATGTGTGACCCTGGGCACGCAAGGAGTCACCTCGTAAAATGAGCAAAATCACCAATTCGTGAATCTAAGATATCTACCACATAGCCTTGAAGGATCCCAGCATAATAGTCACTGCCCGGATTAAAAACTTGGGTGCGCCCTATTTTTGCGGTTCCCGTGCCTTCATGCACGTGGCCAGCAAAGTCTGCCAAGGGCTGAATGTTTTCAATAAATGTTCTAACGCCTTTACTTCCAACATGGACTGACCGCGAAGGATCTTTCAAGTTCGTAACCAAGTCAATTGTCCCACAATTATACGGTGGAACATGAACATTAAGGATCATTTTTTCCGTAGACTTCGCATTGTCTGCCAACCGCATTAATCGGTTGGAAATTTCTTCCTCTTCGAGTTCTCGGTCTGTATTAAATGGAGTCTTGTTGCTAAATCCCATTGATAAGACCTGGTATCCAAATAGATCAACTACTTGATCTTCTACATACAAAAAGCGTCCCAAATCCTCCATTGATAGTTGCTCAAGCATTTCTTGGTCGTCATCATTGCCCCCTGTCCAAAAGCATTTAACTCCTTCCGGTAGTCTTTCTGAGGCGAGCTTTGCCCACTCAACAAGCCGGTCGTAAATCTTCTTGAGAGACAACACTTGAAGTTTCCTGACATTCTCATTTAACTCCTCGATTTCGCCGCGCTCTGCAATATGCCAGTAGATACCCTTAGCCTCCAATCGCTTCAAATAGTTATCTAATTCTGCTTTGCCTACTGTCTTTGGAATCGTCATTTCCACTGCCTTCCCAGTATCATCCTTCTTCTTATAAACCTCAGACGTAACATAACCACCATCCAAATTCGGGGCTATGGCCAGTAGCCTCTTACCACTCAGATCTCCTCCCAGTATCATGGCATCAATTTCAAAATCGTTTACAACACGAAGAGCCTTCTTAAATAGAAGCGTCGATCCGTGCAGGTCGGTGATGAACAAAATTCTCACAGGCTCCCTCTCCTTTTTTCTGAGATTTTGGTATCAAAAACGTCATTCCACCATTTGAGCCTACGACCCAGCACGGATCTAACATACCACTGCCAACTCTTCGCCCCTCGTTCAGCATCTGCCATCAGCCGACGGATGCCCTCGCGCGCCCTTGGGCAACTGACGATGAGATTTCTCAAATTGTCCAATGCAGTCGTATACAATCCCCAATCCTTTCCCATCACTCGGACAAAATACTCAACTTCCATTGAGGCAATGCCATGGGTAAATAGAGCACAACAATCCCAAGTGTCTGTTTGTCTCGGAAATCTCCTCTGAAGTTTTGTCATTAGAAGATCCGTCGCCGATATTGCCGGGAAGCTGAGCCCCAAGCGATCCCTGAGGTGTATCGGATGATTGCCGTCTACTACATCGAAATAGACATCTACAGTATATTCCTGCGCTGGATGCTGGTATGTTTCGCGGTCCTCTGAAAGGAGCAACAACTCTTCAACTACCCTCCACCCCGAATTATAGAGAATACCTTGAAAAACAGTCCTTGCCTCATGTCTCGTAATCAGATCAATATCTTTTATCGGTGACGGTCGGCTGGCAATCTCCGCGCCCACATAGGTAGCAATGGCAACGGAGCCCAGAATCCGCACTTCGATATTATGGGCTTGCGCATTCTCCACGATCAAAACCGCTTCCTTTTGAAGTTTCATCGGGAGAGTAATGTTATCGGTAGAAATCGTCGACCTCGTCTGGAACTTGCTCCATCGTTTTTTCAATCAATGGGGACCTTGCCTTCGAAATAACATAAACAGCGTATGCAAAAACCCCGATTCCAAAAACTATCAAATAAGGTACTGTCCCCGTAATTCCTAATTGCGGAAATATCAAATAGGATAGAACCATTGTGGCACCAGATCCGAATCCAACATATCCTACCGTTTTAATGATCCAAGGTTTAAAGTTATGGATATCAGATGTAATCCATGCCGAGCGTAGCTTGCTAGGGATTCGAGTCGCCGCCAAAGAGGAGACTGTAAACACATATCCGCAAGCAAATGTCACGCCAAGAGAATATGTAACCCAATTGGGAAGGAAATTATACGCAACAATAAATGGTATGCTGGCAAAGAAATAAAACCAATGCGCCCTAAGGGGAGCATGCCAGACTGGATTAACTTTTTCAAGATGCAAAGGTCTGTGAAATCCATCAGTTCCCATAGCCACAAGAATCCGAGTTGCTCCTATGAAGCAATTGCATGCCACTTGAAAGGCATTTGCGAGAAATCCTAACGCAATGAGGCTTGTAAGGACAAGGCTCTTGCAAGCCGCCATCGCCAAGATATTTGGAAATGGCTGCACCACTGTCTTAACAGTAGATACTGTATCGGGTGAGCCGATCTGCAGCCAGTATGCTGCTGAAGCAGCAACCATAAAACTCTTTGTTGTAGCTATGTGTTCAAAATGAGCAATTAGCCAGAGAAATATAGTGACCAAAACAGCTGAGCCCATAAGAATGTACAATTGTTTCCAGAAATGGTCCGCCTCGGAAATCTCGGTGTTCTGTTCCACACTATAGGTAGCCCACTGGAGGCTGGTCCATGCAATTGGAATTATCCCTAGTGTTGCCAAAAAGCTAAATGTAGGAGATATATTAAACCCCGCCTTGGTAACATCGCTTTGAATAAACGTAAAGAAGTCTCTTGAAAGTAAGGGGGAAGTTTTCAAGCCCGAAAGATTCGTTAAGGTGTTTACGAAGGCATTTAGGTCGGTGGAAAAAGTAGCTTGTTTAGAAATAAACACATAAATTACAACTAGCACTGAAGTTATCGTTGCAACGAAAAGAAAACGCTGCGCTCGAACGTAAAGACGAAGCCCGCGAATCAAGAAAAGCGTAGTAACAAGCGCAAGAGCGATGGATATTGCAAATACTCCGCCTGGAGTTTGAACCGCCAAACCCCATGCGCACAATGTCTGATTGTTTGAAATTACTCCCACGGACAACAGCCAAGGAGCAACTCCTAGGGTGGCAAATAGCCATCCTGACAGGGCTACCCACTGTAAAATCCAGATTACGAAACCGCTTAAAACAAAAATGTAACCCCACTTTCCAAATGCCCGCGTTTGATAAATGTAATCTCCTCCATTTACGGGCAATACTGTTGCGAGGAAGCAGTATGCCAAGGAAATTGGAATTTGAGCAAGCAGGGTCAACCATATCCCCAGTTCTATGTTACTGCCAGGAAAACTAGCCGGGCCCCATAAATATGTCCAAGGAAAGATAATGCCCATGGCAAGAAAATTATAAATAAAAGCGTCAGTAACGGACATTGGCCGACTGAAGCCAGATACGTTTCGCACTTGCCTAAAAGTTAGATTTGAGTCTGTATTCACTTTGGACTCCTTTTGGTACCAGGGCTCTTACCATGATCAGCCTTAATTCATTTACAACTTTTTACGAGGGTTTTTGCCATGGCCACACCCAGTGTATTTACAACGTCAAACATCTGCTCTCTAGTCGGAGGAGTATTGATTTTGCAGATAAGGGGGTCTACCTTTCGGGGCGAAATACCAGAGGCTTTCAGGGCATCAATTAAAATGTCTCTGGGGTTGGGTCTTTGGGAGAGACAATCAACAATCTGTATTTTTTTCATTGCGATTGCTGTTTGAACACTTACAGCGAATGTATAGTTTGTATTCACCTTCGATGATCTCCCGTGAGATTGACTACGCAACAAATGCCTGGTGATTAAATCCGCTGCCTGGGCTGCCACCAAGGAAATCAAGAAGAAATAATGCCGTAAGAACGTAATTTGGGCGAAGTGAATGATGTCTACGTATATAGCAACAATTATAATCATAGAGGGAAGTTGGAGGGCAAGGACTCTGGGAAGTAAACGGATTCCACACCAATCGTGATAGAATTCACTATAGGTTTTGAACCAACCGATAGCATAATTAAGGATGAGAACCATGCCTAAACTCATGTGATCATTCATAAATACATAGCCCTCCTCTAGTGGTAGGGATACTTCATCGAGATGTCTAGCTCCCTCAAATCTAATTGCGTCATTCGATTTGGAGAAATGATTGGGGCGGGCCCGAGCTGGAAGGCCCGCCTTCGGGGATTTTCCCCGCCGGCACCGCGGCGCTCAGGTCGCTCTTCAGCGTGGCCCTATCCTCCCGGTGCCGGCCCGCATGGTACGCCTTTCTGGGGATTTCCTTTGCCCAAAAGCGATAAACTCACTCCATAACTTTGAGATGTATATCAGATCGGGACATAGGACAAACCGGAGAAAGTGTGAGCTATGTGGTTTGTCCAGATCCGACCTCAATTTATTCTTGCTGCCACCTTCGAGCGTTCAATATCATTTCTCTGCCGCTGTTTTCTCTTCCTCGAATTCCAACACCCGTGTTCCATCGAAATCCATCTTCTTATAGGCCTTATAGGTGGCCTCGATCTCCTGTTCCACGATGATGCGGGGGCGTCCGTATTTCTCACTTGATTGCTGCCTCAAAGTCCTGGCCCGTCCAGGGTCGCCGCCAGAAGGGGGAGGCTCTGTCTCGACGCTGAACGGTGTATTGCCGAGGGATCCGAAACTACGGACGTAGGCGCGAAAGTTCGGCAACGAGGCGAGATCGCGTTCGTTGAACGTGGGTTTGAAAAGAGGATCAAACACGGCGCCATCCGATGCGCCAACGCGAAATATCACCGTGGTTCCGACATTCCCCAAAACTCCCAGTAGCACCTCCTCGGGAATTTGTCGGGCATATTGGTGCGCGAGCGTCAGCGACAGCTGGAACTTGCGCGCCTCCGCCAGCATCTCCGTAAATCGATTGTCTGCGAAAAGCTGAAACTCATCGGCGTACAAATAGAACGGCCGAACGTTTTTCTGCGCTCCCCGCTTCATTACCGCCCAACGCAACCGCGAGATGAACTGCGAGGCCAGCAGGCCCGCGGCCTGGTCCCCAAATCGCCCCTTTCCCGAGTAAAAGAGAACCACTCTACCATTGTTGACGATGTCATCCAGATCCAACATGGAGTTCTGGCAGGTGATGTTGCGTAAGGTCAAGTCGGAAATAAAGCGGTTGAATTTACTGGTGATATAGGGTGCCATGTTTTGCAAGGAAGTTTCCCCAGACACCGCAAGGGCCTCTTCCACAAAATCGTTCAACAGGAGATCTTTATCGCGAATCCTCTCAACCAACTTGGAGCGGAGGTGTTTGTTCGCATAGAGCAGCTTGAAGATGAGCAAATTGGGGATGAATGGAGGCTTCTGCACGTCGAGCCCCAACAGGAGCCCCAGCATACCCCGAAAATGCATTTCAAACATTGGTCCCCCAATCCGCCTCATGTCATAGGTGCGTTCGAGAAAGGAGAACAGATCGTCAATCACCCGGTCGCGCACCAGGCGGTATTGGAGGGGGTCTTTTTCATCGATGGAGAGCACATTGAATCCCACCGGGCGTTCGATGTCGGTCACGTCCACGATGATGAGATCATTGTCCCTGTGGGCGGGATAGTGAAGAAGAACCTGGTCGATCAGGCTTCCATGCGGATCGAGGACCGCCACCCCACGACCTTTATCTATGTCGTGCAGGATCATGTGAAGAAGCAACGTGGATTTGCCGGTCCCCGTTTGCCCAACAATGTAGGTGTGACGAAAGCGCATCGGCCCGTCCAAAGTCACGGGCACCCTGGAGCCGCGGTGGACATTAGAGCCCAGGGGGACATCATCTCCCGAATAACCCACAATCGCAGCTGTTCGAGCACGATTGATCGGGAGACTTGGCAATTCAACGTCCGTGGGCATGGGAGTACGGAGAAAGGCGCTGGATTCACAGGGCCCGAAGAGCATGTTTAGAGCTGGCTCATCGAGCGGGGCGAGGATGTCGGAACTGCGCGCCGGCAGGAGCTTTGCGCCGCCACGAAACATGGATTCCGCACCGCTTTGTCCGGGCCGGATGGATGCATCATCGAGACAACTGATGACGGTTCCCACCAGGGCCGAGGAGGGCGCTTGTCCTGCAGAAATGAAGACTCGAGCGGCCAGAACACGCCCTTCTAGGACAGAAAGCCGGCGCAAGGCTTCGTGTCGAAGGACATCGGCTTGCAATTGCGGAACGGTCCCTCCCTCGGTTCCCACATCGTACCTGGCAATCTTTTCCGCCACCACCAGGGCCCGGCTCGCTTCTCTGCGGCAGGCCTCGGGCGCCTGTTGCCAGCCGCGAAGATGAACCACCAAGGCCGTGGGCACGGGTTCCTTACTCAGCGCTTCGAGGAGTCGCCTCCAAGTGTCGTCACTAGGAACCCAAGGATAGAGATGAGCGAGTTGAGGCTCGATGTATTGTTGGTCTCCTGATTCCGGCGCTTCTTCCTTCCTCGTTTCAAATCCCAGAGATTCGCGAACAAAAACGCCTTGACTGATACGGACGGTTTCATAGCGGCGTTGCACTTCAGTAACGGCAGATTGCCGGAAGAAACCAACAATGGTCCGCAGGTCATCCTCCTTGTCGATGGGTTCCAATTCGGCATAGTCGAGGATGGTTTCGACCAGGACCCAGAGGTTTCTCTGTGCTTCGACACAGCGTTTTTCGGCTTCGGCGCCGCTGGGGCCCCGTCCGATGGATAGGAATCCAACGAATACCTCACGGGTGTCTTTGGAAGTATCGGGATGGCTGCCAAAAATGGCGATCATTTCGGCGGGTTCCGGGAGCGCGGCCAGCGTGTCAGCCAAATCGGTCCAACGGACACGGCATTGGGCGGCGAGCCCAGTTTTGCCGCTTTCGAACCTGGACGAAGCCCCTACCAGTTCGTAGAAGAGTTCGGTCGAAAGGATGCGTCGAATCCGAATTCCGGAAAAAGTAAGGAAGCCCGAAAGGTCGGGGACGGTAATTGTAGTCCAAGATGGCATGGGGGCTTCCTCTTATCCAGGAAGATCTTGAGGGAGATAATCGGCCGCTGTTTCAGCGCCGCTGAAGAACGGAGCTTCTGTTAGAGGGCAGCCCTTCCTCCGTGGCGGCGCAATCGAAAGATCAGGTTGCAAGTTCTAAAATGTTTCTTAAGACCGAGATTCTTTTCTGACAACTCTGCAAAAGCCCAGTGAAAATTCGCCAGCCGAAATCACAGATTGCCGCGGCAGCCAAAACTTTTAAGCTACGTGGAGATGTGCCAGCCAAAAAGCAATCTCGACGTCCTTTGTAACCCAATGGGAAAGGTCTTCGGGAGATTTAGAATCTATAGGGTATCAAGCACTAGCGGGTGCCTGTTTTCAATCGCACAGCGCATCGCGATGCTTAAAGCCTCCAACAGGACGAAAGTTTATTCCCCGACCCAGCATGAGTCAAGAACAAATTGCAGACGACCGGTAATCGGACACAGAGGCGCCCATAACATCAGAACAGTTGCAGCAAGCCTGCCGCGAGCACATCGAAGAGGCCCTACAACGGAAGCAGTTGGGACTGAGAGCCAGAGGAAGGGACGTGATGCCCGTCGAACCGGGTTGCCAGTTGCGGGAGGACGAAGCGGCTTATGGGGATAATTTTGAGGGCGAAAAGAGCCCCTCAAGCCTCGAGAATACCCGGTTTTCGCAATTGTTCTCCTATCCCAATGCAACATAGCTTGGTCCGACTCGATGCTGTTGCTCCGCGTTTTTCCAAATAATAGAAATGGCCGGGTACGTTCCCGTCCTCATCACCACGTCATATTAGGCTCAATCGTATTCGCCCATTGTTCTCCATTCGTGTAATGCCGGAAGGCTTGTCCACTGACATCGGATTAACCGATGCAAGCGGCCTAACAAGCTGATGCAGAAATATTTACAAAGATATTGACAATATATGCATATATTATCATAATCAGCTGTATGGCCGAGCTGGGAGAATTCATCAAGAACAGGCGTTTAGCCCGTAACTGGTCGCTTCGCCGACTAGGGGGGGAGATCGGCGTAACGCCCGCGTACGTTGCTGACATCGAAGCGAACCGACGTCTTCCAAGCGCGGACTTAAGACAGCGCATATCATCGGTCCTTGAGATTCCACCGGAAGAACTTGAGGCCGCAGATAACCGTCTGTCTCCCAACCTGAGGGAGTGGATCGAAGAACGCCCACACCTCATTACTCTCCTCCGTTCACTTCGTGCTTCGCCCGAGTCCGATATGCTGATCCAACGCCTAACCAAATTTCTCAACCGGCGGTCACCGCCCAAAATACCGCGCGGCTTTCTGGTCACATGGGAATCGGAGTTGCGTGCGATCGCAGCAGAAGCCTCGGCGTGGTCCATCGAGACGGGAGGCGATCTGTTCGGCCGTTGGCATGATATTCCAACTATCCTTCTCGCGACAAAGGCTGGACCAAATGCGCAGCGGAATAACGCACACTTTCGTCTGGATGTTGATTACCTCCGGCAGTTCAGTGAAACTCTCGCGTCCGATTGGGCTTTGCGGTATTTCGGTGACTGGCACTCTCACCACAGACTAGGCCTGTCCGCCCCTAGCGGTGGCGACCGAAAACGCATTCTCAGCATTGCAGGTCGCAACCAATTCACTGGAATGGCGGAGATCATCGTCACCTTGGAAGACACCCGTGGTGAGCCTACGATCAGGATTCATCCCTGGCTTTACGACCTTTCGAGCCAAAACAGTGGCCCCCTCCCGTTGCGTGTCAAAGTATCGCCAGGTTTGAGTCCGGTTCGGCAAGCGCTGCTGGCGAGACGAGTACTCCCCGAGCAGGAGTTCTTCGCGTGGGAAAAGATCTCATTGCAGCGAATTCGGATCGGATCTGATGCTGCACCGCCGAATTTGGAGCCCGCATCCGACGTTGATGCAACAACACGAGAAAGAACGCTTTCTCAGCTTGCCGAAGCTTTGCAAAATGAAAGCGGGAGTGCTGTGGAGCATCACACGACCGGATTCGGCTGTGTCGTCGTGGCAAACCTTGAGGAACAGAACTACCTTGCATTCGCTCTCGGTACCGCATGGCCGATGACAGTCCTGGAGGTACACCGCCTCAATCGTGACGCTGGTACGGCTGAGCTCATTAAGACGCCAGGCGGCTTGGTAGCGCCAGACATACCGGGCATCCTCGAAATCTTTCGAGCCGCGAAGGCGAACGAGAAGCGGAGCAGCCATGTGGACAGCTGAGCAGCGTCAGAGACTCCTGCTGGAGCACGAAATCCTTCAGAGAGAAGGGTTCACGCAATTCAGCGTCTACCAAGACAGGGCGGCGGATACATATTTTGCGTCTGGCGTGACCCTTTCCAACGCCGGATATCGGTACCGCCTCCACATTCCCATTCCGTCCGGGTTCCCGTACCAACGTCCGCCTATGTACATCACCGAGCCGCTCCCGCTCCTGATGGCGGATGGCACCCCGCTTTCAAGATTGGGAGTTTCGCATCAGATGCACACCCTAGCTCCGTCCTCAAATGGGATGGTCCAGGTTTGCCACTGGCGAGATGCCCGATGGCATTCAAGCATTCTTCTTCAGAAAGTATTTCTAAAGGGCCTTATCTGGATTGAGGCTTACGAGCAACACATTGACACAGGTCGCCCGCTGGCAGAATTCGTTCGAACAATGGGAGAAACATTGTGAGTACAAATGACCCACAACAGCAGCAAATGATCCGAGATGCAATGAAGGCAATTGCTGAGCGCAAGCCAGGTCGCACCAAGCTCGTCTATGACAAAACCAGGCGCACAATTGTTGCCGTCGCCGAGGGTGCTCAGACGCCGCGGGCGCTGAACATCACGGCTGACGACGCAGATATGTTTGCCGTGGTCACCTTGTCAAGCCGGTGGTTCCGAGAACAATGGCATCAGATTACGCGCGATCGCATGGTCTCATCGCTCTTTAACTTTTGGGATGAAGGTGATGCATTCACGCAGTGCTGTCTCGGCGCACAGGCATCGTCGTCAATCATTCAGGGCGCAGTATTGCTAGGCCATGGAACGACGCCGCCGGACGGAACTCAATTATGTGTTCTCCTTTCGCCGGTCGAGGATTCCAGATCTGATCCGTCAACGTTCACTGCACCGGACGGCTCTGCCCATCGTGCCGTAGCATGGCGAACGGTCAACAACGCTGACGAAGCGGTTACCGCAGTCTTCGCCGATGTACAACCGGAGCTCGCGACTCGCCGCTCATGTATTCTCGAAACCACCGTCCTTAGCGACAAGTCCGTACTTTGTATTGGTCTCGGAACCGGCGGTGCACATGCAGCAATTGAACTAGCAAAGTGCGGCGTGGGCCGTTTCACACTTGTTGATCAGGACAGGCTATCCGTCGGAAATGTGGCTCGTCATCCTGGCGGCATTTCACAGGTTGGCCGCTTCAAAGTGAATGTCGTGCGCGATCTAATTCACGAAAAGAACCCGGATGCCCAAGTGCTAACGTATCCCATTAAGTTGACTTATGAAAACAGAGAGACTCTCAAGCAACTTATTGCCCAAGCCAGTGTGGTGATCTGCGGCACAGATAATCGCCCGAGTAAGCTGCTGGTTAACCAGCTGTGTGTCGAGGCTAATGTTGTCGCGGTTTACGGCGGTGCCTTTCGACGGGCTTATGGCGGGCAGATTCTCCGGGTGCGCCCAAAACGATCACCTTGCCACGAGTGCTTTGTGGCTGCGATGCCGGAGGAAGCTTCAGATGTCGAGGTCTCCTCCGCTTCTGACGCCAACGATATCGCCTACTCTGATCAACCAGTAGCCGTTGAACCAGGTTTGTCATTGGATGTCTTGCCGATCGCAAACATGCTCACAAAGTTGGCGTTGTTGGAGCTTCTGGCAGACAAGCCTACTTCGCTAAGTGTTCTGAACAGGGATTTCGACGCACCTTGGTATCTTTGGCTAAACAGGCCTGAACCCGGTACTCAATACGCCAACTGGCCGCCTTTGAGCGAGAGCAGTGACGAAATGACAATTAATCGATGGTATGGGATCTACTTCGAGCGCGATGCAGCCTGCCCCGTCTGTGGCGATTTCATCTCGACTATCGCTGCCTCATATGGTCTCGACTTAGCCTCCCTTGGGACGCTCCCGTCTTCACCCACAAAGGACTAACGCATCATGGAACTGGCAGGCGATTTCAGTACGTTTCTCACTTCGCTTCAGCCGGGCGACGAAGATGTGGCAGCCGCCAAGGCTGCGCATGAAAAAGTTCGCGACCAATTGCGAACCGATAGCGAATCGAAAGATGCGCACAAGGATACGTTTCTTTCGGGTTCCTACGCCCGGCACACAGCGATCAACGATATCAACGATGTTGACGTCATCTGTATATTGGACATCGACCAGATGATCACGATTCCTGAGGTTGTTCTGGCTTGGATTCAAAGCGTGCTCGCTAGGTATTACAAGGAGCCGAGGCCTCAAGGCCGATCGGTGGGCGCTAATGCTGCTAAGGACGTTTGGCTGGACATCGTTCCGGCTACACCAGTATCGGCCGAGGACGGGCCATTGTGGATACCCGACAGGGATGCCCATCAATGGGTGCAGACTCATCCGAAAGGCCAGATTGCTGCCGGACTCAACAAAAACAAAACCACCAACGGGTATTTCGTGCAAACGGTGAAGCTGCTCAAGTCCTGGCGGGACAGGTTACCGACCGAATCCTGTCAGCTCAAGTCGTACATTCTTGAGACGCTCATTCATCAGACTATCGGGAGCCCGTCCTCGCATGCAAATGCAATCGTAAACGTGTTCGAAGGCATCGAGCACAGCTACGGCAATTATCGCAATACCAACAGTGTGCCCAGTATTTCCGATCCGGGATATTCATCAGTCAACGTGGCAAAGCGCTGGCCAGCGAAGGAGTTCAACGATTTCATGGTGCAGGTCAAATCCGCTGCTACCACGTCCCGCAACGCATTCAGTAGCTCCGACGAGACAGCGAGCCGTAGGCTGTGGCGTCAACTATTTGGTTCGCAATTCGGCCAATGAGGCGACAATGACCGATTCCGAAGAGCGTTCACGCAAATCAGGTGCCAGCCGTGGTTCCCTGCTCTCCCCAGAGGCCATAGGAGGAATCACAGGAGGAAAAGGTTACGATTTCCAGACGCGCTATGCAGCATGTCATTTGCCGCTATGGCTGCTGGAGGGTTCGTTTCATCAACTATTCTTTGAGGGCACCGGCGACATCGACATTCGCTTCACAAGCGAAGGCAAATCGTCCCGGATTCACATTCAAGTTAAAGACCACGAGGTTGCGCCCGCCGAATTCAAATCTGTAGTGGAGCATTTCCAGCGCCTTGATTCCGATTTTCCGGAAGTCTATGAGCGGTTCACACTAGCGTCCCCGTCTCTGTCCGCAACGCTTCGACCCATTGAGACGGGCCTCGCCCGGTTGCGGGGAGCCACGCCGTTTTATGACGATGCGCCTGGGGCCCTAGCCTCCACAAAGCAGGACCTCGACGAACGGTTACGCAAGAGGAGCCTCGACGACCTCATAGACTTCATTCACTCGAAGGTCTTCATCGACGTAGGCCATGGGGATTTGTGTCACGATGACCGCGCTGTGGAACTATTCATCGCGCGCCTGCTGAGCCACCCAGAGTATTCCGGAAAACTCCGGTCTATGGTGCAGCCGGCATTTTCCGAAATAATGAGGGCGATTACGGCAAGCAAGGGCGTCGTTCTTGAACGAGCTGCGATCGAGGGAATCTTGCGATCCGCAGTAGCGACGGGCCTAATTGGCAAGAAGAGCATCACGCTCTGGGTTCAGAACTGGACAAAGGAATCTTTTGATCCGCCAGCAGACTATGCTTTGGACTGGTCTTCGCATTTTGACCGCGCTTCGCGCCGTGTACCGTCGCAGGAGGTGTGGAATGCTGAGCTACTGTCAGAGTTAAGTTCTCTTCAGAAGAGGATTGTTGCGGAACGAAAGGAGCGCGTAATTCGCTTTCGGGGGAAATGTGCTTTATCGACCGGCATCGCGATGGGAGCCGTTTTCCCTGCAGTGGGCGGCTGGGTATTCGAGATACCGCAGCCACCCTCGAAGGACGACTGGAGATCCGATGCTCCGGCGACCAGCCCATATGATCTGCGGGTTGAGGTTATCGACGGCAGCCTCGGGGGTGCGGATCTGGTTCTTGGATTGAACATCAAAGGCGACGGTCGCGGGGATGTCATGCGCTATGTGGAAGGCACGTGCAACCGACCGAAGATATTCGTATTCATGTCGCCACCATCCCAAGGAGCGCAGTCAATTGGAGGGGCAGGGGATGCCTGCGCTTTTACGCGAGCGATGCGCGATCACCTTGGCCAGATCCTGAAGACGCACCAGTTTCTCAAGACCCGCATTTTCTTCTACGGTCCTTTTGCTCTTGCCGTGTTTCTCGGACAGCAGTTGACCTCGGTTGGCGAAATTCAGCTATTCGAGTATCAGGACCCTGGGTATATTCCGAGCTGCTCTCTGCGGACATAGCCCCGGTAGGATTAACTATATCTACGAAGAACTTCAATGCGACGATTTAGTATGAACCATCTCCAAAACCTCGGCACGCAGTTCAGCATTCCGATCAGCGCGGACGAGGACGGCTATTTGGGCAGGGAGTGTCCTGTGAAGGAATGCCTCGGATACTTCAAGATTACACCTGGTACCGGCGTGAAGGGCCCCGCTCCTTGCCATTGTCCCTATTGCGGCCACAGTGGTGAGAACAGAACTTTCTTTACTCAGGAGCAAATGGAATACGCTCGGTCAGTCGTATTGCGAAAAGTGACCGACGCCATTCGCAAAGATCTGAAGTCTCTTGAGTTCGAGTACAAACCACAAGGCCTGTTCGGCATCGGCTTCAGCATGAAGTTGCAAGAATCATCGCCTTTGCCCATCCGGTACTACCGAGAAAAGCAACTCGAAACCGAGGTCGTCTGCGACAACTGCACGCTGCGGTACGCCATATACGGCGTATTCGGGTGGTGCCCTGACTGTGGGGTCCACAATTCACTTCAAATTCTGATCAAGAATCTTGAGCTTGCGAGTAAGGAGCTAACGCTGGCCAGATCGGCAGACACGGAGTTGGCCAATCATTTGATCGGAGACGCATTGGAAAATGTGGTCTCTACCTTCGACGGTTTCGGGCGGGAAATCTGCTTGCAGAAGGCGGCTGATATTCACTTTCAAAATATTGCGGGGGCCAGGCGCAGAGTGCAAGAGACGTTTGGATTCGATTTTGCCGATTCTCTTAGCTCTGATGAATGGGGCTGTGCCTGCCGAGTTTTCCAGAAACGTCATCTCTTGGCGCACAAGATGGGCGTTATAGATGAGGAGTATCTCCAAAAAGCAAACGATCCAGGGGCAGTTGCAGGTCGCAAGATCCGCGTCAGTCACGACGAAGTTAATTCGGCCATAAGCATCGTTGAGGCTCTCGGCCGACGCCTTTTTGGTGGAATGCTTCCCCTAACGCCGTAGCCCGATAATATGGCCTTGATTCTCTACGTACAGAAAAGCTTAAATTCGGGACTGTCCCGAATGGCACGTTGCTCCTTCGGCGCAAGTGTGGCTAGCAGAGTAACCTTGACGCCTTGCTCTTCGAACGTCTCGATCCCGGGTTCAACTTCACTTGAGCCACCGAAGGGTATATCATTCTTTTCCACTTCGAGATCATTCACCTTAACCCTAACAAGGGTATCGTGAAAGATTGGATAGCTCTGGCCAACAGCTTTTCGCAACGTTGATTCCACCGTCCCATCATTCAGCCTTATCTTCACCTCCCGATGAAGGTCTGTGACCACAATCGAGGTCCCAGCCTTTTCTATGGGCACCGGACTTGCGTCGCAGGGGAATTCGCTTGGGGTCGGACCAAGTCAACCCATTGAAATTCTTGTGGATCATCGGAAAAAAGGGTGGTATTTAGGCCTTAGAAGCTGTTTTTTGCCCCCGAAATAATCCCCCATTTGGCAACATTGGATAAGCAAGGAAACCTGCAATGGCGAGAGCGCATCGGCATGATCTGCCGGGACAAATCTGGCATTTGACTTACTGTCCAGAATTGAGAATATTGTTCACCGCGGTGGCGCGGAGTCGCAGTGAAATCGTGGGGGTCAGATCGTATGTCCCGATCTCATTCCAATTGATTGTTATTGAATATCGTGACGCGTGCGGAAAATTCGATTACAATCCGCAACGCATTTCCTACCAAATGTCGCAACGGACTCGTGTTCAGGATACCGAAGTCAGAAGTCGGAGGTCAGAAGTCAGAGGCCGGAAACTAGAGGACGGAAGCCATAAATCAGAAGTCGGAAATCGGAAGTCAGAATCCAAGGAGACGCATCTACCATGATCTCGAGAAGCCGCTGGGTTGTCATCTTGATGTTCGGATTGAGTTGTCTTTCGTTTGGGCAGACAAAAGCGCGCACGGCGACGACGCAAGCTGGCTCACCGCAAAAAGTGGGGACAGTCCCTGGAGAGCGGGACAGTCCCCACTCAGCGGGCCCAGTTGATGAAAAATTGTTTGGGGCCATGCGGTGGCGGCAGGTGGGGCCGTTTCGCGGAGGGCGCGTGCTGGCGGTGACCGGCGTCGAGGGCGAGCCGAACGTGTTTTATTTTGGCGCAGCTTCAGGCGGCATCTGGAAGACGACGGATGCGGGGGCGAATTGGAGGCCGATATCAGATAAGCAGCCAAAAGATGGGGACAGCCCCTGGAAAGCGGGACAGTCCCCATCTACTGCTGGGAGAACGGGACAGTCCCCAGTTTTTGGACAGCCCCCATCTTCTGGACAGTCCGCGGGGAAAAATGGGGACAGTCCCAAAGGAGCGGGACAGTCCCCATTTTTCTCGCAGTCCCCATCGACCCCATCCATTATGGCGTCGATTGGCGCGATTGCCGTTGCGCCGTCGGACCACAACGTTATCTATGCCGGATCGGGGGAGGCCTGCATCCGCGGCAATATCTCCTACGGCAACGGCGTCTATAAATCGATGGACGCGGGCAAGACGTGGCGCAACATCGGTCTAAAAGACAGCCGGCACATCGGCGCCGTGATCATTGATCCCCGCAACCCCAACATCGTTTTTGTGGCCGCCCTGGGCCATGCCTATGGTCCCAACGAGGAACGCGGCGTCTTCCGCACAACCGACGGCGGCGCCACCTGGCAGAAGGTCCTCTATAAGGATACCCGGACCGGAGCGATTGACGTTGTGTTTGATCCCCACAATTCCCATACCCTGTTTGCCGCGCTGTGGGAGGTTTACCGGACGCCCTGGAGCTTGAACAGCGGGGGTCCCGGCAGCGGCCTCTATAAGTCAACCGATGGCGGCAGCACCTGGACCCGGCTCGAAGGACACGGTCTCCCCGCGGGCATCATGGGCCGCGTCGCCGTCTCGGTCTCGGGCGCCGATTCCAACCGCGTCTACGCCATGATTGAGTCGAAGGAAGGAGGGCTGTACCGCTCCGACGACGGCGGTGAAAATTGGATCCGCATCAACGAAGACGGCCGCCTGCGCCAGCGCGCCTGGTATTTCAGCCACGTCTATGCAGATCCGAAGTCGGCCGACACGGTCTATGTTCTCAACACGGGAATGTTCCGCTCCACCGACGCCGGCCGGACCTTTAACCTGCTGCCCGCGCCGCATGGCGACCACCACGGTCTGTGGATCGATCCCGACAATCCTCAGCGCATGATCAACGGCGATGACGGCGGCGCCACGGTGTCCACCGACGGAGGCAGCACCTGGTCCACGCAGTACAACCAGCCCACCGCCCAGTTCTATCACGTGATCACCGACAATCGCTGGCCGTATTACATCTACGGGGCCCAACAGGACAACTCGACCATCGCCATCAGCAGCTACGATGACGACGGCGTGATTGGCCGCCAGGACTGGTATCCGGTGGGTGGCGGCGAGCAGGGCTACATTGCTCCCTATCCGCCGGATCCCAACATCGTTTTCGCCGGGGCCGAAGGTTACATCACGCGTTTCGACAAGCGCACCGAGCAGGTGGTGGATATTTCGGTGTGGCCGCTCGATGTATCGGGCAACGGCGCGGAAAAGCTGAAGCACCGCTTTCAGTGGACTTCGCCGCTGTTGATCTCACCGCATGATCCCAACACGCTCTATTCTGCCGCGGAGAGGCTGTTCAAATCGCGCGACGGCGGGCAAAGCTGGACGGCCATAAGCCCCGACCTCACGCGCAACGATAAGTCGAAGCAGAAGCCCTCAGGGGGACGGATCACCCTCGACATTACCAGCGTTGAGTATTACGACACGATCTTTGCGGTGGCCGAGTCGCCGCTGAAGAAAGACACGATCTGGGCGGGGACCGACGACGGCCTGGTCCAGCTCACCACCGACGGCGGCGAGCGTTGGACGAACGTCACTCCCCGGGAGCTGCCGGAGTGGAGCTTGATCAGCATCGTTGAGGCCTCGCACTACGATCCGGGCACCGCTTACATCGCCGTGGACCGGCATAAGCTGGATGACTTCCGGCCGTTCATTTATCGCACGGCCGATTACGGAAAGAACTGGACCTTGATGGCCGGCGGCATCCCGGAAGGCGCTTATGTCCGCGCGGTGCGTGAAGATCCCAAACGCAAAGGGCTGCTCTTCGCCGGAACGGAAACGGGCGTCTTCTTCTCGCTCGATGACGGCGGGCACTGGCAGCCACTCCAACTCAACCTGCCCGTGGTCCCGATTCACGATCTGAATATCCATGAGGATGATCTGGTGGTGGCGACGCATGGACGCTCGTTCTGGGTGCTGGATGACATCATTCCACTGCGGCAGATTGACGCCGGCGCAGCCGCCTCGGAGATGATGCTCTACAAGCCGCAGAGGGCGGTGCGCGTGCATCTGCCCGACAATGTCGACCGCCGCGGACCGGTGGGCGAAAACCCTCCCCCCGGCGTCATCATCGATTATTATTTTAAGACGGCGCCCACGGATGAGGTGAAGCTGGAGATTTTTGACAGTGCCGGCAAGTTGGTGCGCAGCCTTTCGAGCAAGGAGAAGAAAGAATTCGAGCAGCCCCCGGAATGGCCCGACCAGGTGAGAGAAGTCACCACTATCCCTGCACTGGAGGGTATGAACAGGTACGCCTGGAACCTGCGTTGGGAGCCGCCGGTGAAAATTCCGGGAGCGTTCTACTCCGGTGTGGGTCCGCAAGGCCCGAGGGTTCTACCGGGCCAGTACAGCGTCAAGCTGACGGTTGGAGGCCAGAGCCGGACTCAGTCGCTGGAGATTGTCATGGACCCCCGCGTCAAGGGTGTGAGCGCCGATGATCTGCACAAACAATTTGAGCTGGCCATGCAGGTGCGCGACGCGAATACGGACCTGCATCGTGCGGTCAACCAGCTTCGGGCGTTGCGAGCTGATCTCAAGACCATAAAGCAGCGCTTTGCAAACGACGCCGGCTTGAAGACGTTGCTGGAACAGGCCGAGGCGCTGGACAAAAAGATGACGCCGGTGGAAGAGGGGCTGATCCAGGTGGATATGAAGGGGTCAGAGGGAAACCTGGCCTTCCCGAACATGCTCAATGAGCAGTTCGACAGCTTCAGTTACAGCGTCATGGCGGGCGACGGCGTCCCGACGAAGCAGCAGTACGAGGTTTTCAAGATGCTGCGCGGACAGTTGGACCAGCAACTGGAGGCGTGGAAGCAGATCCTGTCGACCGATGTCCCGCGGTTTAATGAGCTCATAAAGAGTAAGAACGTCCCGGCGTTGTACCTGCCGCCAGCGACGTAAAACAAAATCATTCATCGCGGAGACGCCGAGGGCGCAGCGGGCAGCCCTTGGAGTGCGGGAGCTTGCTCCCGCTTTCGCAGGGCGAAGTTGGCTTCGCCCGCATTCCCCCGGCGCAGCAAACTGCGCCGAACTAAAGCGCAAGCAAGCTTGCGCACTCCAAGGCTTGTGCCACACCAAAGCGCAAGCAAACTTGCGCACTCCAAAAGGTCGGCCAGTGTGTCAGTGCGAGTGACCCGTTGGCCCAGAGTTTGTACGCAATTCCACGTAACGATCCACTTGTTCAGGGTTGAGCAACTGCTTCTCCGCCACATGGGCGAGAAGATGCACACTTCTCAATTGCCCTTGCAAGGCCGCAATGTCAGCCACCAGGGTCCGAACACGGTCCGGCGAAACATCCTGCACTTCAAAGAGGTGGTCCAGGGCACGTTCCTGTCGGAGGATCTGCTCTCCCAGGGCGACCGCCTTCTGGTGCATCTCATCGTATATGGCCTGGCTTTGCGCGATTTGATCTTTGGAAAGTTGCAAGGTTGAAGCCAGATCAAGCACATGCCTGGGGCCGGGATAATGGTTGAGTTCTGCCGCCTTGGCCATCCCCATGCCTTCGCCTCCGAGCAAGCTTTGCACCTGTTCCGGGGCGAGGGTTTTGACTTGAGCCGCCCCAGCCGGCTTGGTGATGGGATCACGGGTGTGGTGTTCCTGGATTTGGAAAGTCATGAAGTCATGGATGGCGGCGACCGCCTCCGGATTGCGGCTGCTGATTTGCACCTTGCCCCCGGCGGTTGTTTGGGCATACTCGTACCTGATCTCCGACTTGAGCCGCTCAAGGGCGGGCACGCCCGGCACCGTCCGATCATGGACGAAGGCGGGGATGCTGAAATCTCCGCCGGCGAAAGCCTTCGCGATCCCTTGCAGATGTGTGCGTATCTGATCACGACCCTTCACATCCTGGGGGTCATTCACCTCGACCTGGATCACTCCGCCATCCTCGGTAATCAGAAAATGGTGATTGGTCGCGGTCTGGCTGAAGCCCATCCCCTTCTCGCCGCGATTTATGACCCCGGCTGAAGGGTTGTCGCCCTGGGCCTGTTTATCGTGTTGCATTGCCTGCATGTGTTGAGCGTGCAGGGGGCAGTCTTCGGGTCTCTGCGCTGAAAGAGAGCTCACCATCAGAAAAACTGCGACAACTGCGATATACTTCATGACGGTCCTCCTCGTTTCTAAATTTTTCCTCACTCGTTAAAAGAAAAGAGAAGTGAGCGGGCGGCGGGATTCGCCGCCAAGGCGGCCGGCAATTCCGCGCGTTGTGTCTGGGCTGACACCGGTCCACTGTGCAAATTTGACGGAATGCAAAGCCCTTGCCCTGATCTTCATCGTCGCTCACTTCGCGGCAGAGTGTACGGGTTGGAATCGGTTCGAGGGTCAAGTAAATGTTTGTATTCCCCGGAGATGAGGACCGAGATTGAGGTCTCTCCCATGAGATGATTTGGAGCGCGGTCCGCTTGGCGGACCGCTTTCACTGCGCGATGCTGGCTTGACACGCATTTCCCGGCACAGCAAGCCGACCCAAAGCGGCCCGCCGCGGCGGGCCGCACTCCAAAAGACGATTGTCTGTTCAGTTGTGGAGAGCTTTGTATATACTTAAACCTGATTCAGCGACAGTCGCCCGGGAATTGAGAAGGGTGGTTTTGGGATCCCAATATTTGCTTTGCGGGTTCGAGGAAAGGAAGTGGCCCCATGATATTCAGCGAGGCATTTTCCGGAAAGAAATGGGTCCTCCGGAACTGCCCCTTTTGCGGCGCGAAACAAGAGGACGAGGAGATCTTGATTTCTCAGGATGATGCCGGAATGTACACCGTGTATTGCCTCACCTGTCAGGCGGCGGGACCGGAGAGGATCAACGAAGAAGAGGCGACGAAGGCGTGGAACAAGAGAAAGCGATAGGATGCAGATCCTCGCTTTTTGGTGTCGAAGTTCGTAGGACAAAGCACCTGGTGAGTGCGGTCGAAATAGAACGAGAGTTGGGATTGTCCGTTGAGTTAATGAAGCGATTCATTCGCCCCTCGGGGGCTCACATCATTTTCTAAAATCCACACCCCTCCCTCGCTCCGCATAAGAACGCGGCGCTTCGGGTGGGGCTACACTCGGGAGGCCCTCCGGGCCTAAGCGGGGCTCCCGCCGCGGCGGATCTTCGACAAACAGGGCTATGCGCCGCGGCGCAGCGGCCCTCCGGGCCTCTGAGAGGAAATGCCAGCCCAGATGGGTCGGGGCATGCGGCACCCTGCGTCTTCAATGGATGGAATAGTGAATCAGATGCCCTTGGCCAACGGCGATCCAACAATTAACAAAGGAGACCCTCGAATGTCGCGATGGAAACTGGCTGTTGTGCTCTGCTGCGTTTCCCTCTGTGTATTCGCCGCCGAAGACCCCTTCTCGGGCCAATGGAAACTGAATCCCTCGAAATCCAAACTTCCGCCGCCCCTTCCTCAAAGCCAGGTCTCCTACATCGAGGCCGACGCCACGCACATCCAGGTCCGCGAAGAAATCATCAACGACAAGGGCGAGCGCATGACCATCACTGTCGATGCCAAGTTTGATGGGAAGGACTATCCCATCGTCGGGGCGCCCTCGGCCGACACGGTCGCCTACCAGCGCCTCAACAGCCGCACCGTGAAGGGCGTCGCCAAGAAAGACGGCAAAGTGATTTTGCGCGAGACGGTAGTAGTTTCACCCGATGGCATGACCATGACCGGCACCTATCATGGGACCGACGCCACCGGTAGACAGGTCAGGGCGGTGGCCGTGTTTGATAAGCAATGAACAACCGATGGGCGTGGGGGGGGCGCGTGCCTGAGAAATTCGGCTTGTCCCTAATACTCTTCAATTAAAAACATTAGGGCTCACCGCCGAGACGCGGAGCGCGCAGAATTTCGTGAGATGCAGACAGTTTTGATTGTGCTCATTATCATGGTTGCCTTCTACTTCAGGTATTTGCTGGGGTTTGGGTTCTCAATGCTGTTTGTTCCGCTGGGCTCGATGATTCTTGACTTTCGAACCGTCGTCAACCTGGCGGTGATTCTTGAAGTCGGCACTGGAATCCTGATGACTTACCAGTATCGAAAGCAACTGAGGATTCTGGACTCCATGCTATTGAAGGCTTATGCCATCTTTGGCGCCTATTGCGGGCTCGTGATCATGCGTTTCGTTCCCACCCCGCTCATCATACTGACATCGATGCTGTGTGTGATCGCGGCGACCCTGATGTTCCTCGGGAAGGGTAAGGAAATCCGTCACAACAGGATCAACCTGGGTATCACCGGCGTTCTGAGCGGGCTGTTGAACAGCTGGTCGAGCATGAGTGGGCCTCCCGTCGTGATTTACTACTATTCTTCCGCGAAATCGGGCGGGGAGATCAAGGCCGCCCTCACAGGGTATTTTCTGGTTCTTTATTTAGTGACTCTCGGGATGTTTATTTTTTCGGGCGAGTACAACGGGTTCAAATATTTTGATGCGGTGGCCATGGGGTTTCTTGCGATGGTAGTCATGTATGGGATTTTGGGGAAGCTCATGAAGGTGACCCCAAAGGAGAAATTGAGAACCTTTGCTCTCCTCTTCATGATCCTCGTCGCATCGACGGTCATTGTGGAAACCCTGGTGAACCTGGGGACAGGGCTTCATGCAAAGCATTGAGCTCGATTCTGGAATTGAAGGCGGCTCATAGGCGGCAGGGGGTTCAATCCAAGTCAGGAATTGAAAAAGGGCCGAATTAGGTCCGAAGGACCGAAAGAGTGTAGATAGGATGAGAAGGCCAATCTCCGCGGAGTACCGGTACAATGGTCTCCAAGGAAAAAAATCAACCCGGGCTTGGAAGCCCAGAGAGAGGAGATTGGCCATGACGGATTATAACAAAGCAGGGCGGGTGATTGGATTAGATTTGGGGGACAAGGAAAGCCACTATTGTGGGCTGGCGGGCGTGGGGGACGAGATGACGGAAGGGCGGGTGAAGACGACCGAGAGCGCGCTGAAGAAGCAGGCGAAG
>JAIQFY010000053.1 GCA_020072965.1 Terriglobia bacterium | reverse complement strand
GGCGCGGTGAAGGCCCAGGTCAATCGGTTCGGGACGCCGACAGCTACCGAGCTCCAGTCGAGCAACGATATGTTCTTCTCTGCCCTAGCCTGGCCCGGTCAGCGGACGCGCCGTGCCAGGATCCGCAGTATGGGTTACGGCATTCCGAGCGACTTCGAATTGAACTTCGGCAAGCACCTGCCTACGCTCGGGCGGGCGGACGACGATGACACGGCTACATGAGCGCGATAGCTTTCACACCGATAGACGCAGAGGCGAAAAACGCACCCACGTCCGGTAGGCTCTTCGTCTTGGACCTCGGCGCCGGCCGCATACTGTCCGCAAACCCTGATGGCTCCGATTTGAAGACCATCATCAACGAAGGCCGGAGGGGCCGCATACTGTCCGCAAACCCTGATGGCTCCGATTTGAAGACCATCATCAACGAAGGCCGGAGGTTGCCCGATGGCCTGGTGCTCGATGTCGCCGCTGGGCACATCTACTGGACCAATATGGGTGATCCCAAGAGGACTGATGGTGCAGCACTACATCGAGGAGATTGGCCAGCCTGATCACCTGAGACTTGTTTCCAACTCGGACGTATTTACCCCTACGGGACGCACAAAGATCGGCGTGATCTGGGACTTGAGCGTCAAGAAGATCGACGACAACAGGTGTGAGTTCACAAACATGGTCCACAGCTCTGCGACGCCGGAGTTGTTGGACTTCCTCGGCAAACAAGGAATTCCGTGGGAGGTCTTCCAGGCCGCCCGTAAGCCGATTTCAGAGGCCCATAACCGGCAAGAAACGCCTCTGTTCGCAAAGAGTGTCGAGCGACACGCCCTAAGGGACAAGTGATTCTGCTGGCTGGCGCGCTCGCATGCAACAACTCAAACTGTCGATTCTGGCAACAGGCAGGAGGAGAGCTCGTGGCAGATTTGAAGTTTGAAAAGGAGATCACTGCGCTTCTCGTCATCGATCCATATAACGACTTCATTTCCCAAGGTGGCAAGATCTGGGACCGAATTCGGGCCGTCGCGGAAGCGAATGACTGCATTCCTCATATGCTGCAAGTCTTGAACGCGGCGCGGAAAGCGCAGCTTCGCGTTTTCTATGCCTTGCATCGTCGATATCGTCCAGGCGACTACGAGAACTGGCGATACATTGCGCCTATTCAGAAGGCAGCTTGGTTGCACAAAGCGTTCGAATACGGCACGTGGGGTGGCGAGATCCGCCGCGAGTTCGCCCCTCAACCGGGCGATATCGTGGCCCTCGAGCATTGGTGTTCCAGTGGCTTCGCCAACACGGATTTGGATTTGCAGCTCAAGAGACACGGCATCCATCAGCTCATCGTCATGGGACTCATCGCACACACGTGTGTAGAGGCCACTGTTCGTTATGCCGCTGAGCTTGGCTACGAGGTCACGATGGTGAAAGATGCGACGGCGAGTTACTCGGATAAGGAGATGCGTGCCGCTCTCGACGTGAATATCCCAAACTACGCCGGTGCCATGGTGACCACAAATGAAGTCGTCGATTCGATTTTCGGCAGTAGGAGTGAACATTATTGAAGAAAGTTCAAAATTCAAAGGAGAAATCATGACAACTACAAAGATTGCAATGGCACCTATGAAGGTGGCGCAGATTTCCAAGGCGGGGTCCGATTTCCAGATTGTTGAGCGCGAGATTCCCAAGCCGGGGGTCGGACATGTGCGCATCCAGGTGCAGGCCTGTGGGGTCTGCCACAGTGACGTGCTCACGAAAGAAGGCGCCTGGCCCGGGATTCAGTACCCTCGCGTTCCGGGACACGAAGTAGCAGGCCTCATCGATGAGGTGGGCGCCGGGGTTTCCGGGTGGAAGAAGGGGCAGCGCGTCGGAGTCGGCTGGCACGGCGGGCAGGACGGCACGTGTCTCGAGTGCCGGCGCGGAGATTTTCGCAATTGCCGGAATCTGAAGATTGCGGGCATCAGCTATGACGGCGGATACCAGGAGTACATGGTGGCTCCCGTGGAAGCCCTGGTGGCGATACCGGAAAGCCTGAGTGACGCCGACGCTGCGCCGCTGCTCTGCGCCGGAATTACTACCTTCAACGCGCTGCGGCACAGCGGGGCGTTTCCCGGCGACCTGGTGGCGGTGCAGGGGATCGGCGGTCTAGGTCACCTCGGAATTCAGTTCGCGAACAAGTTCGGTTACAGGGTCGCGGCGATCGGGCGCGGATCCGAGAACGCTTCGCTCGCCAAAAAACTCGGAGCCAACGTCTACATCGACAGCAAATCGACGAACGCGGCAGAGGAATTGCAAAAACTGGGCGGCGCACGCGTCATTCTGGCGACAGCCCCAAGCTCGAAAGCGATGTCCGAACTGATCGATGGCCTGGGGCCCAACGGCAAGCTCGTGGTGATCGGTGCGACCTTTGATCCCATCGAGGTCACCCCGATCCAGCTGATTAGCGGAAGTCGAACCATTCAAGGCTGGGCCGCCGGCACACCAGCCGATTCCGAGGATACGCTGCGTTTCGCCGAACTGACCGGCGTGCGTCCCATGATTGAAAAATATCCGCTCGAAAAAGCGGCTGAAGCCTATGCGCGAATGTTGAGCGGCAAGGCCCAGTTCCGCGTCGTTCTGACGATGTGAAGTTGGATTAACGACTCGCTAGTATACTGGGTCGTAAATGGCGTTACGCAGGACGGGAGTGCGTCAACTGCAAACGAAGCCGCGTTCACGCGGCTTGTCCGCAGGGTTACTAGGCCAGCCCTTCAGGGCTGGTAAACCGGGAGCAGAGTCGCAAAGGGCGCTTTAGCGTTCTTCTCGTCATCGCTTCAGCATGCTAAAGCAGGCGCTTGAAGCCCATTAAAACGGGCTCCCAATAAAGCCGGCGCTCGACTCGTTCGCATTGGGGACGACAAAAAGAAAGGTCAATTATGAAGAACGAAAAAACAATTATGAGCAAGGAAAAACCAACGATGAAGATCGTCGTCATTGGCGGCAGCGGACTCATCGGAGCAAAGGTCGTGAAGAACCTGCATCAGCAGGGCCACAAGGTAGTGGCAGCTTCACCGTCATCGGGCGTCAACACCATCACCGGCCAGGGGCTGGCCGAAGCGCTTGCGGGCGCCCAGGTTGTTGTCGATGTGGCGAACGCACCTTCGTGGGAAGACAAGGCCGTTTTGGAATTCTTTGAAACGTCCGGCCGCAATCTCCTTGCCGCCGAAGCCGTCGCGGGCGTGGGACATCACATCGCGCTGTCAGTTGTCGGCACCGATCGTCTTCTTGCCAGCGGTTACTTCCGCGCCAAGATGGCCCAGGAAAGACTGATCAAGGCCTCCCCGGTTCCCTACACGATCGTCCGTGCAACGCAGTTCTTCGAATTCGTCGGAAGCATCGCCCAAACCGCCACAGACGACCAATTGGTTCGGTTGCCGCCTGCCCTGATGCAGCCCATCGTGTCGGATGATGTCGCCGCCGCGCTGGCCGAGATCGCTGTCGAGCAGCCGTTGAACGGCACGATCGAGCTGGCGGGTCCCGAACCGATCCGTATGGACGAGCTCGTCCGACGATTCCTGAGCGCAAACCGAGACACACGGAAGGTGATCACCGACGCCCACGCAGGCTACTACGGCATAGAGGTGAACGATCAAAGCCTCACCCCCGGCGACAACCCGCGTATCGGCCCGACGCGTTTCGAGGACTGGCTCAGCCGTGCGCAAGCGCATCACGCTTGAAGAGATCGGCGTCTAGACGGTCCAGGGCGACAAGATCACGCGCGAGCAGTTCTTCCACGATAGAGAGCGGTAACGGCCTATCGCGCCCGATCGGATCGGATAGAAGCGACAAACAGTCCGTCTATTTTGGGAAACAGCCATGAGCGGCCCACGGAAGACAGCCATCGTGACCGGAGCTTCGCAGGGGATCGGTGCGGGAATTGTCGAAGAGTTTGTCAAACGGGGTTTCAACGTCGTTGCCAATTCCCGGAGGGTGACCCAGTCCGCCGAGATCGCGGCTTCCGACCGCGTCGCTCTGGTGGACGGCCACATCGGCGAGCCGGCAACTGCCGCCAGGATCGTCGAGACGGCGCTGTCTCGCTTTAAGTCGATCGACGCACTGGTCAACAACGCCGGCCTCTTCTTCACCAAGCCGTTCACGGACTACACGGCCGAGGATTTCAAGTCGCTCGTCTCGACGAACGTCGAGGGCTTTCTGTATGTCACCCAACTCTCCATAAAGCAAATGTTAGCGCAGAAGAGGGGCGGGAGCATTGTCACGATCACGGCGGCGCTTGCGCGCAACCCGATCCGGGGCGTCACGGCGGCGGTGCCGATGATCACCAAAGGCGGTCTTGAAACGATCACCCGGCACCTTGCGATGGAGTACGCCAAAGACGGCATCCGTGTGAACGCCGTCGCCCCCGGCGTCGTCCTCACGCCGCTTCACCGGGAGACTCCGAAGGACGTGATGGAGAGCTTGTCGCCGATGGGTCGGCCTTCGACGGTCAAGGACATCGCGGACGCGGTCATGTACCTGACCGACGCGGCGACGGTCACTGGTGACATCCTGTACGTCGATGGCGGCGCTCATTTCGGCCGCTGGTAATTGAATGGAGCTTTCGTCACAGATCGACCATCATCGCGCAGTCGAACCTTGGGGTGGACCGGAGGGCCAATGCTACTGCATGCTGCCCTCTTCGCGTTGTGGGTCCCCGTCTTCTTTCGGGGTGCGGAGGCAGGACGCTGGATCTCCGGAATGGTATGCAATCGGTCTCGGACGCACACAAGGACCAGATTGAGCTGGCGACGGCGGCGGCCGATATCGAGCGGATCGTTGAAGCGCACAGGATTGCGGTGCTTCTGAGGATCGAGGGCGGGCACACGATTGATGACGATCTGCCTGTGCTACGGATTTACTACCGGCTGGGGATACGGTCGATGACGTTGACGCAATCCCGCAACACCAACTGGGCGGATTCGGCGAGCGACACGCCTCTGATTTTCGATTCAGGTGAACGCACCGGAGGAAAGAACATGGCAAATCTGAAGTACACAAGATCGAAAGGCACATCTCTGCTATTGGTCGCTGCCATCGTGTTGTGCGCAATGACCGCTGTGGTACAAACCGCAAGTGACAAATGTCGACCCGCCGGGGTTATCCCGCTCGCCAGTGAGCCCCCAGCGAAGATCGTCATCGATCCTCCGCTGGCCGGACCCCTCGCCTCCCGGGGAGTGGCGATTATCCAATACTGTACTGAGAACCTGCACCTTGTGCCGGTGTTCGGCCCCAATGCTCTGGCTGTCTCGCCGCGCGTCGGGCACCTTCATGTTAGACTCGACGACGCCCCATGGGTGTGGGCAGATGCGAGCACGGTCCGTCTATCTGCTGACGGTGCCGAGGCGCCGCCCGGCGACGATGTGTGATCTCCCGAAACCTGGGTCGGGCAAGAGACCGACTCTTTGAGATCGAGTTCCTTGATCCCGGAGCTCAACCCTTTTCGTTCACGTTTGGCTGAAGTGGCAGTCAAGGAGTATGGAACGTCACGCCATAAGGCGAACGCAATTTTTAGACTGCTGATCGGAGGAATCATGAGCACCGCAACCACCGCCTCTCCCATCCCGCGCAGACCGGAACTCTTCGGGCAAACCGTCGTCGTGATCGGCGGTAGCGCCGGCATCGGGTTCGAAACGGCTCGACGCGCACGCGCTGAGGGGGCCAACCTCATCCTCACCGGCAGGAATCCCGAGCGTCTCCAGCGCGCCGCGAGCGAACTCGACGCGCTGAGCACCGCGGCCTTTGACGCCACAGATCCTGCTCCCCTCGAGCGTTTCTTCCAGGACCTGCCGACCCCGATCGACCACGTGATGGTCACAGCGGGCCGGCCGCACTACGGGCGCCTCGTCGACATGGACTTCGCGCAAGCGCGCCGGGCGCTCGACGAGCACCTCTTGCTGGTGCTCCAGGTCGCCCGCCACGCCGCCCTCAAGGTGAGACCGGGAGGCACGCTGCTGTTCATGGGCGGCACCGGCGGCCGCCGCCCAGGCATCGGCCACGGGATCGCGTCGACAGTCACCGCTGCGCTCCCCGCCCTCACCGCCAACCTGGCGCTCGAGCTCGCGCCCGTCCGAGTCAACCTCATCGCCGCCGGCTTCGTCGACACACCGTTGTCGGCATCGCTCCTCGGCGATGAACTCGAAAACCGCCGCAATCAGCTTCGCGCCACGCTTCCCATCCGGCGCGTCGTCGAACCGGCCGACGTCGCCGCGCTTGCCGTACACATCATGACCAACACGGCCCTTACGGGCGCGACCTACGACATCGACGGCGGGCAGCAGTTCGTCGCCGCCTAGCTAAAGAGGCCAGCATGAGCAATATCGACCGGAGTAATGAAAACACAGATAAAAGGACTGCTCGACACGGGTCGTCGGGTGTGGGGGGGCTGCCACAGCCCATCCAACCGAAGGCCACTTGGGATGAGCTGGAGCTTGCGGCCACCGATAAGCAGCTTCTTCGCGAGATAACCGACCAGATCAAGAGCCACAATGCCGTCCATGACGACCGGGAGCTTCACAAGCTCACGAACCGAGGTCCGGGCACGATCGTTCTCTTTGCGGGGGATAACGGCACCGGGAAGACCATGGCCGCCGAGGTCGTCGCCAGGGAATTGAGCCTGCTTCTCTACCGTATCGACCTGTCGGCGGTGGTTAGCAAGTACATTGGCGAGACCGAGAAGAATTTGAGCACGATCTTCGACGCAGCCGAGAGTACTGCTGCCATCCTCTACTTCGACGAGGCCGACGCCCTCTTCGGCAAGCGGACCGAAGTCAAAGATAGCCACGACCGCTATGCCATCATTGAGATCGGCTATTTCCTCCAGAGGATGGAGTCTTACAGGGGCTTGTCCATTGTAGCCACTCACACCAAGGATTCCATTGATCCAGCGTTTCTGCGGCATTTCCACTACGTCATGGAATTCGGTGCCCAGAGAGAGAAATGATGAAAACACCGATCACGAAATGCATTTCCGGTGGAACGGAGTCTGTCCGAATCCGGAGAAATTCAGGGCAGGCACTGATATTTGACATTGATTTGATCCGCAGATTTCGCGGATGACGCAGATGCTTTCGAGGAAACAAAATCGAATATTCACCGCGGAGCACGGAGGACGTAAAGTCTTGGGTACCCGAGCGAAAAGCGGGAGGGGAGACTTGGAATATGAGGTTTCCCTGGAATTTGGGATTTGTTTGGGTTTTGGGGATTTGGAATTTGGACTTTGCTCTGAAATGGTGGACCCGATGGGGCTCGGACCCACGACCTCTCCGAGCCGTGTCCGCTTTAGCAGTGTGTCTGTGTGGTTTGTAGGCGGGGGTGAAGCCGAGACGGTTCGGGTTCCCCCCGCAGATCATTTGTGGGGACGTCGCTTGACGTGCAATTGCGCCAATGAGCGAGCTAAGCTGGCATTGACAGCAGCGACTTCTTCTGAAGAGAGTTTTTCGGCCAGGCGGGCGGCGGCGCGTTGGCGCGCTTCTTCAGCTTTGGCTTCATCGATGCTTTCGGCGGCAACCGCCATATCCGTCACGATGGCCACGTGTTCCCCGGTGACCTCCACAAGGCCTTCGCCGACAGCCAGAAATTCATCATGGCCCGCTCTTCGTACAACCATTTCGCCGGGCACCAATTGCGTAATTAACCGGGCATGTTGGGGGAGAATCATCATTTGGCCCTCTACCCCCTCCAGAATGACCGATTCCACTTCGGCGGAGTAAACTGTGGCGTCCGGCGTCACAATCTCAAATTTCAACGTGTTGGCCATATCCCACCGTGTGTCGCGTGAAAGCCTTTCGTCCTTCAACGTCCCGAGTTCAAAATCCAAGCTTCAACCTTGCTTGATTTCCTCAATTGGTCCCTTCATGTAGAAGTTGCCTTCCGGCACCTCATCGTGCTTGCCTTCAAGGATCTCCTTGAATCCGCGAACCGTGTCGGCCACAGGAACCTGTTTGCCCTCGCGTCCGGTAAACACCTGTGCCACACTGAAGGGCTGGCTTAGAAAGCGCTGAATCTTGCGCGCCCTGAAAACGGTTAGCTTGTCCTCGGGAGAGAGTTCATCCATGCCCAAAATCGCGATGATGTCCTGCAAGTCTTTGTAGCGTTGAAGCACCTTCTGAACTCCACGCGCTACTTCGTAATGCTCTTTGCCTACAATTTCGGGCGCGAGGGCTCTTGAAGTCGACGCCAGGGGATCCACCGCGGGGTAGATACCGAGTTCAGCAATGGCACGTTCCAATACGATGGTGGCGTCCAAGTGAGCGAACGTCGTAGCCGGAGCCGGGTCCGTCCGGTCGTCGGCCGGGACGTACACTGCCTGGAAAGAAGTGATGGAGCCTTTCTTGGTGGAAGTAATACGTTCCTGGAGAACTCCCATCTCGGCGGCGAGAGTCGGCTGGTATCCGACGGCGCTGGCGGTGCGGCCAAGCAAGGCGGATACCTCAGAGCCAGCTTGAGAAAACCGGAAAATATTGTCAATGAACAGCAGCACATCCTGGTTCTTCTCATCGCGAAAGTATTCAGTGATGGCGAGGCCGGACAAGGCCACCCGAAGGCGAGCGCCCGGCGGTTCGTTCATCTGGCCATACACAAGTGCAATTTTTGACTCGCTTAGGTTGGCTTGTTTGATGACCCCTGCTTCGGACATTTCGTGGTAGAGATCGTTCCCCTCGCGGGTACGCTCGCCAACACCCGCGAAGACCGACACGCCACCATGGAGTTTGGCGATATTGTTAATCAGTTCCATGATGACCACGGTCTTGCCAACGCCGGCACCGCCGAAGGCCCCCACGTTGCCGCCCTTCAAGAAAGGGCAAATCAAGTCAATGACTTTAATGCCCGTAGGGAGCAGCTGGGGAGAGGTCGATGCCCGGATTTCTCACGAAGGAACTGAAAAGTGCTGTCTCTTGTGGCATAAGTTTTTTTGCGAGAAAAAGATGTGCCACGAACAGGAGACAGCCTAATGGAGACAGATTGTAAACAAAGTGGCTTGGAATTTCATCCCCTAAATCAGCGCGAGGTGAGGGGTAGCTTTGAGGGTGGAGCCATCACGAGTGATGGGGGCGGGTTGTTGCTGCGGGAGGTGGAGAAGGCGGATCCGACCGGAGAGCGCCGCGTGCGGGAGCGCGATCGGGGACGAGCGCTGGCGGGCGGGTATCCGTATCAAGCCTTGTTCGCGCACGTCTACGCCCAGTTACAGGCGGCGCCGTTGCGGTGCTGAAAGGGAGGGCACGATTCGAGGCCTGGTCGCAAGGAAATATCCACAAGGGAAAGTCTGTCGCTCCACTGCTCGCCCCGGCATGAAATGAAGCGGTTACAGCGGACCTCTCCCCGAAAACGACGCCCCTTGTCAACAGACCGGCGCCACACCGCTCCCCGACGAGCCGGTTCAGGTCAGAACCGAGATCAAACCGGTGGTTCAGGCGTGTGGTGAGAAATCCGGGCTAGGGGTTTTCCTAGTTGTCGCGATTCTTCAGCGCTGCTAAAAGAGTCTCACCAGTGTATGATTTCAGCGGAATTGGAGTGAATTGAGAGCGGAGCTAAGCTACAGGAATTGAGTTTTGGGTTCGCCCCAACGGACGCCAGGCGAGTGGCTTCTCTGGATCATGAGTTTCAGCGAAGAACCCGGAGAGCCCTGCCACAGTTGAGGGTTATTGTTGTCCGGGGTGCGATGAGTTTTTTTGTGGCAGTGAATCTGGCGAAGGAGCGTGAATATGGCAACCAATGTAGCAGCCGAAAAAGCGAGCAATCCCCTGAGCGCATACGGCTCAGCAAGATCTACCGTTTCAGGAATGCCTCTCAGCGCCGAAGAATTGCGCAAGACCCACGCTTACTGGCGCGCCTGTAACTACTTGATGCTGGGTATGATCTACCTGCAAGACAATCCCCTGCTGAAAGCGCCCCTGAGGGCGGAGCACATCAAGAACCGGTTGCTGGGACACTGGGGGGCGAGCCCTGGCTTGGCATTCACTTACATACACCTCAACCGGCTCATCAAGAAGTACGACTTGGACATGATCTTCCTGACCGGACCCGGGCATGGCGCTCCCGGGGTTCTCGCTCCACTTTATTTAGAAGGGGCCTATTCCGAAATCTATACAGATAAGAGCGAAGATGAGCAAGGTCTGCGCGAGTTTTTTAAACAATTCTCCTTTCCCGGCGGCATCGGAAGTCACTGTACACCGGAGACACCCGGTTCGATCCACGAAGGAGGAGAGCTTGGGTACGTGCTCTCGCATGCCTGCGGCGCCGCTTTTGATAATCCAGACCTGATTGTTGCTGCCGTAGTCGGGGACGGCGAATCGGAAACCGGACCTCTGGCAACTTCCTGGCACATCAATAAGTTCTTCAACCCCATCCGCGACGGCGTGGTCCTACCGGTGCTGCATCTGAACGGCTACAAAATCAATAACCCCACACTCCTCGCGCGTATTAGTCACGAAGAACTGGAAAGCCTATTCCGGGGCTACGGCTGGACACCTTACTTTGTGGAAGGCTCTGACCCCGAGAGCATGCATCAAGCGATGGCGGCGACGACGGAGCACTGTGTTTCCGAAATCAGGAAACAGCAGCAGGCCGCACGGAAGACAGGGGTGGTTGAGCGAATTCGATGGCCTATGATCATATTGCGGACTCCAAAGGGCTGGACCGCTCCGAAGGAAGTCGATGGCCACAGGTTGGAGGGCTTCTGGCGGGCGCATCAGGTTCCTTTGGCGGACGTCAAAAAGAATCCAGAACGGCTTCGCGAGCTGGAGAGCTGGATGCGCGCTTACAAGCCAGAAGAACTCTTTGATCCAGGCGGAAGATTGATCTCGGAACTGAAAGAACTTGCACCGACGGGTGCACGGCGCATGGGTGCCAACCCCCACGCCAACGGAGGACAGCTGAAGAAGGCTCTGCGCCTTCCGGAATTCCAGCAATACGCCTTGAAGGTTGAGAAACCCGGGACTGTGGAAGCAGAAAACACTCGTCCGTTAGGTGCGTTCCTTCGAGACGTCATGAAGCTGAACATGAAGAACTTCCGTGTCTTCGGGCCGGACGAAAACACGTCAAACAAGCTGAATGATATTTATGCAGTCAGCAAGAAGTTCTGGATTGCTGACTACTTTCCGGAAGATGCGGACGGTGGGGACCTCGCTCCTGATGGCCGAGTCATGGAGATGCTGAGTGAGCACACCGTTGAAGGCATGCTCGAAGGCTACCTGCTCACGGGGCGCCATGGTTTCATTTCGTCATACGAGGCGTTTATCCATGTCATCGATTCGATGTTCAACCAGCACGCGAAGTGGCTCTCCATTTGCAATCACCTCTCATGGCGCGAAAAGATTGCGTCGCTGAATATGCTAGTCACCTCCACTGTTTGGCGACAGGACCACAATGGTTTCACCCACCAGGACCCTGGTTTCCTGGACGTGGTCGTCAACAAGAGTGCTGCTGTAACACGTATTTATCTGCCTCCTGACGTCAACTCTCTCTTGTCCGTGGCCAATCACTGTCTGAAGAGTGAGAACTACGTCAACGTAATCGTCTGCGACAAGCAGTCACACCTTCAATATATGGACATGGAGGCGGCGATTACACACTGCACCAAGGGGATTGGCATGTGGGATTGGGCTTGTAACGATCAGGGCACCGAACCGGATGTGGTGATGGCTTCAGCCGGGGACATACCCACCCAGGAAACTCTGGCTGCCATTGTCCTGCTACGACAGGAGTTTCCTGACCTCAAGATCCGTTACATCAACGTGATTGATCTTTTCAGGTTGCAGCCAACTACGGAACATCCTCATGGCTTGTCCGATCGGGATTTTGATTCGCTCTTCACCGTCGATAAGCCAATTATCTTTAATTTCCATGGATATCCGTGGCTCATCCATCGCTTGGCATATCGCCGCACGAACCATCAAAACATGCACGTCCGCGGTTACAAGGAGCAAGGGAACATCAATACACCTCTGGAGTTAGCGATCGAGAACGAGATCGATCGCTTCAGCCTGGCGATGGACGTCATTAAACGTGTTTCGAGACTCCAGGGAATCGGAGCCCACGCCATGGAGAAATTCCGCAATGAGCAGATTCTATGCCGGAATTACGCCTTCGCGCATGGGACTGATAAGCCGGACGTGGCCGGCTGGAAGTGGCCATACTAGGTATTCCGAACTATTGCCTGAACGTGGGGCGCGTCGGACCGGCCGAAGTGCAGTTTATGTTCATCGCGCTCGATGGAAACGATAGGTCTCTGAAGTGCCGATCAACATCCGCGTACTTAACTCGGGAAGCTCCAGTCTGAGGTTCCAGCTGATCGTCACGGACCTTGGCCGGATTGCACAGAACAGTGATGACCGTTTGTGCCGTGGGCAGATCGAGCGGAATCGGAGGGGAAACGATCATCGCGGTCGAGATGGGCCAGGGGCTGAGGGAGAAGTTTACAGCCTCGCTTCCCGACATTTCAGCGTCATTGGAATGCCTCGTGCAGTGGATGGCCTCAGAATTGCTGCGGACGACGACAGTGAAGGACCTGGCCGAGATGTTTCCGGAGCGTTTCAATAACAAGACGAGAGGAGTCACGCCGCGACGGTGGTTGCTGCTCGCAAATCCGGCGCTCGCTCACACAATCACTGAGGCCATCGGGGTTGATTCCGTTGCCGTGTCCCGTTAACGGGACGTCGGAGTTGATTCTCGCCCAAGAGTCGGACCCGTTGCATCAGGGGTGCCCGTCTTTTGTCTTAAATGCAAAAATTGTATGGCTGAGCGGAGTTCAGGTTGTCGGAGGTGGGCGTGACTCCAGAAGAAGCATATCTGCGCTTCCGCAATAGATACAGAGAAGTCCTCTACGATGTTGCATCCGAATCCAAGGATTTTGACTCATTCAGGGATGAGGTCAACCGTTTCTATCAAGAGCCAGACTCTAAAGAAGAGGAACGCTGGGAAAAAGCAGTCGAGGAAATCCGGACTGACGCTGTGACGATCGAGAAACCATTTAGTGATCTGCGAAAGGAAGCGCCCGAGACGCGCCCATCAGCAATGAGTGTCATGCGGCTGGACGTCGATCAGCGATTTCAGGCTAGCGACAACGTGTTGGATACGTTTGTCTTGGCGAAAGCGGCATAGGTTGTGTCGAAATCCATTCCCTTCAGAGAGGTTCTCGCCTAACTCAACAATTGCGCTCCCGGTTACACCTTGAGAATGGCTACCCATTCTCGTGTAATTATGTCTAACCAAAGAACATATCGGTCTCTTCCCAAACACGATAATTTAGAGGTAGGCCACATTTGCAAGATGGTTCGTTATTTGGGAATCGATGAAGAATGCGCTAGAAGCACACGCCTCCCTGTAAGATCCGCAAGACATCCCCAATGTCGCGAAGTTAAGAATTTCCCTTTTTCTGACAATTGGCCGGTCTGGAGTCCGCTTCAGCGGACTTGCCATCGTACAGCCCGCCGGTTCACCGGCGGGCAGCGATCCCCCCTTGGAGCAGATACGCCGATTCATCGGGGTTGATTCTCTTGCAGCGTCCCGTTAACGGGGCGGTAGGCTTTAGTCCTGCACGAGAATCACGATCCGATGAATCGAGGCTTCCAGCCGTGCGCCTCGTCGTTTCGTTGGAATTTGTGTGAAGACCGGGACAGTTGCATCCCTCCCCATCCGTTTTTTGGATCGTCAATCCACCTACCGGCGCGTCCTCTCCTCACGACTTGGTTTTTATGTACACCCAAGCGCAATCCTTCGCCGCCAAAGAGGGATTTTGGAGATGCGACCCCAGCAACTTGCTCGGTTTCACATGGTCCCGGAAGAAGATTGTTGGCAACCGGTTATGTCCCGATCGCATCCTCCCTAATTGATATGATAGAAGAACGAGGAATGCGACTCGGCGAAAACACGAGGGTGCGTCCCTGGCGCTTGAGCTTGAGGTCACTCATGAAACGGTGGGTGTTGGTCTTCATGATTGCCGGGGCGTTGTCGTTGTGGCCGGGGGTGGTCGCCGCAAACCAGGTTCCGGTGCGATTCGGCGAAGGCTCCGTCCACGGATTTCTGGAGGTGCGCTCGACCGAAGGCGTTCTGATTGCGTCGGGCGATCTTCTCCAGGTCACGCGGGGCCCGGAGGTGGAGAGCCGCATGGTGTTCCACTTCAAGGACGGCTCGTTGTTCGACGAAACGGTGGTATTCACCCAGCAGCGCGTTTTCACTATGCGAAGATACCGTCTTGTCGAGCGTGGAAGCTCGTTCAGCGAGGACACCGAAATTAGTTTACAGCGAGCCTCCGGAAAGTATCGCGTCAAGACTAAAAGGCACAAGGATGGTCGGGAGGAGATTCATGAAGGCACGCTCGACCTGCCCGCCGATGTCTACAACGGCATGGTCCTCACCGTGGCGAAGAACCTGCCCAAACAAGGCGCCGAGACGGTCCACATTGTCGCCTTCACGCCGGCGCCCCGAATCATCCCGCTGGACCTATCGCCGGCGGGCGAACAGAAGGTGTGGGTAGGCGGATTCCCGAGATCCACGGCCCGTTATGTGTTTAAGCCCCGGCTGGGAATCTGGCTCAGGCTTATGGCAAAGATATCAGGGCGAATGCCGCCGGACTCCAACGTGTGGATCGTGACGGATGGGGTTCCAGGGTTCGTGAGGTTTGAGGGGTCGCTCGTCGCAGCAGGGCCGGTCTGGAGGATTGATCTGGCGAGCCCGCGTTGGCCCGGGTAATTCATTGGGGTCGTATCTTCGCAATCTACATTTCAGCGGTAGCATAGGTAGGGTTTGCTGCACAATTTATGACATAGCCGCCTGTGCATAACAGTCGGATGTGCGGGGGGTTGTGAAACTTCAAAGCGGTTTCGGGGCCGTCATGGTTTACGTAACCCCTTCAGGGTAAAACCTCCATGGGAAACAACCATGACCCAGGGTAGGCCGCAAGGCGGCCAACCCTGGGCTATAGAATATGACCCCTTCGGGGTAGCATGATGGCGCCAGGTCTCAAAAATCATCCCGATCGGTGTGACGCCCCAGCTGTTTGGCAAGAGGCAGCCAGATCGGCGCTGTCCGAGAAAGGGCTTCGTGAGAGCTTTCCCCACCGCGGCGTCCAGGAACACGCCGCAATCGCTCGCGGTTTTCTTGGCATAGCAACATGGCAGGCGGTACCGCAGCAATTTGGTCTCGATCGGCCCTTGCCAGATACGACTGCGGAGCTCTATTCCTAACACCGCGCTGTACCCGACGACCGCCGCACTCGACGCAGTGCGGCCGCGGGTGAGCGCGAACCGTTAGGCCAATTGGGAGTGTCTCATGTTCACCAATGCGTGTGTCGTAGACAACCGAGTTTTCTTGCTAGGCTTGGACAAGCTCTACCGGGACGCAATGAAGCAACATGAGCGTGGGGAGCTTTCCGCATGTGCGCGAGACGTCGCAGCCGCACTACACGTGAACCCAGCGGACGTGCCCGTAGAGGGGTACTACGCCGAGGATCAGCAGTTGACCGAGTACTTTCGCCTGGTCAGAGCGCTTCAAAAGGTCGATGAGAGCCGCACACCGGCGGTAGCCTCGTTACGGGAGTTCCAGCGACTCTTAGAGGTCACCTCCGCCTCCCTGTATGGTCGGCCACAACACAAAGGCAAGCTGCTGCCTGTTGGACGTGACCCGCTTTCGCAGGCGTTGCTTGATACACAGCCCGATTGGACCGTGGCGCGGCTCACTGCGGCCGCCCACGCCGCAGCCCATCAGACCGATGACATCTCGTTAGTCGGTCTTGCTGCGCGCATCCAGGATGCGGTAGTCCTCACCGCCGTGCGAGTATGTAGAGTATGTAGAGGGTCACATCTTCGCATTTTGCATTTCGCAGGGTCACCGTGTCTTTGTATAGTGCAGGGGCAAAGTTGAGAATCAAAGTAGGTGCGCCCCCCCGAACTCAACTTCTCTCTCTGGGGCCGATTGCTGGTGTCGGCACTGACCTGCCCATGCCTCCTCCTGCTTTCCCAAACCAGGCAACCATCCCTCGCGGTGTTCCATCATCGCTTCGTCGTATTCCAAGTTTGCCCCACCAATTGCAAAATGCGAAGATGTGACCCTCGTCATTATTACGAAGGGGCATTTCGGATCGTCTCGCCGAGTATCCCCCGCCTCGAAATAATTCGTCCGTTATGGCAATGAACCGGAGGCCATTCAGGCTGGGCTTCGGACAACTTCGCGTGTTTGGATAAGCTTGATTTGAGCTTCCGCGAGTTCTATACTTCTTGGGGCCAACCGCCCCTGGATCGGCCCCGATGTTGTTCCGATCGGCTGGCTATTCGAGGATTTCAATTCAATCATCCCACTACCCGATTAAACTTTGCCAAGGTGAACTGTGCAGCCGACGACTTTGATCTGTAGGGTCTGGGACTTTGGCGATCCCTGCGGGGATGAGTTTGTTCAAGTGGGTCAATCACATTCCCGCCTTAAGGGGAACTTTCGGGATGTAGGAATTTCAGTGCAACCATGATTTACCCCCCCAATGCTGAACTGCGGCGGCCGGGGGACTCGCAATTCGGCGGACAGCTTGGGAGGGACGTTTTGACTCTTCCTGGATTCGCTTACAAAATTTACAGGGTTTGCTTTTCAACTCCTCGGAATCCAATACAGCTAAAACAATAGTTGGGCACTTAGAACGTTGATGGATGCCGATTGAGCGCACTTTCAAGGCAGTTGATGACATGGATACGATAGAAGAACTGGATGTACTTGTTGCAAATCAACGGAGGGCAATTCGCCTGTACATCTTCCTGGCGTCCGCTGTCTTTTGTCTTGGCCTAACTCTCGTGATCTTCATGCTGCTGTTTGGTCATAATGTGGCGGGTGAACCCATGAAAACAATTATGAGCATAGCAGGCGGATTTGTCTCCAGTGTGAGCCTTCTTCCATTGAAGGAACTTAACGCGTGTAAAGATAGGTTCAACATCTATAGGAGTCTTCAGGTTCAGGTGAGCAAGGCATCTGAATCAGAAAAACAGCAAATAGATTCGCTGGTGTGGGAAACCTTGAAGAAAGTCGCTCTGGGGTGAGGTGGATATGAGTTCATCAGACATAATCAGGGAGGAGATTGACAAAGCAGTACAACGGGAGAAACGTATTCGCCGGAGAGCACTGCTTTATACATTGCTTCCTATAGTTGTTGCCACAGTGTTGGTAGTCTGGACAGGCTGGTATCTCCGTGTTGCCAGGGAGAAAGTCTTGACGGCTGAAGACAGTGTGAAGAAACTGAAAAAAGAAGCCGATCGCATACATACTGAGATGGATGAGGCGGGGAATAGGCTGACCGACATCATAACGGTCACAAGACGATTAGAACTTTTCATCGAATCCCAAGAAACCAAAGATCGACCGAAGGAGGTGGTCAAGCTTCTCATCGGTGTCAGAATGATGCTCGATGAACTGGACAAAAAGCTCCTGAACCTATCTTCGTCTTTCCCGGCCGTCGGAAGCCTAAGAGAAAACCGCCGATGGATTACTATTGTGAAATCAACAAAAGATCTCGAGAGTCTCAGGCTGTTTTCCCACAGCTGGGTTGCTGAATACGGTGTTTCGAACATGGCGATATACAAAGCTCCAAATGGATTTTATGCTCTGGCAATTCTCGAGGACGGTTCGTTTACTGCAGCATATAGACTGACCGTATCATTGAAGCAGACCGGACGTGCGACGGGTGCATATTTCGCGCGAGAAGAAGACTGGGGGCAGAACTTCTTGCGATAGCTGACCATTCGGAAGACAGGCTGGACCCTCTTGAAAAGCAGGATGAGGGACGACCACGGACATGACAGATTCGGAAACCTCAGACCGGAATTCGGGACTGTCCCGAATTTCATAATTGGTGGACCTGATGGGGCTCGAACCCACGACCTCTCCGACCCGTCGGAGCGCTCTCCCGTGGAAAAAAGGGCAGTGGAGCCTTGGAATTTGAGATTTATTTGGAATTTGGACTTTGCGTTTAAATGGTGGACCTGATGGGGCTCGAACCCACGACCTCTCCGACCCGTCGGAGCGCTCTCCTGTGGAAAAAGGGGAGTGGAGCCTTGGAATTTGTGATTTATTTGGAATTTGGAGATTTGGGATTTGGACTTTGCTTTTAAATGGTGGACCTGATGGGGCTCGAACCCACGACCTCTCCGACCCATCGGAGCGCTCTCCTGTGGAAAAAGGGGAGTGGAGCCTTGGAATTTGTGATTTATTTGGAATTTGGAGGTTTGGGATTTGGACTTTGCTTTTAAATGGTGGACCTGATGGGGCTCGAACCCACGACCTCATGACTGCCAGTCATGCGCTCTCCCAAACTGAGCTACAGGCCCACACGACTTGACTTTAAGCTCCAGCAACTGACCACGACCTCTCCGACGCCTCGGAGCGCTCTCCCAAACTGAGCTACAGGCCCACGCTGCATGAGCGACCAGCATACTACTCGATGTAGGGAAGTTTTGCAAGAAGTGCACGGTTGTTTCAGGGCCGATCAGCCCGAGGGCAATGAATCAGAGCCTCAATGAAAAGACGGCTCTTTTGCTTCTTGATGAAATGCTCCCGCCTGCGTGCGGCCGCTGGATCCGAATAGGATTCTACGTAAACTAACTCGAATGGCCTGCGGTAACGCGTTGCGGCCTGCCTCCCTGCATTGTGCTGCTCGAGGCGATGGGCTACGTCATGGGTTGAACCGATATAGTAGTACCCGTCCTTCAGACTCTCAAGGATGTAAACGAAATGCATGGGTAAGATAGAAGGGGGGATGTTCGGATCTTAATTCAGGGGATTCACCACGACCTCTCCGACGCGTCGGAGCGCTCTCCCAAACTGAGCTACAGGCCCACATCGCCGGAGCGACCAGCATACTACTTGATGTAGAAAACTTTTGCAAGAAGTGCACGAACATCCTAATGCCTATCAGCGCGGACGCCGGATTCATGCCTGTCCGTCAAGTCTGATGTGATCGTTCAGAGAGTAGCCCTCAGTATCGATAATCGTTGAGCACCCCCTGGGTGGACGGTGAGACCCCCCGTTGACCATTTTCAAATGAAGCAAGACATATCCTTCGCAGACATGCAGAAAACGCATGTCTGCGGCACCCGGGTTGCTCCCTTGTTCGCCGGCATGTTCACCACGGCGGAAATGCCTGCGGCACCCAATTCCTCTTCGGTTCTGTTCTGATCTTTCCCCTCTAAACCAACTCCCCTGCGCCCCCAGCGCCCCTGCGGTATAATGCTAATGAAATCCCCTGTCAGTCCGGGATCTGCTGCCGGTGGCAGTGCTCAGTTGAAAATTCTGCGGAACCTCGCCCCCGTTCTTTCGTCTAAGTGAATGAACTCCCCGGAGGTTGACGCGAATGGACCATCTTTTTGCCGACATTCGGTATGCCGTACGTGTGCTGGTGAAGGATCCACTCTTCTCCGCTCTCGCCGTACTGACCCTGGCGCTCGGAATCGGCGCGAACACTGCCATATTCACCTTGCTGGACCAGGTTTTGCTTCGGCTCCTGCCTGTAAAAAATCCGCAGCAACTGGTGCTGCTCACCATGCGCGGCCGCCACTACGGCAACAACTGGGGCGGCAACGCGATCTCGTATCCGATGTACCGCGATTTTCAGGACCACAATGAGGTTTTCTCGGGCATGTTCTGCCGCTTCCCGACCCAGGTGAGCCTCACGTTCGGGGGACAGGCGGAGCGCGTGGAAGCGGAACTGGTGTCGGGAACCTATTTCAACGTGCTCGGGGTGACCACGGTGCTCGGACGTCCGTTTACACCGGAAGACGATCGCATTCCAAATGGGCATCCTCTGGTGATACTGAGTTACAACTACTGGAAGCAGCGGTTCAGTGGCGATCCGGGGATCCTTGGAAAGACTCTGACGGTCAACAAGCACGATATGACTGTCGTCGGAGTCACACAGCCAGGGTTTGACGGTGTGGAATTAGGCCATTCCGCGAAGCTGTTCATTCCCGTCATGATGCAACAACAGGTGGTGATCGTCCCCACTGATATGCTCAAGGACCGTCGCAGCCGGTGGGTGAATGCGTTTGGGCGCTTGAAGCCGGGGGTGACACAGAAGGTGGCGAAGGCGTCGCTGCAACCGTTCATGCATTCGATGCTCGAGATGGAGGTGCGCGAGGCTGCCTTCAGCCGTGCTTCGGCGTACGATCGGGAGCAATTTCTCAAATGCTGGATTGACACTCTACCCGGCTCGCAGGGCCGGTCTTATCTCCGGCGGGAGCTTTCGACGCCGCTGTGGGTGCTAATGGCCATCACCGGCGTCGTGCTGCTGATCGCTTGCGCCAACCTGGCGAACCTCTTGCTGGCCCGGGCCACAGGCCGGCAGAAGGAGATCGCGGTGCGACTGGCAGTGGGTGCAAGCCGCCTGCGAATCATCAGTCAGCTTTTGGTCGAAACACTGTGCCTTTCCGCGATGGGAGCCCTCGCCGGCGGCGTCGTCGCTTATTGGGCCGCCCGGTCGCTCATCGACATCTATCTGCCGGCGGACTCCGGGGGCTTGAGTATCTCCACGGCGCCTGATCTTCGAATTCTTCTCTTCACCTTGGCGGTGACGATTGTGACCGCACTCTTTTTTGGCCTTGTGCCGGCCCTGAAGACGACCAAGCCAGATATCGGGAAGACCTTAAAAGATCAGGCGGGGTCCGTGGTGGGCGGCGGGCATGGAGGACTGCGCCGGACGCTCGTCGTCACTCAGGTCGCCCTTTCGCTGCTGCTTTTGATCGGCGCCGGACTTTTCCTCCGCAGTCTGAATAACCTGAGCCTCCTGGGCCCGGGCTTTTCGGCGGAGCGACTGGTGGGATTCAATATCGACCCTTCGCTTAGCGGCTACACCGCCGAACAAGCGAAGATCTTCTATCAGCAATTGACCGACAGCCTCGGCGCGATTCCGGGAGTTCAGTCGGTGGGCCTGGCGTCGATGCGTATTCTCGAGAATGACGAATGGGACAGCGGGATGACTGTTGAGGGCTACACACCCGGGAAACCTGATGATCATGCCCAGCCGTTCATGAACCAGATCGGCCAGAACTACTTCGCGACTCTCGGCATACCCATCGTCGCGGGCCGCGACTTTTCCGTCAAAGACGACCGCCAGGTGAAGTACGGCCCGCAGCCCGACGACTGGACGCCAACCGCGGTGATGATCAACCAGGAGTTCGCGCGGCGGTACTTTCAAGGGCAAAATCCAATCGGCCGCCACCTCGGATTCGGGACCGATCCGGGATCGCGCACGGATATGGAAATCATAGGAGTGGTAAAGGACATCAAGTACACGAACCTGCGCGACGATATCCCGCCGCAGGCGTTCATTCCCTACTATGGAAGTTACTTCGTCGGCAGCATGACCGTGTACCTGCGGACGGCGGTCGATTCGAATCAGTTGATTCCCACGGTGCGGGCGAGGGTGCGGGACCTGGATCAGAACCTGCCCATCTATGACATGCGGACGATGGAGGCGCAAGTCGGCAACTCACTTACCACCGAGCGCATGATTGCGAGCCTGTCGACGGTCTTCGGGTTTCTGGCGACGATGCTGGTGACCATCGGACTGTACGGGGTAATGGCCTACACAGTTTCCCAGCGGCGGCGCGAAATCGGCATCCGGATGGCGCTGGGAGCCGATCCCAGAAACGTGATCGGGATGGTTATGCGGGATGCACTGTTGTTGGTCGCCCTCGGTGTGGTAATCGGCGTACCAGCCTCGTTGGCGCTGATGCGGGCGGTCCAGAGCCAGCTCTACGGCCTGACGGCCCATGACCCCTCAACTATGGTGCTGGCCACGGCTGGACTGGCCCTCGTTGCCTGTGTGGCGGGGTACCTTCCAGCTCTCCGCGCCAGCCGCGTCGATCCGATGGCCGCCCTGCGGTATGAATAAAGCAGGGCTCAGGAGTCGGGTGCCGGGTGTCAGGAGGGAGAGGTTGTAGGTGTTGGGTGATAGGGGATAGGAAAAGCAGTTGCGAGTTCAAAGTAGAAAGGAATGATTGATTCGCGGGGTAGAAGCTTTCTGGTTGTTCCGCAAGCCCGAGAGCGTCAGTAATACCGCATCAACGAATCGGACCTCTCGAGACCGTTCAGGAAGTATCGTCACTCGCAGACATTTTGAAAACGCATGTCCGCGGCACCGTGCTTTCTGAGCCTGCGCGGTGTAAAATCTCACAGATTAACTGGTGTTCCTAGTAAATCGTGGGGTGAGATGAGAATGGCCAAGGTACTGGTGCGATACACGGATTACTTTGCCCAGACGATTCAGCGTATGCGTGAAGACGGACTCCTGCTGGTCACTCTGGGCGCGGACGGGAAACCCAACGTCATGACCATCGGGTGGGGAACGATTGGCTCCATCTGGTCACGACCCGTCTTCATTGTGCTGGTGAGACCCTCGCGCCACACCTACAGCCGGCTGGAGGAGGCCCGGGATTTCACCGTCAACGTTCCTCCCAGGGAACTGTCGGCGGCGGTCAGCCATTGCGGGACCGTTTCAGGACGAGACCACAATAAGTTTCAAGAAATGCAATTGACCCCGATGCCGAGCCGGGAGGTGCGGCCTCCCGTGATCAAGGAATGCCTGGTGCATTACGAGTGCCGGACCCTGCATCGGAATGATCTGGAACCCGACGCACTGGTCCAAGCCGTGCGCGAGGAGTTTTACAGCAGTGGCGATTTCCACCGCGTCTACTTTGGAGAAATCGTGTCCGCCTACGCGGACGAGGATGCCGGCCCACGCTTGAACGCCACCCCGGCGGGAGGGACCAAGCCTGCTCAATAACGGAAAATCCACGATCAGTAAAATCAAGGGTCGGGTCAGTTAGTTGTTCATTGGGCTTTTAGAGGGCGGTCCTCCATGGGCCTTTTTTTAGGGACTGAAGTGAAGGCTGGCGTGAGACGAGCGGGACAAAGGTCCGACATCAAGGATAGAAAGCGGAACCGGGAGTTCCGCACTCCAAGGCGGTTACTGCAACGGAATTCCTTCGCCAAGCTGTAGCATTCCTGGAAGCTCGATCGAGCCGAAGTCCTTTTCCAGCACGACGGTGGTTTCAAGCGCCAGTGAGCCTTGACCCTTGATCGTGCCGGTCCGGATGGCCTTGATCCTGCCGCCCTGGATTTGCAGCACAAATCCTTCAAGCGTCAACTCCACCGTCAAGGTAAAGTCGATTCGGCCAAGGGTCGCTCCTTTGAAGAGAACCTCCACATAGGGGTGATGCTCCGATTTCACTGTATGCTCCGCCAGGGACACCAGGTAGGTATCCGCAGGAGGATATTTTTTCGGATCCGCAAACTCCTCGATCTCCCGATACTTTTTCCAGGCGGGGAGGAGAATGTCGAGGAGCGGCACATCGAGGGTCTCGAGAATCTTTTTTACGAGCACATCCGAGACAGCGCCCCACTTGATGGCCCTCGACTCTTTAAGGAGGGCCTCTCTGAGGGCGGGCATGAAGCGACTGGATTCCACGGCAGTACGCGCCGCCGGAGGCAGATCATCGCCGGGCAGCGCGAACCAATCCTTCAGATTCATCTGGGTTTCACTCATGGATTTTCTCGATTCTGGTGCAGAGAGGACCGTGAGAAGTGGTCGACTGCTCTCCCGTTGAGCGCGCCACGCGGAACTGCCATCTGCTGGAGGCGATCGAATGTTCCGGCCCCTGCGGCCACTGTCGGCCCGCATCTTTTTCTACTCGAAAGCTCAGCTTCTGCATCTGAATCCACCGGTATGCAGAAAAAGTTCCAGCGCCGGCCACAAGGACGGCCCCCAGGATGGCTCCGATGATCCCCCACAGAGGGACGGGAGCAGGGGCGATCACCACCTCAATGGGATCGCTCGTGTAAAAATGCTCATGGACGCTCCCGCCGCCCGGCAATGGCTCGTGGACCATGCGCACCGTTACCCATGCCGAGTATTGATTGCTCTGCGGATAGGAATGCTGCGCTTCAGGGGAGTCTGACGCTTCGACCGGCGTGCCGTCCCCAAAGTGAAAGCTGTAGACGGCTCTGCCGGCTTGGGATGACGGGGTGACGACCGCATGGAACTGAATGGTCTCGTTCGCCCTGGGATGGCTAGGTGAGGAGAGCAGGGTGATATCGAGGCGCGCGAGGTGCACGGGAAGCTCGACCCGGTTGCTGATGACCTGCCTGCTGCCGAGCGTGGCCGTGGAGAACACCACATAGTCGCCATCGTCGTCGTACTGGTGGGTTGCTTCGGGCACATCCAGTTCGCCGCTGCGCTCGCCTTCGCCGAAGTTGAATTGAAATGTCGCGCCGGGAAACGGGGGAATGAGTTCAGCTTTAAAGGTCACTGGCTCCCCTGGCGTGGCGCTTGTGGGGGCGGGCCGCAACATGAGGGAATGAACTATCTGCCTGCTGACCTCGAAGCTCACGCTCGTCCCGAGCCGTACTCGGGTACCGGCTGGCGGAACCTGCGAAACCACAACCCCGGTCTCTTCCTCTGAATCCACCTCCCTGATTTCAGAGTCACTCGACTGCAAACCCACACTCCGCAACTTCTGCTGGGCCTCTTCTTTCCTTTCTTGCACCAGGTTTGGAACCTCTACGGTGGGATCAGGGGGCCTTCCGGCAGCTATGGCGACTCGAACGGCCGTACCCCTTCGAACGAGCGTGTCGGGTTTTGGCTGCTGGTCGAGAATGGTTCCAGGTGACTGCTGGTCAGTAATGATTTCCTTGGCCCCGCCATACTGCAAGCCACGCTGCTCCAAGATCATCTTTGCGGCAACTTCCTGCCGTGAGCGAAGATCAGGTACGGCCACCAGCTCACTGTCCGGTTGTCTCCCCGGTTGCCGTTCAGGGCGCCGCTTGGGCGGCTGTTCTGGCGGCGGGGGTGCGACATCGGGCGCACGGGCGACCCAGACCGCCACGGCAGTCTCCATGGGCACACGCTCTTGGGGCTGTGGATGTTGCCTTGCCACTCGTCCGGGGGCGGCGTCGTAGTTACCGAAATAGACTTCCCCCATCACGAGACGAGCCCTGCGCAGAATCGCCGCCGCTTCATCGACCGTTTGGCCTCTTAGATCCGGGACTGGGGTCGTCAACGGGGCGGGGGGCGACTCGCGAGTGATCCAGACCGCCACGGCGCTGCCCGCGGGCGCATTTTCACGGGCCGACGGCCGTTGTCTTGCCACTCTGCCGGCCGGGGCATCGTAATTCCCGTATTGGATTTCACCCGGCACAAGATGCGCCTGCCGCAGGGTCTTCCGCGCCTCATCGAGCGTTTGACCGCGTAGGTCTGGTACGGCAGTGGATAACTGCCCGGGAGGGGGCTCGCGTGCCACCCAGACCGCCACGGCGCTGCCCGCCGGCGCATTTTCGCGGGCCGGAGGATACTGTCTCGCCACCTGGCCGGCCGGGACGTCGTAGATCCCGTAGGTGACCTCTCCCAGGGCAAGATGAGCGCGGCGCAGAGTCGCGATGGCCTGCTTAGGTGTTTGGCCCCTCAGGTCCGGGACCACAGCTGTTGACTGAGCAGCGGCCAACCCGGTGACTTTCTGCATTTGTGGCGCGACTTCCAACCTCTCGCTGGTATCCTTCGACTTCGCTTGTTTCTGCTGTGGGGCGGCGCCTTGAACCACGGGGCTGAGGAAGGGTGTAAGGAAGAGAAGCAATCCGACGAGTCCGAGACAGATCCACTCACGGAATTGATCTGCGAAGACGGTAAAAATCCTTCGCCTCATGTCCGTAGAGATCCTTGCCCTCATGCCTGTCTCTTTTCGTTGAAGTCCGTCTATTAAGTATAAAGAACGAAACCGGGCGCTGCCGGCTCGAAATCTCGAGGCGATTATTGCATTGGTATGGACTGTACGCTTGCGACGTGTTGGCTGTCAAGAAGGTCGGATTGCACAATCTATTGCGGATTGCGGATTTCGGAATGCGGGATGGGGGCCTCTGTCCGGATGAAAACTGATCGAATGTTGGTGAGTCGACCCGGTATGTTTCGGGGGAGGAAACCATTAAAACCCCCGGGTCAACTTACCGACATGTCTGCTTGCCGATGTCCGGTTTTGGGATGGGTTGATTTCACTTTCGAACACCCTTTCCCGGACACGGAACCCGGTCCCTTCCAACAACCTCTTCGAATTCAAATGGAAGGGGGCAGCCCAGAATTGGCATGAAATGTGCTGTTTTAGAAATTCGATACTTGCCAGAATTCTGAGATCTCTGTCGCTCCTTTCGAGAATGGGGAGTAAGGTGGTTGAGGTCTCGGAGTCACTGGAGATTGGGACCTTCCGTCGTAGTTCAAATTTCGTAGTTCTTGGTCACAGCAATTCGGTCCGATGCATTTGTCGCACAGCCCTTTTGGGATGAAGAGGAGAAATGGATAGTTTTGCGAACGACCTTCGCTTTGCTTTGCGAATGTTTTGGAAGAATCCGGGGTTTACCCTCATAGCGGTACTAACGCTGGCATTCGGCATGGGCGCCAACACTGCCATCTTCACGGTCGTCAATTCGGTCCTCCTCCGCCCGCTTCCGTTCCATGATCCAGGCCGGCTCTTCCGGATCGCTAACGCTCCCCCCTCGGCGCCCAACGGCTTGCAGAATATATCGGACCCGGAGCTCATCGCGCTCCAGCAGCATGCGCAATCGTTCAGAGCGGTGGCTGCGTTTAACGGCGGGGTCAAAAGCCTCACCGGGGCGGGAGAACCTGTTGAAGTAAAGGCTCCGGAGGTCACGGCCAATTTCTGGAGCACTGTGGGGATCGACGCGGAGTTGGGACGGACGTTTCTGCCGGAAGAGGGTGAGCCGGGAAAAGGTCTTGTGGTGGTGCTCAGCGATACGCTATGGCGAAGCCGCTTCGGCGCCGGGAAAGATATCATCGGTAAATCCATCCTGCTCGATGGGAAAGCGTATACCATTGTGGGGGTCATGCCGCCCGGCTGTACCTTCCCGAGGAACGACGACCTCTGGGTGCCGGCCCTATTGGAACCGGACAACACCCATATCGCCTTTCGCAGTGCCATTGGGAGACTCAAGGACGGAATCCTTCCGGGGCAGGCGCAAGCCGAGCTGGACGCCATTGCCCGCCGTCTCAATTCTGACAACCCGATGGCCATCCGCGGTGACCTCATCCGGATGCATCCGCTTCAGGAAACGATCGTGGGTGAAGTCCGCCCCGCCCTGCGCCTCCTGCTCGGTTCGGTCGCGCTCCTGCTGCTCATCGCCTCCGTCAACGTCGCCAACCTGCTGCTGGCCCGGGCGACGCGGCGCGAGCAAGAAGTCGCCGTTCGCTATTCATTGGGCGCCACCCGGATGAGGGTCATTCGGCAACTGCTCACGGAGAGTGCCGTTCTGTCGCTCGCGGGCGGCCTGCTGGGAATCGTTCTTGCAATGTGGGGGGTCGCCACACTCTTGTCCATTGCGCCTCCACATAGCATTCCGCGGCTGGAAGAGGTTCACATGGATGCGCGGGTTTTTCTGTTCACGTTGCTGGTATCCGCTGTCACGAGTTTTCTGTTCGGCTTGTGGCCGGCGATGCAGGCCTCCCGGATCAGCCTGAGCGAGACGCTGAAACACGGATTTGGCAGGCTCACTGCGAAATCGCAACGCATACGAAATGCGCTTGTCGTAGGCGAAATCGGAATGGCACTGGTGCTGCTGACTGGCGCGGGATTACTCGTGAAGAGTTTTGTCAAATTGCGTTCAGTCGATCCCGGGTTTCGGGCTGACAACGTGATCACCATGACCGTCCATCTCCCACAGGTGTACCGCACGGCGGAGCAGATGAAGGCCTTTCATGAAAAAGTGCTGGAACGACTCACCGCCCTGCCGGGCGTGAGCTCGGCCGCCGTAGTCAACTGGCTGCCAATGGGGACGGACCTCATCAGGGGCAGCTTCTCAGTCGAGGGAGTACCGGATTCCGCCACCGAGTTCAACGTGAACAAGCCGGCGGTGACGCCTGGGTATTTCCAGACCATGGGAATCCGGCTGGTCAGAGGGCGCGACTTTGCCCGTGCCGATAACGAAAAGTCCCCCGGCGTCATGATCATCGGTCAGACCACAGCAAGACGGGTGTGGCCCAACAAAGACGCGATCGGGAGTCGGGTCACGTTTGCCGACCACCCGGGGCCGGAAGACTGGTACACGGTGATCGGGGTCGTCGATGACGTGAAACAACAAAATCTCAGGCAGGACATGCCACCTGCTATTTACCAGCCGCTGGCCCAGGTTCAGATGCCGTTTTTCCTGCAGTCCATCAATTATGTGGTGCGGTCCAGCATGCCGACGGCGGCCATCGCCGCTTCTATGCGGACTGCGCTGCACGAGGTGGAAGCCAATCAGCCGGTTTTTCAGATTGCCACGATGGAAGATCTGTTGACGGCCAACACCGCCGAGCCGCGCTTTTACTCGCGTCTGCTGGCAGCCTTCTCGGGCATCGCTCTCCTGCTCGCCGTGGTTGGAATTTATGGGGTCATGGCGTTCAGCGTGGTCCAGCGCACGCGGGAAATCGGCATTCGCCTGGCGCTCGGGGCAAACCGCGAAGACATCCTGGCGAGCACGCTGGGACGGAGCGCCCGGCTCATCACCGCAGGTCTTGCGCTGGGCGTCTGTGGCGCCCTGGGGACAACACGCCTGCTCGCCTCCTTCCTGTTTGAAGTTCAACCGACCGATGTGACGACGTTTGTTGTGACTTCTCTTATGTTGGCAGCAGCAGCCGGCCTGGCAAGCTACATCCCCGCGTCCCGCGCAACCAAGATCGATCCGATGGTGGCGTTGAGGTATGAGTAGAGCCGATGAACGGGTTTCAGGTGTCAGGGAAGAGAGGTTGTAGGTGTTGGGTGACAGGGGATAGGAAAGATAGTTTCAAGTCCAAAGTCCAAGGTGACAAGTTTCGTCTCTGGAGCCCTCCCAAAATCCCTTGATTTTTGCCCGACTGACGAGCATCCTTTGCCTCTGTAATCCTGATACGATTCGGGCGGTTACAGGAGGAGGCTTGAGGCTGCCTCTTATTTCTTCAGAACTCAGCGGCAAACCTTAGGGAACTCTCGAGCAAATGGCTGTGGCGGCGGATGTGAACCCCTTCACAAATCCGAGGATCCGCGAGTCTTGGGACGTGATTTAAACGCCGGAGGTTAACCTGGACCTTTATTCATTCTGGTAGACCCCGACTGGAAACGAGAAGCTGAAAGGAATATCAACGATGCAAGAAGCCGAAGAACCATCCGTTCAGAAGAGCAAAGCGGGATTCCGAGTCGACGAAGAGGTACACCGCATGCTGATGGGAGGCGAGAGGCAGGCGCCTGTCGCCCTCCAGGAAGACCGGCTTCGATTGCCGGAACCGGTGTTCCCGCAGTATCCGGAGAAACTCGGTGAGGTGGAGCCGGATCCAAAGTACCTGCCAAAAAATGGAAACCCATATCGAACTCGTGTCACGAGCCACATGGTTCATCGCGTGGTGCGCGGCTGGCTTTATCCTTATTTGTGGTCGCGAGTTTTACCGGGGGAGTTCCACCCCATCATTGCGTACCTGTTTACCGAGTGGAAGTGCAACCTCGATTGCCATTACTGCTGGGCCTTTGATAACCGGGTCAAGGGGATGACCGAGGATACGGCTCGCCGGTCCGTCGATTGGCTCCATGAAACAGGGTGTCGCGTGCTGGCCCTGATGGGCGGCGAAGTGCTTTTGCGTCCGGAGTTCGCCCACAAGGTGGTCTATTACGGCGCGAAGAAGGGATTCTTCGTGTATGTCCCGACCAACGGTCGCCTCATGAGAAAGGAAGTCATCGATGCGCTGGGGGATGCGGGTGTGGCGACGGTGAACCTGGCGGTCGATTCCTTTGAGGATCGAAAAGAACTTCCCAAGGCCCTGAAGCCCATCTGGGCCTGCTTCCAGCATCTGATCAAGAAACAGTACGTGTACGGCTACAGCGTGTTCTTCAACATCAACATCACCCGCATCAACCTGGACGACGTCAAGCAGTTGACCGAAATCGCCCGTGATCACGGGATTGCGACGGACTACCACATCAATGAATCGCCGATGCTGGAGCAGGCTCACTTCAGACATCAAGACAGGAACAGCACGTTCATTACAGAAGCGGACTGGCCGAGGATTGATGAATTGATCGACTGGCTCGTCGAGAAGAATCGGTCCGGTTACAGGATGGTGAATTCGGTGCGGCGGTTGCAGGATATGAAGATCTTTATGCGGGGCAAAGTGGAGCCGTGGGACTGCCGGGCCGGCCACAATTCGCTGATCATCCGCACGGACGGCACGCTGGCGCCCTGTTTTCCGATGTACTCAGCCACCTACAACTGGGGCACTGTCGGCAAGCACGGATTTGAAGGCAGACAGCTCAACGACATGAAGAAGAGCTGTCAAACCCATTGTTTTTCGACGTTGAATCACAACCTCGCTTACTGTTACAAAGCAAGCCGCGCGATCAAATGGGTGGCACGACAGGCCGCCCGCGGGTTCCGGGGAACAACCGGAAGCTTCGAGGAGTAGGGGTCAGGGGACAGGTGACGGGTGTCAGGGGCAAGGGAAGAAATGACACCTTACCTCCATCCCTACAGTCAACACATCCTATGGGTGCGTTCGCGATTGACTGAACTCTTTGACAGGATTTGAGCTCGGCGGCTCTTGCGGTCCTGTAAACCCCGTTAACTCATAGACTAGAGTGTAATCCTGGTTCCCAGGACCTGGAGGAATTTTGCAAGCCATTCGGGATGGGCGGGCCAGGCGGGTGCAGTCACCAGATTGCCATCGACATTGGCCTTGTCCATCGGAATATCAACAAAACGGCCGCCGGCTCGAGTGACGTCCGGGCCGACCGCAGGATATGCAGAACAGCTCCTTCCTTCAAGCACTCCCGCTGCAGCAAGAACCTGGGCCGCGTGGCAGATCGCGGCAATGGGTTTGCCGGCCTTTGCAAAGTGCTGAACCATCTTCAGGACCTCCGTGTTCAACCGAATGTACTCAGGGGCTCTTCCCCCAGGAATGACAAGCGCATCGTAGTCTTCTGCCTTGACCTCAGCAAAGGTGGCATTCAAAGTAAAATTGTGTCCGGGCTTTTCGCTGTAAGTCTGGGCGCCGTCAAAATCATGCACGGCGGTCCGTACTTGCTCGCCGGCCTTTTTGCCGCTACAGATGGCGTGAACGGTATGCCCAACCATCTGTAATGCCTGAAAAGGCACCATGACTTCATAATCTTCGACGTAGTCTCCAACAATCATCAAGATTTTCTTTGCCGCCATACGGGCCTCCCTTTGTGTGTTTGAATTTGCGAGGACTGGCCGCACCCTTTGCATATCTGATCTGGAAGTTTGGCCGGGTGCAATGTTTCCCTGACCTTTATTAACTGCTGAATGCGGAGAGCGCTAATTGGGAGCGGCGAACCTGGCGGATTGATTATATTCGGAATGGTCATCGTTGATTTCAATACCCGCTCCAATTTACAAACGTGTACAAAAAGTTGCAGAACCTCAGGGTAAATCCCCCGTATGTATCATCAAGGACGGCGGTGACGTCCTAAAACCTGGACCCATAGAACAACTTCAAGCCGAGCTCGCCGGGCGGGCTTGGCATCGAGGAGGGGTTATGCGACGAATTCCCCTGGGTGTCCTTCTTCTCCTGCCTTTCGTGATGACCATCTCTCTGGCGCAGCGATCCAATTACATGATGTCATACGTCAGCCGCGGACTTGAACGCTATCAGAATGGGGATGCGAGCGGGGCCATCGCGGACTACAACATCGCTCTGATGATCGATCCGGGCTACCCGGAAGCATACAATAACCGGGGCCTGGCTTACTATGCCAAGGGTGATGTGGAGGCGGCGATGGCGGACTATGGCAAAGCCCTCGAGCTCAATTCGGGGTTTGCCGCTGTGTACAACAATCGCGGTGTAGCGCGATATAGCCGGAATGATGTGCCGGGCGCCCTCGCCGATTACAGTAAAGCGGTTGAGCTTGATCCCCGATATTCGGCCGCGTTCAATAATCGAGGTGTTCTCCATTATGCCCAAGGGGACTTTGAAGCGGCGCTTTCAGACTTCAACAAAGCCATTGAGCTGAATCCCAAGGAGATTTCTGCTTACACCAACCGGGCTGATACCCGGAAGATCCTGGGAGATGTAAAAGGGGCCCTCAGTGATTATTCACGATCGATCAAACTCGATCACAACAACCCTATTGCTTATGACCACCGAGGGGCTTTGTTGTGGAAGGAAGGCAATCTCGATGGGGCACTGGTGAATTTTGAAAAGGCCGTTGAACTGAATCCTCAATTCGCGGAGGCCTATCAAAATCGGGGTGTCGTGAAGCGGGAGAAGGGGAGCCTGGACGCCGCGATTGCCGACTTTACAAAGGCCATTGAATTGAAGCCGGGATACGCCATGGCTTATGCCAGTCGGGGGATTGCGCTCTGGCTACAGGGTAAGAAGAGCGATGCGGACCGTGATTTCGCCCAAACCGTCAAACTCGATGCGAACTTAGGACCGTTCATCCATGCAAAGACCCAAAGAATCGCCCCGCTGACGGCCACAGTCCGGAAATGACCCCGTTGGGGGCATGGGGCCGCGATCGAAAAGGTGTCTGCGGGAGGGCGATTTTGACCGCAGGAGAGACCTTTCGAAAAATATATTGAATCCGGCCAAGGCTCTTTGATGGTTGGAAGTCCGGGGAGCAGTCAAGTCGGTTCCCAAGGGGCAGGCTGGTGAGCAAGGACTCCCGGCCTGTTGATGAGGGCCATGACAACGGGGTCTATCTGTGCCTGGAGAAATGTTAAATTGAAACTTACTCTCCCAGCTGGATAGATATTCCTTCAGGTATCCCTCCTCTCAAGTGAACGGGTGAATGATGGGTGGAGCCTCCTTGGGAGAAGGGTTGGATTTCGAAGGGTCACGCGAAAAGAGAGCGCCCTTCCACCCCTTCGGCAGTGCATGACGCAGCTCGAATTAGATGAAGGGATTTCCCTGAACGGGGAGACAGAAAAGTGGAATTAGTGGATGATCCAATCTTTATTGGATTTGACGAACTTCAAACCGATCAGGAATTTTCCTGGCCGTGATTTGGAAGGTCGAACCGCTGCGACACAAGCCTGAGAGCGGAACCCGTCGTAAGGAGCACACACCTGAAGCACCGTCCCCGGTTTCAAAGCACAGGTCATCTCCACGCACAGACCCTCTCGACTCACGTTTTCCGTGACGGCTTCCTCCACGAACGCTTTGCCTTCCTTGTCCCGACCCTCAAGGATCACGGGTTCACGAAGCGGGACCCGCTGGTCATCGCGATACATTTTCCAGCTATCGAACCAGCCCAGCGTATCTCTGGCTTGACTTAAATCCGGTTTGTCTCGTTTCATGAGCTCCCTCCTCCGATCACTTGTGCCCGGCCGAGTCAAACTCGCGAAAGACTCATTCCTTCGAAGCAATTCCTGAACTCCAGACGTTATTCTCACAGACGATCATGTCAGGATTGTTACGAATCTTAAGGAATTCGATCCATCGGAGGCGAAGCTGAATGGCACCGGTCCCGGTTGTGTTTTGGATTTTCCTCATACGGAATTTTGAATTCCCTGTGACTGGGCTCACATTCGCTTGAGGTGCGCGTGTTACTCTTTGGAAGCGACAAGCGAGGTGAATTTTATGCCCCAGAATGTGGACCACGCTTTCCCGCCCCCGAATCTCTTTGTCGTTGAACGGCGCAAAGAGTATCGCCTGGACATAAAAATTCCAGTTGTAGTCTCTGGAATAGATTCCAAAAAACTCGTGCGGTATGAAGTGAAAGCGGTGACCAAGAACGTCACCCGCAATGGCGCGTGTTTCGAGTTGACCCGTGGACTGGTTCGAGAAGGATCGACGTTGACCCTGACCTTGGGAAAAAAGTTCGAGGCGAAGTGCCGGGTGATCTGGATCAGCGAAGGCGCAGGTAACTTAGATCTCCTGGGTGTTGAGTTCGTTTCAGTCAAGGGACAGTGGGTTTTGTATGACATTAAGTAATTGATTGGTTCCTCCTTCAGTCATCCCCTGTGCGGCGAAGGCTTCCTCCCCTTCGCCGCATTTTCTTTTGTGCGCCCGGCAGGGCGCACTCACTTGAAGGTGCAAGTCCTTTACGAGCCTGACAGGAGGAATCGTTAGCCGGACGGCAAGGGTGTCCACCGCGAGGGGGAATCTGAAGGAAGCCGCAGGCAAAACGCTGACCCGA
>JAIQFY010000008.1 GCA_020072965.1 Terriglobia bacterium | reverse complement strand
CGCCTGAAGCTATGGGAGTTTGAGTACAATACGCGACGGCCCCACCAGGCGCTGGGAGGCCAAACGCCGATGGAAGTCTATCTCTCGGGGTATCGTACTCATGCTCATACTCGTATGCTAACGTAGTATGTCAATACAAGTAGGCGGTAGGTTATAGGTGATAGGCGATGGGTTGAAATGGTAAATAGGGGCTGAGGGCTTTCGGTTGTCCGCGATCAGCAGCTTAAGGCCCTTGAGAGGACAACTGATAAGAGCGAGCCCATCGCAAGATTTCTGTTCAATGAATCCCATTTTCGACTTGACTAATATCTGTCACCCAGCAGCCGGCCCCTAACACCTATCACCTATTACCTAACACCTCATCGCAAGCACCCAGCAATCAGAATAAGGATCCAACATGGCCATTGCACATCAATTCGAATATCTAAAACCCCACCGGCTGGCTGAGGCAGTCAAAACCTTCGCGCGCTACGGGAACCGCGCACAACTTCTCGCGGGAGGAACTGACCTCATCGGCCTGATTGCAGACGATGCCGTCAGGCCGGATGTCGTCATTGATCTCAAAGGCCTCGCCGGTCTCAGCCGGATTGAATTGAAGAACGGCATCCTTTCTGTCGGAGCCCTGGTCACTTTCAGCGATTTGAGGCAATCCCCCATCATTGCAAAGAAATTCCCGGTGATCCGGGAAATGACGGAATGGGTGGCTTCCCTCGGCATTCGCAACCGCGCCACCATGGTCGGCAATATCTGTTCGGCAGTCCCCTGCTGCGACAGTGGGCCGATTCTTCTGATCTACGATGCTGCCGTCCTTGTCAGCGGACCTCTCCGCAAGCGGAAGATTCCGATCACCGACTGGTTTACAGGACCGCGGAATACGGCCCTGAAGAGAGGCGAGATTGTCACTGGGCTTGCAATCCCCCTTCCTAAAAAGAAACACGCGGCATGCTTTGTAAAGCTGAAGCGATACGACGGGGGCGACCTCGCTCAGGCCAGCGTGGCAGTTCTTGCCCTGGCTGGAAACAGCTACCGGGTTGCCTTCGGATCTGTCGCGCCGAGTCCGATCCGTGCGCCCAAGATCGAGGCGCATCTCGAGGGGAAGGCTTTGTCAGACACACTTCTGGAAGAGGCGGTGCAGCTCGTCCCCGAGGAAATCGCGCCGATTACCGACATACGTGCGACACGTGAATACCGCGCTCAAATGATCGGCGTCATGCTGAAGCGCGGCCTGCGGACAGCGGCGTCGAGATTCGAGGGGAATGGGCCTGAATACGGGTCAAGCGTGATCTAAAAAGGCGATGGAAATGAAGTTACATGGAGAAATCGTGGATTCTTTGCGGTAGGGGCGCATAGCTATGCGCCCCTACTTTGAAGCAGGTAGGACCTTGTAACATTTTTAATGACGTTTGTATTAGGTGGAGTTCATGAGAAAACAAATTACATTGAGGCTTAACGATGAACCGCGCACCCTTGAGGTGCAACCCAATGACATTCTGCTCGATGTTCTTCGCGAAAAACTTGGAGTGAAGAGCCCGAAGATCGGTTGTGAGCGAGGGGACTGTGGGGCCTGCACAATCCTTTTGGACGGCAAGACAGTGAGGAGCTGCCTCATCCTGGCGATCGAAGCAGACGGGCATGAAGTCATGACCGTGGAGGGCTTGAGCAGGGGATCTCTAACGCCGGTCCAGCAAGCCCTGCTAGAGCATAATTCCTTTCAATGTGGATTCTGCGCTCCTGGCGTGGTGCTGGCTGCAACCGAACTTCTTGGCGATAACCCTCATCCCACCGAACAGGATGTCAAGGAAGCCCTTTCGGGCAATCTCTGTCGCTGCACGGGTTACCAGTCGATTATTGAAGCAATCATTGATGTTCAAGAGAAAGCAAGCAAGAGCCTATGACACAATTTAAGTACGTTGGAGAGTCGGAGAGGCGGATCGACGGACTCGATAAAATCACCGGGGCCGCGAGGTTCGTGGATGACCTGGAGTTCGGACCCAATCTGCTTCACGCGGAGGTTGTTGAAAGCCCTTACGCCCATGCGTTGATCAAGCGCATTGATACTTCAGAGGCCGAAAAGGTACCTGGCGTGGTTCGTATCGTCACCGGAAAGGATTTCCCCTACCGGTTCGGTCTTTACATGCAGGACCGGTACATCTTCCCAACTGACCGCGTGCGATTCGTGGGCGAGCAGGTGGCGGCTGTCATTGCGCGAGACACACAGACCGCGAAACGCGCCGCCAAACGGGTGAAGGTGGTTTATAAGGAGCTCGAGCCGGTTCTCGATCTTGAGAAGGCACTGAAGTCAGATGCGGTCCTGGTTCACCTCGACCTGGCAAGCTATCCGCGCTGTCCCTGGTTTTTCCCGGAGGCGGGGACGAATATCGCGCATCGTCGCAAGACCCGGAAGGGGGATCTCGAGAAAGGCTTTCAGGAGGCCGATGTCATCTTCGAGGACACTTATACGGTTCCGCGTTACGCCCATTGCGCCATTGAGCCCCATGCCATTGTCGGTCTTTACGATTTATCAGGACGGCTGACCCTGTGGTCCGCCTCCCAGTCACCCTACACGCAGCGTCACGTATTCGCGCAGGCCCTCGCGCCGCTGGGAATCTCCCACAAGGATATCCGGGTCGTCACCCCGTATGTGGGTGGGGGCTTCGGAGGCAAAGCGGGGGTCTCGATGGAAATCATCGGCGTGGCGCTGGCTGCGATGGTGAAAGGGAGCCCGGTAAAACTCCGGTGGTCGAGGGCCCAGGAGTTTTACAACACCTATCAACGCCAGGGCGTCATCGCTCGAATCAAGATGGGCGTGAAAAAAGACGGCACCCTCACCGCCATCGAGCATACCCTTCACTGGGACGCGGGCGCCTATGTCGAATACGGCGCCAATGTCGTCAATGCGGTGGGTCTGTCCGCGACCGGCCCGTACCGGATCCCGAATGTCAAGATCGATTCTGTCTGCGTATACACCAACCTTCCGCCCGGCGGCCCCTATCGCGGTTTTGGTTATTCGGAGTTCCATTTTGGGCTGGAATCGCACATCACCGCGATCGCAAAGAAGATCGGGATGGATCCCGTCGAATTCCGGAAGCGAAATGCGATCCGCGAAGGAGACACCCTGGCCTACGGGGCGAAGATGAATCCCAGCGGGCTCCACGAGGCGATCGACAAGGTCGCGCGGGAGATTGGGTGGGGGAAGAAAGAGGTTTCCAAGGATCCCCATAAATCGATCGGAAAAGGATTTGCCTGTTTCTGGAAGGCGCCGGCGATGCCTCCCAACGCGGCGTCTGCGGCTTTTACTAAGTTCAATGAAGATGGGAGCGTGAACATCAGCGTATCCGGCATGGAGATCGGCCAGGGCTACCTGACAGTAATGGCGCAGATCGCGGCTGAGGTTCTCACGGTGCCTCCTGCAAAGATCAGGATTGAGCCCCCCGACACCGATCGCAACGCTTATGAGTGGCAGACCGTGGGTTCTCACGTCACTTGGGGTTGCGGTAACGCCGTGAAGGCAGCCGCGCTCGACATGCGAGAGAAGATGTTCGAGGTGGTCCATCGGGTGCATGGATTCGCGAAAGACGACCTATATCTGGAAAATGAAAAGGTCCGGTGCCGCACGCACCCGGACTTCGAGCTCGCGTTCAAAGACTTCGTCATCAGCGGGATCCAGACGCCAAAGGGAAACTTCATCGGCGGTCCCATTCTCGGAAGCGGGATTTTCATGCCCGAGTTCACTTCGGCCTTGAGCGATCCGGAAACGAGTCAAGGTGGCCATCCTAATGTTCATTACACGGTTGGGGCCGCAGCAGTGACTCTCGAGGTCGATAGAGAAACAGGCAAGATGAAAGTACTGAAGGCGACACTGGCCGTGGACGCCGGAAAGGCCGTGAATCCCGACCTCGTCAACAGCCAAATCATGGGTGGGATGGTTCAAGGCCTGGCGACGGTCCTCCATGAGGACATGCGCTACGATCTAAAAGGCAAGCTCTTAAACGCCAACTTTACGGACTACAAAATTCCGACTTCAATGGACATCCCGAAAGAGGTTGTTCCTATTATCGTCGAAGTCCCGCAGCCGGACGGCCCCTATGGAGCGAGGGGAGTGGGCGAACACACCATGATTCCGGCAGCAGCGATGGTCGCGAATGCGGTGGAAGATGCCGTGGGCTTGCGGCTCAAGGCCCTGCCCATTACAGCCGAGCGAATGGCTTTAGCCCTGTCGGGAATTTCGTTTGAGGACGTCAAAGGCGCGTACATGGGATTCTGTTTTGCCGGCAAGGCTGACGCCTATGCATTTCGTACTGGAGGGAAGAAGCAAAAGTAATCAAGGAGAGGAATCATTTATATGATCAAAGCGATGAATTTTCCTAAATCTGATGATGATGTTCGTAGACTTCGATCGAAGGCGGGTGACGTGTTGCGCGCAAAGCTGCCTGCCGCGGGTGGAGAAAAACTCCTGGAAATCAAAACGACAGACAAAGACAGGGAACGGAGGAATCCCATCGATCCTCCTTTTCTGCTTGTCGACACCGGCTCCACAGCCTTGTTGGACTGTATCGTCGAGATGGCTCAGGAATACGGACGACTGGAAACAGTCTCGACCGTGGAGGTTTTCTGTCGCCACAAGGACAGTGTGGGCGAGTACTACAACGAGCACGTAGTAAGTTTTCACCGGCCCGATGGCGCCCCAGGAGACAGCCGCCGAGAAAGCATCACCATCACGGTTCTCGGTAACATCGGCGTCTACAATCCTCACTCGACTTCGAGGCAAAGGGTACTCGAGGAAGCCGAGGTGTTGGTTTAGGTTCCTGGAAAAACAAATGGGTCGCGGTAGGGATGCCCTTCGCCGGGCACCCCTACCGCGACCCTGCACTAGATTCTCGCAATTGATAATCATCCCAATCCTCTTCCGCCAATCTTCTCTCCCTCCTAAATCACTCGTTGTGCGAAATCCCCGACTTGTCTCCGCCTTCCCTTGCTTTGTGATATCGACACGCTTATACTTGAAGTGAATTTCGGCCTGCAATCGCGTTCGAACGTCCCCCGTGGATCCTTTATGAACCTTCGCCGAAAATGGATTGTTTTTGTTTTTTTTGTCTTCTTCTTATGGGCCCCGGTGTCCATGGTGGCCCAACTGACACTGACGATCCGTGGAAGTGGCGCTGCGACGGAGACGAGTTTGGGGCAGGGTCCGCTCGTAACCGCCCACGGTCGGATAACCACGGACACATTGAAACCCCTTGGGGCATCAGCAATTTTTGGATTCACTCAGAGTGGAATTCTTACCTCAGAAGCAAGCATTTCGGCTTCTTCGCCGATGACCGCAGCCCGACTTGTCGTTGATTTCAGTCTCGCGGATGGAAGGTACAGCGGGGTTGCCGTCTCCAATCCCTCGGACGGCTCCCTCACGTTAAGCGTTCAATTGAACGACGCGGAGGGCAGCGAGACCGCTTGTCCGGAGCAAAGTCTTCCCGGTAAAGGTCATTTCGCGATGTTTGCAAGTCAATTGTGTCCCGACATCTCAGATCCTTTTTTGGGAACATTGACCTTGACTTCATCCACTCCTTTTGTAGCGACGACGCTGCTTTGGGGAACCAATTCGCACGGCGAACCCCTATTTAATTCGTTGCCAGTTGCGGATCCGACACTGCCTCCTCAAGGGAATGTTCTCTTTTTTCCGCATTTCGCCGACGGTGGAGGATTCACCTCAGAACTCTTGTTAATGAATCTCACCCCTTCGGCCATAGCTGGGACCGTGTCGTTTTTTAGCGACAACGGCCAGCCGGCGGCTTTGACCTTCGGCGCGGGCCTGGGTGTCTCCAGCCTCCTCAGTTATCGAATCCCTGGCAATGGGGTGCAGAAGTTTTCTACGGCTGGATGGTTTCCCGGGGCCCCTCTGAAGGCTGGATATATCGTTTTGACGTCAACGGGTGGATCGCTTCCCTCAGGCGCCGTTGTTTTCTCTGAATACAGTCCGGCAGGGGGGTTAGAGTCCCAGGCCGGGGTGTTGAATTCCCCGGTAACATACCGAGCCCTCGTTTACGCTGAAAGGACCGCCGCTCCCCTCTCGCGTGATACCGGTGTTGCCGTCGTCAACCCCAACGGTTTTCCAATCTCGGTGCAATTGCGACTGGAAAGTTTGAAGACATCGTTCATGTTGGTCCATAATGGGCTGAGGCTTCCAGCCAACAATCATTTCGCAGGTTTCATCGATCAAGATACGCTCATGGGATCGCTGGTGGATTTCCTTCCTCCCGACTTTCAAGGGTTACTGACATTGAGTAGCAGCGACCCCTTTACCGCGGTGGCGTTGCGATTAACGACCAACCAGAGAGGAGAGAATCTCTATTCGACGTTGCCTGTGGTGGACGTTGCCAATCCACCTACGGCGCCTTTGGATTTGCCCCAGATTGTCAATGGCGGCGGATACACCACACAGATCGTTTTGATTAACCCAGGCAGTGATGCAGGAACCGCCACAGTGAATTTCTTCAAAGATAACGGGGAGGCGGTTGCAGTTGAGTTTCCTTCGACACCGATCCCAATGGCGGTAAGTGCAGTTGCGGGAGGAGTTGCTTCCAGCTACGCACTTCGGATCGATCATTCTGCGTGGTCGTGGGGGGCCAATGGTTACGGCCAACTAGGGAACGGCTCGAATTTTGCCTCCTTGACGCCTGGATTGGTGAGCGGCCTGACGAACGTTAGTGCTATTGCGGGCGGTTACTCTTTTAGCGCGGCCTTGAAGGAGGACGGCACCGTTTGGACTTGGGGAGAAAATGATTCCGGTCAACTCGGTGACGGGACCACAGTGAATGCTGCCTTTCCTGTCCAGGTCCAGAGCCTGACAAGTGCCATCGCTGTTTCCCTCGGTCAAAGGCACAGCTTAGCCTTGAAGAACGACGGCACCGTTTGCGCGTGGGGCAGTGGGGGGTGGTCTTACTTGCTCGGTAATGGTTCCACCGCCACATCCACGGTCCCCGTTGAGGTCCAGGGGGCCTCTCATATCATCGCTATCTCTGCCGGCACAAGTCACAGTTTAGCCTTGGCCACCGATGGGACAGTCTGGGCGTGGGGTGGCAACAGTGCCGGCGAACTAGGCATTGGCTCGTTCACCCAACCCATCTTCCCAGTGAAGGTGCCGGGTCTGTCTGCGGTGGTGGGCATCGCAGCCGGGGCGTACCACAGTTTGGCACTCAGGAGCAATGGAACCGTTTGGGCGTGGGGAGATAATAGCACGGGCGAGATTGGCGATGGCACGATCCGCAGTAGCACTATTCCTCAGCAGGTTTCCGGGATGACCGGGGTCATCGCCATCGCGGCTGGCAGCCAGCACAGCCTGGCACTCAAGAGTGATGGGACAGTCTGGACTTGGGGCTTCAATCGTTATGGTCAACTTGGCAACGGGGCAACCATCGATAGCTCCACTCCAGTGCGCGTCGAAGGATTGCCAGATGTCGTCGCCATCGCCGGCGGCGGTTACCACGGATTGGCGCTCAAGAAGGACGGCACGGTTTGGGCCTGGGGCGCCAATAGTGCCGGACAATTGGGGGACGGCACAACAAACTCCAGCGCTACGCCCGTCCAAGTCGAACTTTTTCGGTGAAAGGACCTCATCACTGTGATTCTTTGAGGCCGGTGGAATTAATCCGGCTTAAATCTACAACCCGGCATGCACGAAAGCGATTGGGCCGCGGTAGGGGTGCCCGGTGACGGGCCTCCCTACCGCGACGCTTCATTATTCCAAGGTCAGAAGTGATCCTACAACCCGCTGGGTTTCTGGCCGAAGGGGTGACGTTCACTTGAGGGCTGTTGAAGGCAGGTCCACCAGATATCCCGTCTGGTCGTTAGTCAAGGCAAAAATCTTTGTCGCGGCTTGAACGAAGGTGTAATAGGCCAGGGGGCGCCCAAAATTCAACTCTTGTCGCTTCATCGACGTGGACAAGTCATATATCTCGAGCACTCCTTTTTCGGCTTCCAGGGCCAGTACTCCCACTGGGCCGAAGGAGGAAGTCGGCCGGGTTCCGAAGAGTCGCATGACCAGCTTGCCCTCCATAGAAAAAAGGGACTGTTCCTAGGGACAGTCCTTTGAATTCAAATAGCTTGGCTCTCAAGGATGTCGCTCCTAATGGCGCTAGGCCGGGCGGGTGGGACCGCAAATCTATAGAAAGGCCGCTTCACCGCCCCACGGGAATCATCAAGTCGCATTGAAGCCTGCCCATTTATTCATCCAGGGTGACCCTCAGGATCGCCCCATCCCATTTGGAAATTCTTGCCATCGGCACACGCGGAGTCCCTTCATCGAGACAGGTGCCCGTGACTGTCCACACTCCCTTGTCAAGTTCGGCCTTGTATGGTTTTCGCAACTCAATTCCCTTTTGTCCGTAAAGCCCGATCCACACCGCTTCGGCGATCCTTACTGCTGTTTCCTTGTCCGGCACAAACCCCTGGAGCGGTCTTGAGGAATCCCTGCCGTCAGCCTTAAGCGAGGACCTGCGCTGCTCGAGCTGGGTGAGAACAGCAGAGTACTCAAGGCCATGCGCTTGAAGGACCTCGGCCGCCAAGCAGTCCTTTTCCCGGAGCAGTCCAAGCAAGAGGTGTGCCGTGTCAATCTCTTTATGTGACAACGCCTCTGCATCTTCGGCGGCATACATAAGTACCCGCTTGGATTCCTGAGTCAGGGGCAAATCGACAGATGTGGACACTTTTAGGTCATACTTGGCGGCACGCTCCTGAACGTCTAGATGGACAGCTTCAATTGATTCGGGGAAAGGAAGAAAGCGGCGAACCAGCGCCGTGTCCTCTCGCAAAAGTCCGAGAAGCAAGTGCTCTGTCTCTATGGACTGCGCGCCCAGTTGACTGGTTTCATACCGGGCAAAAAATATGACTCGCCTGGCCTTCTCTGTGTATCGTTCAAACATTGCTTTTTCCCATGTAGCTTTTGCCGCCCTGCCGAGTTCGATTGCCGTCGAATATTCTGAATCTTCTGTCAAGAGTTCCGGGCGTTCCGCCAGAAGTAATGGCGGACGCCGCGGCGTGCGGTGGCTGGAAAGACTCAGGTTTGCCGGCTGTAGGCGAGTTTCTGGCGGATGGCGCTCACGTGATAGGCGACGTGGGCGATCACCCCGATGGCTCCTCCTATTGACTCGGCACTGGATGCGGCCTTGGTCTCGATAGATTGGCGCAGTTCGTCATAGCCTGTACGCAACTTCTCCAGCATGCTGGCCCACGCGGCATCGTCTACAGTACTGATGCTCCAACTGCCAGCCCAATCCCGCGGCATCCGGTCACCTTGTATCCATGCCGACGAGGCAGTCAATCCAAACGTCAAGTGGTGCACATGAGCCGCGATGGAGGTTCCACCCCACGGACGCGACGCCTCACCAGCACTAACGCGGGCAAGTGTTCGGAATAGGCCCGCCACGGCACTGCGATCTGAAAAGTAATTCCATCGTCCCGGTCCTTCGAATCCCTCACGGAGTACCGCAAGAAGGTGCCCAATCACGGCACCCATAGCGACCTCTGGCATATCATCACTCCTCGTGGCCTGCCGCCTGGACATCAGTCAGCAAGGCAAAATGAACCGCCCTAGCTTTCATTTGTGGGTCACAAGAATCAAACCCACGACGCAAAACATGATCCCGACGACATTCCCAATAGATAAATGCTCTTTGAAACCCAGGATGCCTATCGGGATGAGTAACAATGCAACCGCGACGCTGGACGCCACCGGAGCGATGCTGATATTCCAGCCGACGCGGTAGGCAAGCAAAAATCCGATTTCAATGGACGCCGCGCCAAGCGCGACCACGAATACCGCCCAATTCGACTCCCGGACTGAATTTAGAAACGGCCTCTGATCATGATAAAAGACCATGGTCACAGCAAAGAGCAGGATACCCACGGCATACGCCAGCATCATGGTGACCAGCGGGTTTGTCGTCCTCGGCAGGGATTTCTGGGCGACATGGTAGAGAATGCTGCCGCCGATGGTTAAGAGTAGTGGAAAGTAATACGATTTCATGACAGGTCGCGCTCCATGAGGAGATCGGTCTGAGGGTCAGAGCCTACCTGGAAGACATGCTGGCCCACAACTTGAAAATCCCATTTGCGGTAGAAAGCCTGGGCCCGACCGTTACGCTCCCACACACCCAGCCACATCGATTGGAATCCCGCCTGCCGGGCCGCACCGACGCACGCCTCCATCAACGCCTCACCCACACCCCGACCGAACCAGTCCCGTGTGACGTAAAGGCGAACCAGTTCAATTGACCTGGGATGTGTGACACAAACCGGAACCTGCCCAGGGCGCAAGTGCGCGTAGCCTGCGACAGCGCCATCAAGTTCAGCGATGAAAAAGGTAGCCCCAGGCTCAACCAACTCCGCAGCCTGTTTCTCGGGGCTGAATGACGAGGTCAGATAAGCCGCCATATCTTCAGGCGTATTATCGGCCGCAAAGGTGTCGTGGAAGGTCTGAGCTCCAAGTTCTGCCAGTAGGCGGGCATCTTCAACGTTGCCGAGCCGAATTGTGGGAGTGAGTTTCTGAGTCGTCATACCACAGCTTTCTAAATCAGTGCGGGGGGCCAATCTCATTCACCCGAGGGCGCCTGATGCAAACACCATTGAGAATGTCACTAAATCGTGCATGATCTAACGTAGGGGCGCATAGTCTTATGAATAGACAACATGAATTTCAGCGGCTTTTTGTGGGCCCCGAATTGTCCAGTCCAGCACAATGCCGTCATCTGCCACCGCCAGCACACTCTCATAAACATCCTCCCCGCATTGGTGAGGGCGGATAGGGACCAGATCCTGGAGAGCGACCTCAGAAATCGCGACGTCATCCCTCGAGATGAGATCACACAAGTGAACCGGCCGGGAGGGCCCGTGACGCAAATGCTCCAGCCGAATATGGTCTTCCGCACGCGACCAGCGGTAAACATTCCTGAATCGCACCTCATCAGCCTGCCCGATATGCCAGATTCCTGTTTCAGTAAAGACGATCATCGGACCATCGAGCTGGACACCAACGCGTCCCTCCCCTCTTCCTATCCAGGAAGTTCCCAGAGGTGTGTGGGACGCGGCCACAATACGCAGATGACGAATGCATTGAAGCCGATCCCAGGCTTCAGCAATCAGACCGTGCAAAAGGACAGGACTATCTGTCATCGGAGGCGAATCCTTCACTGCCCCCGATGACGAGGGCCCTTTCTCCTGTGAGGAATTTCATGTTTTTTTCAGGGGAGAATATACCACATAGCAGCCAAAACAATCCGTTCGAACTCTGACTCCGTCGATGCCACGTTGATCATCCTGACTGACCCTTCAGGATAACAGGCCAAGCTCGTCCAATGATTGATGCAACTCCGCCGGGTCTCGATACACGCGGAATGCGCCCGCGCGGCTCAATTCATCTTCCCCATATCCACCGCTCAACAAACCAATACTCAACATGCCGGCCCGCCGGGCGGCCAGAAGGTCCCACACAGCGTCACCGACCACGTAGCACTCGCTGGCCTGGACTCCCAGCCTCTGGTGGCAGGCCAGAAAGAGATCCGGTTCGGGTTTGGCCCGGGAGACATCGCCCCGCTCGATCACGACGGCATCCTCAGGGACCCCAAGGGCCTCCAGGGAGCTATTGATCTCCGGACGCCGACCGGATGTGGCGATACCATGAGAGATCCCCACGGATCGTAAGAAGCTCAATAGGCCGACCGCCCCCGGCAATGGGCGTCGCTCCGGGAGAAGCTCTGTGAACAGCTCCCCATGCCGGCGTTGAAGGGCTTCCGCCTCCGCCCCGCTGATGTCCCGGCCGAGTTCACGCGCCGCGGCACGAGTGAACAGACCGCCACTCATCCCGATTCGCCGATGGATGCGCCAGCCATCGATCGCCATGCCCGCTTCTGCCAGGGCGCGCTGCCATGCGAATACATGGGCATAGACGGTGTCGATGAGCGTGCCATCAAGGTCAAAGATCAATGCCTGCATTGAAACCTCCACTGAGAGGGTCGACGTCATGAAAGAAAATGAATCCGGTTCGGCCCGGAGGGCCGCCCGAGTGTGGCCCCACCTGAGGCCCCGCGCTCTTTGCGAGGCGAGGGTGGGGTAGCAATTGGAGAAAATCCTGGAGCCCCGCTTGCGGGGTGAAAGAATCGATTTAACCTCGAAGGGTCACGTCGTTCCTTTTCACAGCTTAGTGATTGCGGCATCGAGAGAGCTAGAAGAGTTGTGAAACTGAGCGGACCAGAAGAGATGTCCGGATTCATCCTGATTTATTCAGCCAATGAAAAATGAAAGGATGGCAGTCCCTCTTTCTGCCGGCCCTCCGGGCCTCTCGGATGATTCGTGACAGACCGTGCACCCCACCCTCGCTCTCCGCCTACGGCGGACGGAGCTCAGATGGGGCAACACTCTTTGCGCCCTCCGGGCCTGAAGAGCTAAACTTTGCCACGAGTCTTTATCCTGATGCCGGCTGGATCGTCTGAAGGCAGGCCTCGGCATCCAGACGGGTTTGAAACACAGCCGTCTGCCAACCTGCGCTGTCGACCAAGGCTTCCCACGTGCGCGCAAGACCAAACATGTAGTCCTTGGGGGCCACGACGGCCAAGAGGAACATGGCACGGGTAATACGACGTACTTGCTCTTGTTGGGCAATGAGTGTCTCTTTTGCTTGAATGATCTCGCGCCCCTTCAGGACTCCAGAACCCGTCAACAGCAACGTCCGCCCTTCGTCCTCGGAATCAGTCACCAATGCCCTCATTCCCCGCTGTAATGGAGGTGCTGCAGTGCTGTTTCACCTTCCGGCGTCTCGCAACGTACGCATCACGCCTAGCGCACACCCCGGTCCGCCACCGCCTGATGACCGATCGAATACAACCATCCGCTAGTGTTTGGGGACGACAATCAACGAATAACTCGTTCCAATATTCTTGCTGCCAGGGTCTTGCAATGCCAGCTCTAGCTTGTAGGAACCCGCCTTGAGCGGCAACATCGTTTGCCAGGTTGTTGTTCCCTTCATCTCTTCACTCAGCAAATCACTCGCAGTTTCGGATTCCTTTTCGCCATCGAAGGAATCTACTACGCGGCCGAACGTACCTATGGCGCTCCTTATTCTGCCAAGAATACGGACACTTGCCCGCAATTTGCCAGTATCCCGCTGGGAGGCAAGGTCTTTGTTCTGAACTCTGATAGTAATGGTCGTCATGATGGTTGCACCAGTGATCCGCTTGAATTTCAGTTCATATTTAAATGTCAGAAGATTGAATTGAACTTTATTAGTAAGGCACGCTTCAAGATCTTTGAATCTTGTTTGGGGGGTTCTAATCCCACCAACATATCGGTACTCCCGAGGCCAATCACATACCGTGAAACGGCCGCCTTCGGTGATGTTAGCCACCTTCAGCCTATCGAGCAAGGCTTCTGTATCCGAATTCATTTCTAACTTGTAATTTCCGCTTTGATTGAAATCAATGAACTCCAGACAGGCTTCTCTCCCCCAAGAGCAGTCCGGTACCTTCCTATAACTCCAGATCTCCGCGGCGGGCTTTGCGTTCGATCGACGTTCGATTTGGTCGGGTGGTCCCATGACGATGTAGATTCTGCCTCGATCCGTTTTCCAACCAGGGACAGGCGGGGTGAAATTCTCGTTGGCATATGTCAATCGCCGGTAATGTTCTTCTTGAAACTCTTTTTCATAGTTGTCAGGGGTCGGATCGCGCCTGAGCCAGAAAAGGTCAACAAACTGCTGTCGCTCTTCATTTGTGTTCAGGTGTTCGAAGACGGCCCGTTCGCCATCGGTAATGATATAGGCAACATCCTGCTCGAGCCAGTTCCGAAAATAGGAATTGGAGACTCGCTTTCGGGATACCGCGCCTTTCTCCTCGGTGTGACTCTCGGCTGTGAGTTTGAAGAAGGTAGGATAACAGACGCAAGAAACCATGAAGAAAAAGAGACCAAGGAGTTTAAGAAATCCTTTCATGATCAGCTCAATTCAGATTCTGAGACTCACAGTTCTGAGGACTGGTAGATCACCTCTCAGTAGGCTTCCCGTCGAGGCGTCGCGGATTTAAGACATGTGCGGGTTAGGTACCACTCGAACCTCCACGGGAATGAGGCAGAGCAGTTATTTCATGAATTCCTTAGGCAGCCGTAACATCACCTCAAACTTCAAGTAGTAGATCCGCGGTTCGCCATCGATGTCATGGTCGCTCAGCCTCACTTCCTTGACCGTTAGCTTCCCTCCCCCCGTCGTTATCCTGCCCCAGGCGTCATCCGCGTCCTTTACCCGTTCAGCGGGTTGGTTGTACCTATAAAGTATGATGCCAAGAGCGTCATGGGCCTTCCGATAATCCTTCGCGTTGAGAACAAACCAGAATGTTCTTGTTTGTTCTGGTTCGAGGATTTGTCTTAGCCCAGCTTGACTCTTGCCAGAGTTTTGAATCTTCGCAAAGTCTCTGCCCCAAATATTGAGGGAGTTGGTTCCGTGGAAAGGCGGTGTTTCCACTGCGCAGTAATTTGATTGCGGAGCAGTTCTATTTCCCAAGAAAACAGTCCAACCGCTTTCGTCGGGTGCAAGGCGGAATACTAGACCCTGCCATAGTTTCTTCTCAAACCGCTGGCCACGGGTCACTTCCCCCTTGAAGCTCAATGTCACAGTCTCAATCTTGTCTTCCTGACTAGTTGACCATGGATTTAGCGTCTGAAGTTCACTTGCGCCACCCGGCCCGGGGTAGATGAGCAAATGTCAGGAGAAAACAAGAATAAAGATCAGGCTCTTCTTAATAAGTTGAAAAGGCAATGTTGTTCCTCGCTCCTTCTCTCACAAGACCCACCGTCAGGGTGTCTCCATCGATCACTTGCCCTCCAACGGCTTTCGGGCACGAATAAAAGCGCTCATGAATTTCTCGTCCACCTGGGGGCCGATGACCGCCACATCCATCCCCTGATCGGTCAGGAAATTCAGGGCATCCGCCACCCGGTAGATCCGGGTCGGTTCCAGATCAATGTTTTCAAAACCGGCCGTCGCCAGTTTTTCCCGGTATTCTTTCTCGTCCAGTGCCCCCGCCACGCAGCCCACCCAGAGCAACACACTCTTTCGGATGTCGGAGGGAATCTCACCTCGAGTCACGACATCGGAGACCGCAAGTCTTCCACCCGGCTTCAGGACACGAAACGCCTCAGCAAACACCCGGTCTTTATCGGCCGACAAATTGATCACACAATTTGAAATGATGACATCAACGGAATTTTCCGGCAGCGGAATGTTCTCGATTTCTCCTTTGAGGAACTCGACATTATTGATTCCGGCTTTGTGCTTGTTCTCGTTGGCCAGAGCCAGCATTTCGTCGGTCATGTCCAGTCCGTACGCCTTTCCGGTGGGGCCGACCCGCTTCGCTGACAGAAGGACATCAATGCCGCCCCCTGATCCCAGGTCGAGCACGGTCTCACCCGGATTCAGCTCAGCGAGGGCGGTAGGATTACCGCAACCCAGAGAAGCCAGCACCGCCTTGTCAGGCAGCCCGGCCGTCTGGTTCAAATCATAAAGTCTGCTCGTGATGGGGTCATCGCAGAGGGGGACCGAGGTCGAGGCCGTGCCGCAACAGGAGCTCTTGCCGCCTTCGACTACTCTCAAAGCAGCCTGACCGTACTTCTCTTTCACCACTTCCTTGATATCTTGCGTGTCCATGGGTTCTCCTAATTAGAAAGTTGAACAATTTGTTCGGGTTTGATCGCCTTCGTCCGCGTGCAGCATTCGGCATACAGAAAGGTCAGGAGTTCCTTCAGGGCTTCAGTATTTGCCCTGCAGCGCAGGAATGTGCCCTCCCGTGTCACGTGCACCAGCTCCTCGTGTTTCAGTTTTTCCAGGTGGTGTGAGAGATTTGAGGGTGAAATCCCTAATGCCTCGAGAATCTCACCGACCACCATGCCGTCCGGATGCGCAGCCAGCAGCAGCCGCATGATCCGGAGTCTCGATTCCGTCCCCATGGCTGCCAGCATGTCGGCGTACCGGATGATGTCTCCAGACGAAGTGTTTGTGACCGGCTTGTTCATACTTCAATAATACTGGAATTATTGAAGTTGTCAAGGAAAAAGATCCATCTACATGAAAGAGCGGGTCCAAAGTAATTCAGGTTTGAAAATAAGACCAACTGTGGAGAGCGGTCGTGCGGAAAGTAGGCGAATCTTCACTCAATTCAGCCCAAACCGCCAAACTCGAGTCATCGATGTAACGATGGACGCACGATTTGCGTCATGATAAATTCGGACATTTCATATGTCAAAGGTGCGTTGATGTCCACCTATGGTCCCCTGGAGGGGAGTAATGCTCAAATTCCGCCAAGTCTCAAAGAGGAGGAAATGAGGGTGCGCGCGCACAAGAAATATTGGCTCTGGCTCCTGATCCTGATCCTTTTGGCTGGAGTCGCATGGGGCGCCTACAAGCTGAGAGCGCGTTCCCAGGAGGCATCCGCGACGAGGACGGGGCCGGGAGCGGGGCGTGCAATTCCCGTGGCCGTGGCCCCGGTGGAGAGTAGAGATGTCCCCATCTATCTGGAAGGTCTGGGCACAGTCAATGCGTTCAACACAGTCACTGTGAAAAGCCGTGTGGATGGGCAACTTGTCGAGGTGGCGTATCGTGAAGGACAGTTCGTGCGCGCTGGGGATTTTCTTGCCCAAATCGATCCACGCCCCTTTCAAGTGGCTTTGGACCAGATGCAAGGTCAGCTGGCGAAGGACCAGGCCCAGTTGGACGGAGCACGTATCGATTACGCGAGATATCAAAAGTTATCGCAGGAGGGTGTTACCCCCCGGGCGCAATTCGATACGCAAAGTGCCCTGGTGAGTCAGCTCGAAGGGGCCGTGCGCGCGGACCAGGCCCTGATTAACAGTCAAAGACTGAATTTGACATACTGTCGGATCACGGCGCCCCTCAGCGGGCGGATGGGTCTGCGCCTTGTCGACCAGGGCAATATCATTCACGCCAATGATCCCAACGGCCTGGTCGTCATCACGCAACTCCAGCCCATTTCTGTCATTTTCACGCTCCCCCAGGATCAGCTTCCCGTGGTCTATAAAAAACTGCGCGAGGGGGCGAAACTTCCGGCGGATGCATTTGACCGCGACAACACGACAAAAATCGCCACTGGAACGCTCCTCACCATCGACAATCAAATTGATCCTAATACCGGTACGTTCAAGTTGAAGACCATTTTTGATAACAACGACGGCGTCCTTTTCCCGAACCAATTTGTTAACGTCCACCTGTTGGTAGACACCCGCCGCAGCCTCACTGTTGTTCCTGCCGCGGCCATTCAGAGGGGGCCGCAGGGGGCTTACGTCTATGTGGTCACGGGTGGGGACTCCGTGAAGATCCGTTCGGTGACGATCGCCTTGACGTCAGGCAGCTCCGTGGGCATCAGCGAAGGCCTCCGGCCCGGAGAATCGGTCGTCGTGGATGGGCAAGACAAACTGCAAGACGGCAGCAAGATTGATGCCCGGACCTCGACCGGTGGACCGGCCGGTGCGGGCGGGCCCGGGAGCGGTCAGGGCGGACGTGGCGGGGCAAGAGGTGGCGGAGGACAGCCGCAATGAGTCCATCCAGGCCATTCATCTTACGGCCCGTGGCCACCAGCCTGTTGATGGTAGGGATTCTGCTGGCGGGGTTTGTGGCTTACAGGCAACTGCCGGTCTCGGCACTGCCGCAGGTCGACTACCCCACCATTCAAGTGCTGACATTCTATCCCGGGGCCAGTCCGGATGTGATGGCGTCGTCGGTCACCTCTCCTCTGGAGCGACAGTTTGGGCAGATCCCCGGCTTGAACCAGATGACCTCTACGAGCTCGTTCGGGAGCTCAATCATCACGTTGCAATTCGTGCTCGACCTCAATATCGACGTAGCCGAACAGGAAGTCCAAGCCGCGATCAATGCGGCCTCCCAACTCTTGCCCCGCGACCTGCCCAATCCACCAATCTATTCCAAGATCAATCCCGCCGACGCACCCATTCTGACGCTGGCGCTCACCTCCGATTCACTGCCGCTCTCGAAGGTGGAAGATCTGGCAGACACGACGCTGGCACAGAAGATATCGCAGCTTCCCGGTGTCGGGCTCGTCAGTATCAGCGGGGGCCAACGTCCGGCCGTACGGATTAAGGCGAATCCAACGGCGCTCGCCTCTTACGGATTGAGCTTGGAAGACCTTCGCGTCTCGCTGGGCCAGGCCAATGTGGACCAGGCGAAAGGGAATTTTGATGGCCCTCAGCAGGCTTACACGATCGATGCCAACGATCAACTCACGTCGGGCAATGATTACCGGCCCCTGATTGTCGCCTTTCACAACGGCGCTCCCGTCCGGCTGAGCGATGTGGCTTCGGTCGTCGATGGGGTTGAGAACCTCAACCAGGCCGCCTGGGCCAATGACAACCCCGCCGTTATTCTCAACATCCAGCGTCAGCCGGGCGCAAACATCATCGGCGTGGTCGACCGCGTGAAGAAGCTCCTCCCCGTTTTGCAGGCTTCCCTGCCCGCCTCCGTGAAGGTCACCGCCCTGACCGATCGGACGACGACGATCCGTGCCTCGGTGGCGGATGTGCAGTTCTCACTCATGCTGACTGTGGCGCTGGTCGTGATGGTCATTTTCCTGTTTCTGCGCAGTGTTTCCGCCACCGTCATCCCGAGCATCGCTGTGCCCCTGTCCATTGTCGGGACGTTCGGGGTGATGTACCTGCTCGGTTACAGCCTGAACAACCTCACCCTGATGGCGCTGACCATCTCCACCGGCTTCGTGGTCGATGACGCCATCGTCATGATTGAAAACATCAGCCGCTTCATCGAAGCGGGAGAGTCGCCGCTTCAGGCTGCCCTCAAAGGCGCGGAACAGATCGGGTTCACCATTGTTTCACTGACGGTTTCATTGATTGCAGTATTGATCCCCCTGCTCTTCATGGGCGATATTGTGGGCCGGCTGTTCCGTGAATTTGCCGTGACGCTGGCCGTGACGATCCTGGTGTCCGCGGTCGTGTCCTTGACGCTCACTCCCATGATGTGCGCGAAGCTGCTGAAGAACGAGGAGAAAAACAAGCAGAGCTGGTTTTACCGGAAGTCGGAAGAGTGGTTTGAGTCGACCATTGCTTTTTACGGGCGCACGCTGCAATTTGTCCTCCGATATCGCGGAACGACTTTGGTCGTTACGGCGGCCACGCTGGTTTTGACCATCCTCCTGTACGTGTTTGTTCCCAAGGGCTTTTTTCCGGTGCAAGACACCGGAGTCATCCTTGGCGTCTCCGATGCGCCACAGAATGTCTCTTTCACGGCGATGTCCCAGCGGCAAGAGGCGTTGGCGCGCGTCATCCTGCGGGATCCCGCGGTCGAAAGCCTCTCCTCGTTCATTGGGATTGACGGCGCGAACACGACCATCAACAGTGGCCGGATTCAGATCAACCTGAAGCCGCTTGAGAATCGTCACCTCTCCGCCTCGGAGGTCATCCGTCGCCTGCAGCCGGCCCTTCAGAAGGTCGGCGGGATCACGCTGTTTATGCAGCCGGTGCAGGATCTCACCGTGGAGGACCGGGTGAGCCGCACACAGTTCCAATACAGCCTGGAGGATGTCGACCCCAAGGAGCTCGCCTATTGGACGCCGCGCGTGATCGACAGAATGCAGAAAATTCCCGAACTGCGCGATGTCGCCAGTGACCAGCAAAATCTGGGCTTGCTCGCTACCCTGGAGATTGACCGCGACACGGCCTCCCGGCTGGGCATCCTCCCGCAGACAGTCGACGACACGCTCTACGATGCCTTTGGTCAACGGCAGGTCTCCACCATATTTACCCAGCTCAACCAGTACCACGTGGTGCTGGAAGTGGCACCCGAGTTTCAGAAAGACCCGAACTCGCTCAAGGATATCTATGTGCATTCGACGACGGGCCAACAAATCCCGCTGAGCTCCTTCACGCGATTTGTGCCCTCCACGACTGCCCTGGCCATCAACCATCAGGGGCAGTTCCCGGTAGTGACGTTGTCGTTTAACCTGGCGCCCGGCACTTCGCTTGGGCAAGCGGTCAGCACCATTGACGACGCCAAGCAGGAGCTGGGCATGCCGCCGAGCATTCAGACGAATTTTCAGGGTACGGCCGCCGCCTTCCGGGCTTCCCTCGCCAATGAGCCCCTCCTGATCCTGGCCGCCATCATTGTTGTCTACATCGTGTTGGGCATACTTTACGAGAGCTACATTCATCCCATCACGATTCTTTCAACGCTCCCATCGGCCGGCGTCGGCGCCATTCTCGCACTCCTGTTGTGCAAGACGGAGTTCAGCGTCATCGCCCTGATTGGCATGATTCTGCTGATCGGCATCGTGAAGAAAAACGCCATCATGATGATTGACTTCGCCCTCGAAGCGGAGCGCAAGGAAGGCAAACCGCCGCTGGATGCCATTTATGAAGCGTGCCTCTTGCGTTTCCGCCCCATCATGATGACGACCATGGCGGCGCTGCTCGGCGGTTTGCCGCTGGCCCTCGGTTCAGGTGTTGGTTCCGAGCTGCGCCGGCCCCTTGGCATCACCATTGTGGGCGGGTTGCTGCTCAGCCAATTGCTGACTCTTTATACAACCCCGGTGATCTACCTGGCTTTTGACTGGTTGGCCCGGAGGATCCACTTGCAAATCGGCAATCCCCTGGTGGAGCCGGCGGGAGAATAGGCGTTGAATATCTCGTCGAACATCTCGGCGCCCTTCATTCGCCGCCCCGTCGCGACGTCGCTTCTCACGCTGGCGATCTTGATGGCGGGAGCCGTGGCGTTTCGCTTTCTGCCGGTCGCCCCGCTGCCGCAGGTGGATTTTCCCACGATTTCGGTGAACGCCGGCCTGCCCGGAGCCAGCCCGGAAACAATGGCGTCGGCCGTGGCCACGCCACTCGAGCGGCAGTTCGGCCGCATCGCCGCTGTGACCCAGATGACCTCCTCAAGCTCACTGGGTTCCACCAACGTGACGCTCCAATTTGATCTGAACCGCGATATTAACGCGGCCGCCCGTGATGTCCAGGCCGCTATCAATGCAGCCCGCGGCCAGCTTCCGGCCGATCTCCCCGGGCAGCCGTGGTACCGCAAGGTCAACCCTGCCGACGCCCCGATCCTTTTGCTGGGACTCTCCTCCGAAAACATCTCCCGCGGCGAGGTGTACGATGCCGCCGACTCCATTCTGTCCCAGAAGCTTTCCCAGGTGGAGGGGGTGGGCCAGGTTTTTGTGTGGGGGGGGGCGCGGCCGGCGGTACGGGTGGATGTGAATCCCAACCAGCTGAACGCTTACGGAATCAGCCTGGACCAGGTCCGCTCCGTCCTCTTCACGGCCAATGCAAACCGCCCCAAGGGCCACCTTTCGAATCAGGACGAGTCCTGGCAAATCAACACCACCGATCAGTTGTTCAAGGCGAGGGAGTACCGGCCGCTCATCGTGTCCTGGAAAAACGGCGCGCCCGTCCGTTTGGATCAGATTGCCTCGGTAACGGACTCCGTGGAGAACACCCGCAATGCCGGTGTGTCCAATGGTAAACCGAGCGTGATCATGCCCATCTTCCGCCAGCCCGGCGCCAACATGATTGAAACGGTAGATCGCATCCTCGGGCTCCTGCCGCTTCTGCAAAACTCGATCTCACCATCCATCCACCTCGGGGTGATTCTTGATCGCACCACCACCATCCGGGCTTCCATCAAGGATATCGAACTCACCTTGATGCTCTCCATTGTGCTGGTGGTCTTGGTGGTGTTTGCCTTCTTGCGCAATCCCTGGGCCACGGCGATTCCCAGCATCGCCGTTCCACTCTCGCTGGTGGGCACGTTCGGGGTCATGTACCTGCTGGGGTACAGCGTCGATAACTTGTCTTTGATGGCCCTGACGATTTCCACGGGGTTTGTGGTGGACGACGCCATCGTGGTTATTGAGAACATCGCCAGGCATCTCGAGGCGGGCATGCAGCCGATGCAAGCGACGTTGCAGGGCGCCCGCGAAATAGGGTTTACCGTGATCTCGATGAGCACTTCGCTTATCGCGGTGTTCATCCCCATCCTTTTGATGGGTGGCATTGTGGGGCGGCTGTTCAGAGAGTTTGCAGTGACGCTGAGTGTGGCCATTACCGTTTCGTTGCTGGTGTCCCTGACGACCACTCCGATGTTATGTGCGCGCTTTCTGCGCCACGAAAAGCGCGAACATGGCCTGGCTTACCACATCGCCGAAAGAGGCTTCAACTGGCTCTATGACACCTACCATATTGGCTTAAGGTGGGTTTTGCGGAATCAACCGGTGGTGTTAGCCTTGACTGTCCTGACCGCTTGTATCAGCATCTACCTCTTCATCATTGTGCCCAAGGGTTTTTTCCCGCAGCAGGACACCGGACGATTGACGGGAAGTATCGTGGCCGACCAGGACATCTCTTTTTCGGCCATCACCGACAAAATGATGGCCTTCGCCAAAATCGTTCTGAATGATGCGGCGGTTGACACGGTCACTGCCTCGACCAGCAGCGGGAATACAGCGCGCATGTTTATTCAGCTTAAACCCATCGCGGAGCGCAAGCTGAGCGCCGACCAGGTCATCGCCCGACTGCGCGCCAAGTTGGGGCACATCCCGGGTGCTACGCTTTATCTTCAGGCGGTCCAGGACGTGAATGTAGGAGGTCGGGGGGGCAATTCGCAATTCCAGTACACCCTGCAGGCCGATACTCTGCAGGACTTGAATTACTGGGCGCCCATCATGTTAGAACGCCTGAAGAAAATCCCTGAACTAAGGGATTCGAACAGTGACTCGCAGAATCACGGGCTTGAGACCAAGCTTGTCGTGGACCGGGATACGGCCTCCCGGCTCGGTGTCTCCATGAATGCAATTGACGCTGCTTTGGGTGACGCCTTTGGCCAGCGGCAGGTGTCCAATATTTATAAGGGCCTGAATCAGTACCATGTGGTGCTGGAGGTGGCTCCGGAATTCCAGAGGAATCCAGAGGCACTGAAGTTCATCTACGTGGCTTCAAAGACAGGGAGCCTGGTCCCTCTCAGCGCGTTCGCCCACTATGAGACTTCTTATAGCTCCCTCTCCGTGAACCATCAGGGGATCTTCCCTGCTATCACGTTGTCGTTTAACCTGGCCCCGGGCGCCTCACTGGGTGACGCCGTGCGCGACGTGAAGGAAGCGGAGCGGGAGATCCGATTGCCGGCCAATGTACACGCCAATTTCCAGGGCACTGCGCAGGCCTTCCAGGACTCGCTCTCCTCGCAGCCCATTTTAATTCTTACGGCGCTCGCGGCCGTTTATATTGTGCTGGGGGTCTTATACGAAAGCTATATCCACCCCATTACGATTCTTTCAACGCTGCCCTCGGCGGGTGTGGGGGCGCTGCTGGCGATCTTTCTCTTTCATACCGACCTCAATGTGATGGCGCTCATCGGGATTATCCTGTTGATCGGCATCGTGAAGAAAAATGCCATCCTCATGATTGACTTTGCCATTCAGGAGGAACGCATGGGGGGAAAATCCCCGACAGAGGCGATCTATCAGGCTTGTCTTCTCCGCTTCCGCCCCATCATGATGACGACCATGGCGGCCCTGCTGGGCGCGTTGCCGCTGGCCGTGGGAGGCGGTACCGGTGCTGAACTTCGCCGTCCACTGGGTATCACCATCGTCGGAGGCCTCCTACTGAGCCAGATGTTGACGCTCTTCACTACCCCGGTGGTTTACCTCTACATGGACCGGCTTCAGACAAGGGTACAACGCCTGCGATTGCGCCGCGCCACCCCAGGGCTGGTTTCCGAATAGACTCCCGCGCTTCCCCAGAAATTCCAGAGCAAACACCCTTGGAGCGCAGGCGTCCCGCCTGCGGTTTTCTACAGTCTCTCAGCCCTGGGGGCCTAATCACTTTCTATTTCCATGCCTTCAATGACCGGCGTCTTTCGATCTTCGCTGGCCATCCACCCACTCCTCGCGAAGCAACGCCCAGCGCTCGTGATCCCGCCAGCGTCCTCCTATTTTCAGATAACGCGGCGAATAGCCCTCGAGACGAAAGCCCAGCCGCACCAACAAGGCTTGAGACGACGTGTTCTCCGGCTGAACGTTCGCTTCGACACGGTGGAGATGGTGTGTCCTGAAGGCAGTGTAAAGCACGAGCTCAAGGCCTTCTCGCATGTAGCCTTCCCTGGCAAACGGCGCGCCGATCCAATAGCCCAAATAGGCGCTCTGAAAGTTTCGGTGAAAGATCTGGCTGAGGTCTGCCGCCCCCAGGATCCCCTCATCCCTTCGGGCACAGATCAGAAAGGCCACAAAATCGTCCCTGCGATTCCGTGCCAGGTATTCCGCGAATCGGTGCGCATCAACCGGTGGCGAAGCCCACCGCTTAAGAAAGTGGCGACTGGATCGGACAAGAGAAGTGAATTCTCTTCGGTCCTCCAGCCGTGGAGGGCGAATCCTGACCCTCTTTCCATTCAATTCGAGCAGATGTATGGAATGCATTTGTCTTCTACAAAGTCGCTCTGAAACCAAGCTAAGCTGTGATTATTGCACAGAGTGGCATGTTTCGAATCGGATTTGCCCTCTTCGTGCGCACTTCATTGGAACTCATCCCGGATTTCCGTTCTGAAGCACTTTCTTACAAACTGGGTTGGTGAAGCGCGCCCAGTATTATCGGCTACTCTTGACAGAGAGTCGTCTGACACAACGGATGCATGGGATCAGGGTACGTCGGTAGCAGATTGGATTCTGTCCCGAGCCGCCGGACCGACCAAAAAAAAGTGCACTGGAACCCCTCGATGGGTGTATTTTGAGAGTTAGTGGGGAGGTGAAATGGGAGTTCCCGTCTAGAAAGGTTAGTGAACTGGGCAAAGCGAAAGGACATGAAATCGCTTGTCCGGCAGTGATTTCCAACCAAAGCCCCCTCCCCAACTCTTAGAGATAAGGGAAATAGGGACCGGCGCCGAGTTGGTAGAGCCGTTAGGATTTACGAATGTATGGCGCCAGGTTCATAGAACCTTCGTAACTTGCGAGTGCGAGGCGCGCGACCCCCTTTCAGAAAGAGAAAAACATGAATCATCGAATTCCTTCCATTGGCCCATGGGCTGTTTTCTTCATCATTCATCTTCCCGTCGCGTTGATCTTGATCGGTTGCGGAAGCGGAGCTCTTGCAGCCGCTGTTTGCGCCGCTCCAATTTTTTCAGGACCGACGATGGATGCCGGAACAAGCCCAAGTTCAGTGGCGATTGGTGACTTCAATTCCGACGGAAAGCTGGATCTGGTCGTATCCAACTTCACGGCAGATTCCATTTCAGTTTACCTGGGGAATGGCGACGGTACGTTTCAACCGGCCGCCGTCTACGCCGTGGGAATTACGCCCAATTCCGTTGCCATTGGCGACTTCAATGGCGACGGAGTACCGGACGCCGCGGTCGCCAATTTCAACAACACATTCGCGGGGACAATTTCGATTCTGCTGGGACGTGGCAATGGCACGTTCGGGCCCGCTGCGAATTTTCCCGCTGGGATAGCTCCCTTCGCCTTGACATTGGGAGATTTCAATCGAGACGGGAAGCTCGACGTGGCGGTCACGAATATGAACTATGGCGCCGATCAAGTGTCAATCCTGCTGGGTCGCGGGGATGGCACCCTGGGCTCCCCCCGTAGTATCCCGATCGGACTGCAGCCGTTTTTCATCACCGCTGCCGACTTCAACGGCGATGGGAATCTGGGCCTGGCAGTGGCTCTGGAATCCGCCCCCACTCCCTCCGGAGGCAACGACGGAAACCTCTCCGTCCTGTTAGGAAACGGCGATGGAACTTTTCAATCCCCGGTTGCCTACAGCGCGGGGAAGGTCCCGTCATCTGTCCTGGCAGCAGACTTCAACAGCGACGGATTGCCGGATCTGGCTGTGGCGAATTACCTTTCTTCCAGTGTCTCCATTTTGGTGGGTAAAGGCGATGGCACCTTTCTGGCCCCGAAGGACGTCGAGGTGTCTGGTTTGCCGGTTTCATTGAATGCGGCAGACTTCAATCAAGATGGGAAGATCGATTTAGTGATCTCACAGAATTTCAGCAATGTTTTGTCCGTTCTGTTCGGCAATGGCGATGGAACCTTCACCTCCAGCGTGAACTACGGCGTTGGGTCCGGCTCCCGTGCCGCTGCCGTCGGGGATATCAATCATGACGGTCGACTCGACGCGGTTGTCGTCAACAACCTCTCCGATGATCTCTCTTTGCTAACCAATATCTGCTCTCCGAATCCGGCGGACAACACTCAAATCGGATTCGCCATTCCAGGAGGTGGCGCAAACAGCGTTGTCACCAATGGAGGTCTCGGCGGATTGCGGGTGGGGTATGCCACCGCTGCCATTACCGGCACCTCGCTGTTTGGCGGTGCTGACGTTTTCGGAACTGCGGTCATCACGGGAGTGCAGAATGACGCCATCTTTAACGGCGTTGGAGTGCCGGTCTCCCCACCGAGCACCGAGTCGCGAATTTTTGTAGACTTTCGTTCGAATGTCCCGTCGGGCGGCAATCCGCCAGGGACCTTTAACATAGATACAGGAATCGCGTTGGTGAATCCGTCCTCCTCGGCCGCGGGTCTCACGCTGACGTTGCGCGGCGCCGATGGCTCGATCATTACCACCGGCCACGCTACCCTGCCCTCCGCAGCCCATATCGCCAAGTTCATCGATCAACTGAAAGACCTTGCCCCCGACTTCGATCTTCCCGCGAATTTTGCAACGACCATCGGCTTTGGGTCGCTGGACATTCAGAGCGATCACGTAATCTCCGTCTTGGCCTTGCGAATGACCTCTTCCACCAGCGGTGGCAAATCCCTGATTACCAGTACCCCGATCGCCGATCTGACTAGGCCGAACGCGTCGAGAAATCTGTTCTTCTCTCAGGTTGTGGACGGAGGAGGCTGGAAGACGACGATTGTGCTTCTCAATACCACTGGCACACCGGAAGGCGGGACAATGAGGTTCTTCGACGATAACGGCGCCTTGATGAATGTGAGACAGATAAACGGAGGTCTCAGTTCCACTTCCACTTACAGCATTCCAGCAAACGGGGTTTTCGTGTTCCAAACGGACGGCTCGCCGGACAAGGTCAATGCCGGCTCCCTTCAACTGACCGCGGATCTCAATTCGCAAACTCCCGTCGGTGCTGGGATTTTTGGTTATTACACCAGGTTCGGGGCCTTGGCCACTGAATCCGGAATTCCTTCTTCTTCTCCTACGACTCATGCCCGCATTTACGTTGATAAACGGTTCAGGTACGACACGGGACTGGCCTTGGCGAACCCGACAGGCTCTGTATTGAGCGTGACTCTCACCCCTTATCAAAGAGACGGCGTCACCGTGGCTGGGGGAGGACCTGTGCAGATGACTCTCAAAGGGAACGGCCATCTTTCGGCGTTCGCGGGACAATTGATTTCCGGTCTGACCGACGGGTTCAAAGGAGTTCTCGACGTCGCTTCGTCATCCCCCTTCGTCGCCCTAACCTTGCGCGCTTTTGACAGCTCCATCACAACATTTCCTGTAGCCGACCTAACGACGGTGGCCCCCACCACCCTGCTTTTTCCGCAAGTGACCGCGGGGGGAGATTTCCAGACGGAATTCATTTTCTTGAATGGAGCCACCACCGCACAATCGATGCTTTCTTTCACAGGCGATCACGCCTTAACCCCGAAGAATCGGCTGATAACAAGATAAACCAAGGGTTTCCACCCGAACTGCGCTTCGTTCCTCAATCCTCCTTCCGGGGTGCCGCAGGCATACGTTCTGGGCATGCCCGTGACCAACCAGGATGGACCCCTTCCGCGTCATTCATATCGCCTTTGTGACGGCAGCCATTCCACGCGGGGCAAGTCCCAGTCAAACGTGGTTTGCCGCGCACAGCTGCCATCATTGCGAGATGTCTCTGCGGGAGAAGAAGATGTAGGACATCACAAATCCTGCAATGGCAGTGCTCAACAGGATAATGAGGTTTCTGATCGGAAGCGAGCTGCCCGTCAACAGTTCAAAGGGGCTGTAGTACCGAAAGGGGGATAACCAAGCGACCGATTCAGCCGGCGGCCAGGCGCGGGCCACATAATCCAGGAGGAAGAGCGCCAGTGCCAGCAATCCTGCAAGCGACCCCGCTACGCTGCGGCGCCGGGAGACGGAGCCGATCGCCATGGCGACTCCGCTCCAGCACAACATGAGCAGGCCCAGGTTGGAGGCAAGTGAAAGAATCAAACCTGGCGCCGGCCACGCAACGTCTCTCGGGGCAAGCGTTTTAAGGCCCGCCCACGTGCCAATCATCATCATAACAAGCAGGCCCATCGCACAGGCCGTCGTCACCACGATCGACCGCGTTATGATCCAGTGGCGCGCCAGGGGGCGGGCCAGGATCAAATCCATGAAGCCGGTTTCAATTTCCGAGGTCAGCGTCGTGGAAAGGGTCATTGAGAGCGCGACCAGCGAACCCATCACGGCCAGGTGAAAATACCCCACACAGACGAGCCCATCGAATGATAGAAAGCTCACGACGGAGGGCCCCATGACTTCGCGCACGAATGGAGGAATCAGTGAGCCGATCTGGGCGAACGCATTGGAGTTCTGCAGCGATCTCGCCACGATAATCAGAAAAACCTGAAAGACAGCAAGTAAGGCCCCCATCACGAGGACAAGAGTCCGCACCCGCCGGAAGGAATAAACCAGCAGTATCAAGGGGCCTCTCATGACGCCCCTTCCCGATAGTAAGGGATCAGCACGTCTTCCAGACGCCGCTCTTCAAATTCAATGTCGCTCACTGGAAATCCCGAGAGCCGTTTGAAGAGAGGGCCGAGCGGGCCCTCCACCCGCAAGCTCCACATGTGAGGATTGATTTCGACAGTTTCATGACCCGGTGGAAGATCCTGCTCGAGCTTGACCTCCTCAGAAAAGAACACCCGCACTCGGCGCGGGGCCAACCTCCGGATTTCCTCCACCGACGAAAGCAGGACCAGTTCGCCTTTGCGCAACAACGCGACCCGATTACAGACATGCTCCACTTCTGAGAGTACATGCGAAGACATGAAGATCGTTCGGCCGCGCTGCTGCACGCCCACGACGAGGTCGTAGAACGAATCCTGCATCAGCGGATCGAGGCCCTCGGTCGGTTCATCAAGGATCAGGAGGGGTGGATCGGCTTGAAACGCCTGGATGAGCCCAAGCTTGCGCTTCATGCCGGTGCTGTACTCCCGCAACTTCCGCCGCAGGTCGACTTCAGGCAACTCCAGCCGGTCCTGAAGTTCGCGCTGGTATTCACGATCGACGGTCTGTTGATTAAGCCCGGCAAGGAAATCCAACACTTCACGCCCTGTCAGATGAGAATAGATTCCCATCTCTCCAGGGAGGTAACCGACGAGTGATCGAGCCCTGAGTCCGTCCGCCTGGCAGTCATGTCCCAGGATGAAAGCCTGGCCGCTGGTCGGGCGCAGCAGATCCAGCAATAAGCGAATGGTCGTGGTCTTCCCCGCCCCGTTCAGGCCGAGAAATCCAAGGATTTCGCCTTGCTTGACTTCAAGATGAAGGTTGTTTACCGCAGTCAGCTTCCCGTAGCGTTTTGTTAACCCGCGGGCGGAGATGGCTGGCTCGGTTCTGTCGTTTGAATTCACAGGATACAATTCAGGGGGACGCCGACTTGCCCGCCTTGATTAGATTTCCGGAGCCCCATTTTTTAAATTCGTCCCGAAGCGGAGCCTGTTTCCGTCCGGGTCGACAACGCACATTTCGCGCAGCCCGTAGGAAGTGTTCTGTAGCGGCTTCTCGGGGTGAACACCATGCTGAAGGAAGCTGCGATGCCATTGATCAACGTCATCGATAAAAAAGTAGACCGCCCCGCCCACATGGCAATCTCCACTATGTTGCGAGAGGAACAGCGACATTCCGTCCCGGGTGATCTGCATGAAAACCGGCAAATGCGGCTCGAAGCGGTGTTCCCAATCGATATGGAATCCAAGCCCATCGATGTAAAACAACTTGCTCTTCTCGTAAGCCGTAATGCGCAGTGTTGGGAATACGCGCTGCATTCTTTTGCCTCAACTAATGAAAGACAAACTTTGAACCCGCCGCAGACGGTCTGAAGGGCGAGAAGTAAGTCGGCAAACTCGCCGACTGGAATATGCCCTGTACAGTGACCAGACAGGTAGCCCTACAACGAATCATGCAATACGTTGGAACCTGTACAAGGTGGTAGGACTAATACAAACGTTGGAATTAGAGTTACATGGGGTAATTGCGAAACCTTTGCGGTAGGGGCGCATAGCGATGCGCCCCTACGTCGAATCAAGCGCGATTGTACAACATTTTCAATGACGTTCGTACTAGTCAAACTCCAGGCGCTTGCTGGATTGGTCTCCTCCAACTCGGCCTGCAACGATTTCCGCTTTGAAATAGTTTTCTCCGCGTATGGGGGCCCCAGCAAGTCGTCGCAGCAAGGCGATCTGGCCGATGTGCGTCAGGGCGTCAGCGACCGGCGCCTGAAAAAGCTTTTCAGCGGGGCATTGGAGCGCAGCACCCGAGGCGAGGTAATCGTCAAACTGCTTCAGCGCGCCGAAGAAACGTGACACTTCAGCTTCCCAGGGCTTTGGAGGCGAGTCGTGCCACTGTCGCTCACCTTTTGCCAGGGACAGCGCCCAATCCAGGAGATCCCCGATGTGTGCGAGTATCTCGGCGGGGGTTCGTGCTTTGTCGCCCACCCGCATCGATGAAAAGGTCGCCGGTGCATCGCGCAGAGTTTTTTCTCCCCGATAAGCCAGGGTCGCGACCGTGTGCCTTAAAAGCTCGAGTTTTCCTTCAGTTTCCATACTGAGCACAGCCCTCCTCCAAAAATTAGCTCTCTAATTGGTCCTCTTTAAGGATACGGAATATTGTGACAGGAAACCGGTTGCGATGGCTAGTATTTTACAGATTCGCGGAATAAAATTTACTCCCCTCTTATCGTCCCGGCGAAGCGCCCTGTGTCTTGCATGGCCTCTATTGTCTTCCACATTTTAACCAGACCAAGCAGATACTCTTCCCCCCGCTTAGTCACCTGCTCTAGCACCCGTTCAGGCCAGGACACTCGCACTGAGCCAGTGCTACCAATGGAAGCGGAGCGGCGAGGCCGGCCGCAGGTCAGCCCCTTCGCCCTTTTCTCCATTATTGAAGCAGATCTCCATGAGATATTCTTGTTCTGTTCCAATGCTCACCAAACCTGAATTGACAACCGCAAGCAACTCCGGTGACAGCGTGTCTCCGAGGGGGCTCACGAGGCGAACTTGCGTGATCTCTTCAACTCCGGCCCCATGCTCCAGAGGCTGGCATTGTGACTGCGGCAGCTCATCAGGTCGGCGGACCAAGTCAAGGTAGAACAACATCGGTTCCATCAGATTGTCGACATTGGCTCCCACGAGGATGCAGGAGCCTGGGAGAGATCCACGGGACCGAAACCAATGCGACCGTAAGACGCCAGCAGATGCGGATAGGCCAAGCCGTAGCAAGTGCGATGTCCGATCACTGTTTCAGCGACCACGAGCATGAGCTTCCCGATGCCCTGTCGTCTGAAGTCGCCTCGAACGCGCAGGACACCAACGATCTTATTTTTCTCCTCGGCAATGACAAGTCGGTCCGAAGGGTTCAGGCCTCCCGAGTACTCCATCTCTGAATAGAACTTGTTTACAGCTCTCAGATCCTTCTAGTCGAACACGCGGATTGAGATCATCTTCCGGGCTTCCTCATTGCCTTGTAGTCCACCGAGGGTGGATCAAGCGCACCAACTGGTAAGAGGTTCAGTAATGAGGCCTACTTTCAAGGAAATGATACTCTCCGTCCAGAACCCCCGACGCCCTCCCGGCCTCTGCTGCTCCCGGAGTGTTTATAAACGCCCTTGCTTTCTCAAGGCTGTCGACTTCGAAGACAAAGAACACATTTTCGGGCCTCTCTATGTCTTGCCATAGCTCCTTCAGATGCAGCCCTGACTCGCGGTGCGCATCTGCATGAGAGTCCAAAACGGCTTTCCATTTCGAATAATCAACGACTCGGTTTCGGCACAGTAAGACGATCATTGCGCGCTCCTTTTTGCTGGAGATGCTCAGACTTGCACGGATTCGCGGTATGAGCGAGGACAATGCCCCGGCTATCAAGGCTTATCGCTTCGTGAGATAAGGTAGGCAGCTACCTGTTGATTGTCAACAGGAATGACTGTAATTTACCGCATGCCTGCAGGATGAAAAAACCACTAAAGAAGATGGACAGTAAGCTTGGCCGTGACAGCGAGCGTTTCGCCTTCCGAAGTGGAGCGTTTAATCCCTTCCTCCTCCCTGCCCCACTCCCGCCCCGTTGAAAGGGCGGCACTCAGGTGGGGTACAATTTGATGACTCTGCGGGGCAGGGTCAGTCGGCAAAGCGCCAGTCAGCCGCGGTCCGGGGATAGGATCCGTTTCAAACGCGCCACATATGCGCCAGTCCACGTATAGTGCTATGCTTTCCATAACTGTGTACCTCGGGGTGTGTGCGATGGGCTTGGCCAACCTCCCTTGGGCGGGAGTCAAAAAGGAGAACATCCTATGAGTCAGACAGGCCGTTATGGAGTGTTGGGCATCGCTTGCATTCTGGTTGTGACCGCCGTAATTGTATCCATCCCGTTGACCGAGGCGAGGCGGGCGGAATTCCTTATGGGGAATCTCATGCCGGAAAAGGCGGAATTTAGTTTTTGGGGGACTCCCAACCCTCCCGGTGAGCCATGGTTAAAGAGTGGAATCATTACCTCCGATGACCTACGGAAACAGTTGTCCGGATCGGAGAAGCCTCTTGTTTTTCATGTGGGGGTACCCACGCTGTTCAAGAATGGCCACATTCCCGGGTCCAGGCATATTGGCCAGGCGTCAACGCCGAAGGGCATGGAGGAATTAAAGAGGCAGGTTCAAGATCTGCCGCGAAGCAAGGTGGTCGTCCTCTATTGCGGGTGTTGCCCCTGGAAAGATTGCCCCAACATACGTCCGGCATTTAAGGCCTTGCAAAGGATGAGATTCACTCACTTGCGGGTCTTGTTTCTCCCGAACAACTTCGGGGAAGATTGGATCAGGAATGGATTTCCGGTTGAGAAGTGACTGAACCGGGCCGGGCAGGGTCAGATGGGCGATTTAAAAAATCTCTAAGCTCCATCTTCGAAGATGGCCTGGAGGATCCAATCCGGGAGAGTCGAATGCCCGTTTTTCCTGAAATTCAGGGCTCAGCGCGTCAGATCTGAAGAGAAGCCATGAATGACATTCTCGATTGTTGAACCACCACGTCAATAGCATGCGACCGTACAGCCTCGGACCTCTCCGATATCCTTCTTCTCAAGGGACGACTCCATATGCCACATCTCTTTGAGCAACTTCGATTGCGCGGGGTAACGCTTCCGAATCGTATTGCGGTGTCCTCGATGTGCCAGTATTCCAGTTCAGATGGATACGCGACGGATTGGCATTTCGTCCATCTCGGAAGCCGGGCGGTGGGCGGAGCGGGATTGGTGATGACCGAGGCCGCCGCCATCACACCGGAAGGTCGCATCAGTCCGCAAGATCTCGGAATCTGGGCTGGGGGACACATTGCGCCCTTGGCTCGAATCGTCAGGTTCATTCATGAGCAAGGCAGTAATGCCGGAATCCAACTGGCTCATGCGGGCCGGAAGGGGAGTACGCTTCGGCCTTGGGAGGGGCACATCGCTATCCCGAAATCAGAAGGCGGTTGGCGGGTGGTTGCGCCGAGCGGAGTCGCCTTCGCGGAGGGATACGCCACGCCGGAGGAACTCTCCGAGGAAGGCATTCGGGAAATAGTGGACGCCTTCCGAGCGGCGACCGGTCGCGCCTTGGAAGCGGGTTTCCGGGTTGTAGAAGTTCATGCCGCCCATGGCTACCTGATTCACGAGTTCCTTTCTCCACTGAGCAACAGGCGAAAGGACCGTTATGGCGGGACGTTTGAAAACCGTACCCGGTTCATACTCGAGGCCGTTACGGCAGTGCGAAATGCCTGGCCGGAGCGCTTCCCTCTGTTGGTCAGGATATCAGCCACGGACTGGATTGAAGGCGGGTGGGATATCGAACAATCGGTTGAGTTGGTCCGGCGGCTCAAGGATCTGGGAGTCGACCTGGTGGATTGCTCTTCGGGTGGCAGTTCTCCCTTCGCTCAAATTCCGTTCGGACCCGGCTATCAAGTCCCGTTTGCCGATCGCATCCGTCACGAAACGGGAATGTTGACGGGAGCGGTGGGTATGATCGTCGCACCGGCCCAGGCGGATCACATTCTTCGAAGCGGGCAGGCCGATATCGTGCTGCTTGCCAGGGAAATGTTACGCCATCCCTACTGGCCCCTGTCAGCCGCGCGCGAGCTTGGGCAAGTCCAGCCGTGGCCGGCTCAGTACCTCCGCGCAGCCCCGGAGCGGACTCCGCTCCGAAACAGCACTCCCCTCGATGCGCACTGAACGGCCGGCACAGCTCTCCATAGTCATAACCGAACCGCAATATGAATGAATCATGCTTTCTTAGATTTCTCGTTTGTCCGTCTCCCGGCGACCGTCGCGGGTCCTGAGCGTACCTGACAAGTTTGAGCAGCTCTATTCTTGAGGATGGAATGGATTTGAATTACGGAGGGGATCGCGGCACGTCCCAGACTCTCTTAAAATTCTTTGGGGTTCACCGCCACATATTGCAGGCGGCAGGTGGGGGTAGCGCCACCTGCCGCCCTGACTCTGCCTCGCGAGATAAATCAATTAAGAATGGCTCGCGGACAGAACAACAAGCTTATCAATTCAAGCACTTAAGCTGGTAAACACTCCGCTCTTTGAACCACTTATTGCTTTTGACCCGATGCCCAAGGGCACCTCGCTCTTGTCATCAAATCACGAAGCCTCCATCGGTGCCCAAACAAAAAAACATTCGCCTTAATCCATGGGTTCGATTGAACTCACTGTGATGACATCCCCTTTTAGAGTACCGGTGACTTTGACGGACTTATCTACCAGACTGGAGGCTTCATTCTCTGGAGTCAGGCGGAACATTTTTCCGTCTCCCGTGACCAGGATCAACTTTCCTGAGTCGTCCTTCTTAATGGTTCCCGTCCAAGTCTGCTGGCTGTCGTTGCCGGCATTCATCTGCTGCACTTGCGAAACCGGTAATGGGCCGGTCGTAGACCAAGCGATGGAAGTGCAGACTAATGCCACTCCAAATAAAAGCGCCAACAATGAACTTAATGTTCCCATTCTTCTTGTCATGATTTGTGCTCCTCTCTATTTTGAGTTCCTCTTTTGTAAGGGATCTTCGTATGAGGAGGCCCTTCAGAAATGTTCCCGTTGCTCCCCGTTGTCAACAACCAGACCTCCCGGAATAAATATATGGTAAGACTCCTGAGCTTCTGTCTCCCCGGATCCCCCCGACTCTCCCTAAAGTAGTACGCTGGTTGAGCCACCCTTCTTTATCCTGAGTCGGAGTTGATCAGCCCGGCCTATTAACCAAGGCAATTCCCATTCTCACCTTCAAAACCTCACGTTTTTTCATGCCACGGCTGCACATGACAGTTGCACGTAAGGGCTGCCCTCCCGGCACCCTCGGGTTCATTCTCCTGCCGCAGCGGGCAGTTTATAAGTACTCCTGCAGTTTGCTTTTGTCTGTCATTCTGCAAGGAGATATCCAAATCCCACAAAGTTCTTAACTCAAAGTAAAAACAAGACAAATTGTTTGGGCAGGACACACAGGCCGGCTTTCTCCAGTCGAGCTCAGATAGAAAACGGGGAAAAAATCCCGTCTTCTCTATTCGTTCTTGTCGACAATTGCCCTTCCAGTGGCCTGGGAACAGGCCGGTCTATGCACTTGAATCTCACTATGCAAATTCGCGCTCTGTGTCTTTCTCAGCCATGATGTTTCGCTTGGGTCCATCTCCAATCCGCAGTTGATCGGATGCGCGCGGTTAGGTATTCTCCTGTCGGTGGAACGCGGGCCCATAGCCCTTGAAATGGAGATCTCCATTGCCTCAGATCTCAATCTCTGCAACCCGCCCGAAACTTCATTACCTGATTCTTGTACTGTTGTTTCTTCTCACAGCTGGATATCAATTCAGGCATGCGATTTATGTCTTGGACTACACCGAAGAACGCGCCTGGGCCGTTACCTCTCCGGGCGTCGTCAACCTGGGCAGTCCCGTCGTCCAGTCCGTGAGCAAGGAGACCGAAGAAGCGGGGCTCCGGCCGGGCGACACGATTCTCGCCCTCAACGGAAGGCCTTATCGGGGTTTGTCAGAATTAATCCACGTTGTCGAGTTCGCCCGGCCGGGAGATTTTTTTACCTTGACGGTCCGTCACAAGAATGGTCCGCCGTTTGAGGAGACATTGCGCATTCCTCTTGTCCAAAGAAAGGAAGCCGCCTCGGATCATTGGTTCTTTGTTGTTGTCCTCCATTTGCTGCTGCCACTCTGCTGTGTCGTGTTAGGGTTCTGGGTGAGTGCGGTCCGCCCGCGAGATCCGCTGGCATGGCTTCTGCTGGCCTTGCTGCTGGGCTTCAGCCAATTATTTTCGCTTGGATTCGAGAATGAGGAAGGAACTCTGACTGGCAATTTGGCGCTAGCCTTTCATCTCTGGCTTGCCGCAAGTTGGTTTATTTGGCTTTTCCTGATGGGCCTTTACTTTCCCTCACGCCTCGCCTTCGAGCGCCGCGCTCCCTGGTTAAAATGGATCGTCATCGTTCCTCTGGGTATATCCTCCGTAATGCAAGTGGTTCTGGTGGAAGGGCTGCTTCGGGATGATTCGTTCGCGGAACACCTCTTGCCTTACTACCAGAAATTCAGCAGATTGTTTGCAGCGCTGCCCCTATTGGCAGTCGTGCTCTTCTTCACAGCGATCATAGTCAGGTATTTTCTGGAACGCACAGCAGATGCCAAACGGCGGCTACGTCTGTTGTATGCAGGAATCTTCCTGGCGCTCATGCCGACAATCACACTGCTGATCGTCGGCAGCCGGACCGGCAGGGCCCTCGATGACTTTCCTCCGTGGATCGAACTGCCGTGCCTGCTGATGGCATTTCTCTTCCCTCTGACCCTGGCCTATCTCATTGTGATTCACAAAGCAATGGACGTGCGGGTTGTGATCCGCCAAGGGGTTCAATATGCCTTGGCACGCGGTGGTGTGGCGATTCTCCAGGGGACGTTTGCCGCTGGTCTGGTCGTGGCTCTTTCGTACGTGGTCGCCTCTCACCGCACCCGCTTGCCCCAAACTATTGCCCTGATTACCATTGGCATGCTTATCATCCTGCGTCTCCGTTGGGTCATGCAACGGGTTGCGGCTTGGATCGACCGCCGTTTTTTCCGTGAAGCTTACAATGCCGAGCTTCTCCTGGCAGACCTGAGTGAGAAAGTGCGGACGATGGTTGAGATACGTCCCTTGTTGGAGACCGTGGCAGGCCGGATCGCTGAATCCTTGCACGTGCCTCGCATCGCCGTGTTGCTCGAGGCGTTTGGACCTTACCGGCCTGCGTACGCGCTCGGGTATGACGGCGCACTGGACGTCACCTTTCCTCAGGGTGGAACAGTCCAGCGGATGCGGGAGAGCAAAGAACCGGCCCGCATTTACCTGACTGATCCAGCAAGCTGGGTTCAGACTTCCCCCGGGGTGACCGAAGAGGAACGCCAGAGGCTCGAACAACTCCAGGCGGAGCTGCTGTTGCCGCTCCTCGTCAAAGACCGGCTGCTGGGTTTCATCAGTCTGAGCCAGAAAAGATCAGAAGAGGCCTATTCCGGAAACGATCTGCGATTGCTCAATTCGGTGGCTTCCCAAACTGCCTTGGCGCTTGAGAACGCGCGTCTGACGGCGGCCATTGCCGACGAGGTCGCGCATCGCGAAAGATTGAATCGGGAACTGGAAATTGCACGCGAGGTTCAAGAGCACCTGTTGCCACAGGAACTCCCAGTCATTGAGGGACTGGATTATGCTGGCATCTGCCGCCCGGCGCTGGGGGTGGGGGGTGACTACTACGACTTTATCGAGCTTCCCGAGGGCAGGCTGATGATTGCTGTGGGGGATGTCTCGGGGAAAGGAATCTCAGCGGCGCTGATGATGGCAAATCTCCAGGCGTGCTTGCGGAGCCAGGCGGCAACGACACCCGATGATTTGTCGGGCATCGTCGCTCGAATCAACCAATTGATTTTTCAAGCCTCGTCTTCCAGTCGTTATGCCACTTTTTTCCTGGCTGAATATGATCCCGCCACCCGGCACCTTAGCTATGTCAACGCGGGACATAATCCCCCCCTCTTGTTCCGACAACGCGGGGACAGAACCCGCATTGAACGGCTTGACGCGGGTGGCCCCGTCGTCGGGTTAATGAGACAATTTTCATTTCAACAAGCCGGTCTAACCCTTGAACCGGGTGACCTGCTTGTAGCCTTTACCGACGGCATTACGGAAAGTATGAATCCGGAGGAAGAAGAATGGGGCGAGGACGCCCTAGTCCACACCGTGCAAGGCTGCAAGGAGAACACGGCCAACGAAATCGTCGCTCGAACCCTGGCCAGTGCCGAAGCCTTTGCTGCCGGCGCCCAGCAACATGATGATATGACCCTGGTGGTGATGCAGGTGGTTCCGAACTGAATTATTCCGATCAACCAGATTTGAGATCAAGACCCGCCACGACCCTCATCGCCCAAACAGGAGCTTCTCCGGGAATCCCTCCAATTCCGCTCATGACACATAATCGCTGAGATCAGCGACCGGCTTCACTTCCACCGGGTCATGTCCCCGCCTGAAAATGCGCGCGCCCGAGGAGCCCTTCAACTGAATCCTCCCTTGCTCTACCCGCAACATGGCTCCCTCTCGAAGTCCGACAACAGGCATTTCATTTTCCTCAAGAAACTGGATGATTCTCTCTTCCCGGGTTTCACCCATGTGTCGGGAGTTTGGATCCGGATCCAAAAAGTGAGGATTGATCTGAAAACCCACCAAGCCCAGGGCCTTGAGCGAGGGAGGCTCGACGATGGGCATATCATTGGTGGTTCGAATGGTCGGGCAGGCCACATTCGACCCCGCGCTCGCGCCGAGGTAAGGCATCCCCGCGCCGACCCTCTGCCGGACACATTCCAACACGTCGAACCCATACAGCCTATCTAAAAGCCGGAAGGTGTTGCCTCCGCCAATGAACAGCGCCTCCGCAGATTCAATGGCGGCCTGCGGATTCGCAGATTCATGAATCGAATTGAGGGTGTATCCCATCGCCTCAAATCGTTCCCGGGCCTTTGCTGCATAAATCTTCCAATCGCCCAAAGCATAAGGGACAAACAACACGCCTTTTCTCCCCCCGAGTAAATCGCGTATCTCCGCCTCAGCATGATCCAGATATCCACCGCCATAAAGAGCGGAGTTACTGATTAAGAGCAGTCGGTATGCGGCCTGCGTCATAGCGTGCCTCCGGGTTCACTGGGATTTGCGGGTGAGACAATAGTGGCAAGAATAATGCCGATCAGCAAACGGACCTTCTTTCATTCGAGATCTAAACCGGCAATCCTCCCTGACAGCTTCAAAGAAGGATCTCTTTCTATTCTAATCACATTTTCCGACAAAATGCGCCACAAACCAGAGGCGCTCTGAAACCCACCTTGCAGAGTGGATCTCCTTGAATCGTGCTATAGTTCGGCTCTGCGTCTCCGCGGAAAATTTAATTCTAACTGGAACGAGGCTCGTTCCAACCGATGCGGTTACACGCTATCACCTCCTTTGAAAGGAGCCGGGATTTCATGATGCGCTTTCTCATGGCGACACTTTTTCTGGTGACATCCACCCTTCTATCCCCACAGAGCGTGAAGCAGGGGGGGTCATCCACCCTATCAGGCTCAACCGAGGCTCAAAAGATTGCTCAACTGGATAGCCAGATTGAAAATCTTCGACAGGACCTCAGAATTCCCGCTCTCTCAGCTGCCCTTGTCAAAGACCAGAAGGTTCTGTGGTCGAAAGGATTTGGTTATGCCGATCTGGAAAACAAAATCCCGGCGACCGCGGACACGTCCTACCACCTCGCTTCGTTGACGAAAACTTTTGCCTCAACCCTTTTGATGCAGCTCGATCAAGAAGGAAAGGTCAGCCTGGAGGACCCCGTCTCGAGGTATGGGATCAATCTCGACAGCAATGGGGTGATTCGCGTGAAGCACTTGCTTTCCCATACCTCTGAAGGAAATCCCGGGGAGCACTATCGGTACAATGGAAACCGATTCTCAGATCTGGATAAGGTCATTCAGAAGGCCACGGGAAGGTCTTTTGCGGAACTATTGATCACCCAAATCCTCAATCCGTTGGGAATGACCGAGACCGCTCCGAACGTCCCTCCAGTCGTAGAAACGAAATCGCCACCCGGCGTCGCCCGAGCCCTTGAAGACGAAGTGAAGGCTGCTGTGATGGATCTCTTTCAGGGTTTTAACACCGGGAGTATCGAACAGGTCGAGCGACACCTTTCGCGGCAGCAGAACGGATTTCGGGGCGATGGAGGATTTCTGACCATCTATGCAGATCCGGAAGAACTTCGAAACCTGAAGGCAAAAGGAATCAAACTCAATATCCAGATCTCCAGCCTGCAGGCAGGGGTCTATGAAAACACGGCCGTGACGACCTTTTTCAGCTCAGTGACGGTCGAGTTCCCTGACCAAAGCCGTCAGCATAACGGTCCGTGGCGGATGTCGATGATATGGAACAAGCGGGAAGGTACCTGGAAACTGGTTCACACACACCAGTCAACGCTCACTGTTCCCCTCATTACAGAAGAACAGGATCAACGCTATAGTCTAGTTTTAAAGTCCCTCGCTCAACCTTATGAGTTGGACAGTTCCTTCAATATCAGAAAGTCAGCCTATCCCCCAACTTTTAGCACTGCGGCCGGTTTAATCTCCTCAGTCTTGGATATGGCAAAGTATGATATCGCCATCGATCAAAACAAATTTCTCACTCGAGAGACCCAGCAACTGGCCTTTACTCCGACCACCTCCACCCAGGGTGAGACCCTGCCTTATGGACTGGGCTGGTTTACGCAGAATTACAAGGGGGTGAAGCTAATCTGGCATTATGGTTACTGGACATGTAACTCTTCGCTCATTTTGAAGGTGCCCGACCGAAACATCACTTTTATTGCCATGGCGAACACGAACAATCTGAGCCGGCCCACCGATCTCGGCGCCGGGAATGTCCTGCATTCCCCCATCGGCCTGGCCTTCCTCAAGACCTTCATATTTCCTGAGCTGTTTGGCGAGGCCCTGCCTGAAATCGATTGGAAGAGTCCTTCTGCGCAACTAAAAGGCCGGATCAAAGCATTGACTGAAAAGCCGTACGCCGATGTTTATTCGAGAGAGTTGATCAATCAAGCCTCGGTGTATTCAAGCGTTGGCAAAACCGCTGATGCCGCACGGTTGTTTGAAACCTATGGAGCGCTGTATTCCAGGGGCCTGCCGGATGACCTTTCAAAAAAGGCCGCCCTCGTGCAGATCGTCCAAGTTGGAGACAATGAAGATCGATCGGTGTCCTTTGAGTTGAAGCAACAACTCAAGGTTCGGATTTTTGCTCAAGGAGAGGCTGGTGATGGAGACCTGGCCGATTCAGGATGGATAGAGAAGGCCGATACGGGAGAGACCATTTGGAAAATGAACCGCCCGGAAACGGTGGATGCGGGGGGTGCTCCAAAGAACCGGAAGGTGGACAAAGCCATTGAGTTGCCCGTCGGAAAATATAAGCTGCGCTACAAGTCCGATGATTCTCATTCATACAATCGCTGGAACAGCACTCCTCCCGACGTTTACTTCTGGGGGATTGCCCTCTATGCCAATGAATAAAACAGACTATCCACTCCCGAAGTGCTGAGAAGCTGAGAGGTTTACGCAAACGGAAGAAGGAGAATGTTCAATATGCCAGCAGCTTCCATGAGGGTCCGTGCATTTGGAGTCGTCCTGTTCATGCTTTTGCTGGAGACAAAGACCGCAGCACCCCCTATCTACCCTATTGTCTCATTGCGCCTCTTGCCCCCTGTCCTGCTCAAGGATGAGAAGGGCTGGTCTCTCGAAGAGCGCATGAAGCATTACAAGGTCGAGGCCGTCTCGGTCGCAGTAATCTCCAATTTCCAGGTGCTATGGAGGGCGGCCTACGGATTTGCCGATCGGGAGGAGCACAAAACGGCGACGACGGAGACGCTCTTCCAGGCAGGTTCGATCAGCAAGTCGCTTGCGGCGGCCGGGATCTTGAGAAAGGCACAAGATGGTGCTTGGTTCATTGACCGGGACGTCAACCAATACTTGAAAAGCTGGAAGGTTCCCGAAAACGGACTTACCGCAAAGCAGAAGGTCACTCTCGAGCGGATTCTCTCGCATAGCGCGGGGTTGACTGTCCACGGATTCCCAGGCTATGAGATCGGCCTACCGGTTCCAACGATTCCTCAGGTTCTCGATGGGTCTCCACCGGCGAACACTGCTCCCGTGCGGGTCGATATAGAGCCTGGAACCAAGTGGCGCTACTCCGGGGGAGGCTACACGGTCGCACAACTTGCGATGATTGATACCTTCGGCCGGCCCTTTCCATCGCTGATGGCGGAGTTGGTGTTGAAGCCCGCCGGGATGATGGCGAGCACCTACCAACAGCCGCTCCCGCCCGAAAAACTCGCCCTGGCGGCGGCAGGGTATCGGCAGGACGGAACCGCAGTTCCAGGCAAGCGCCACACGTATCCCGAGATGGCTGCGGCAGGTCTCTGGACAACGGCGGGAGACCTGGCGCGATTTGCGATCGCCATACAGAAATCGCTTCGGGCCGACAAGGCAAGCCTGCTTTCCAAGGAGACTGCACAGCGGATGGTGACCCCGTTTATCGAAAACGACGGCCTCGGGTTTTTTATCGAGAAGCACGGCGACAAGTCTTACTTCGGCCACGGGGGAGCGGATGAAGGCTTTCAGGCGCTCCTCCTTGCATCGCTGGACGGCAGTTACGGTGCGGCCATAATGGTAAACTCCGACAATGGCATCGCGCTCGCCAACGAGATCATGCGGGGCATCGCACGTCAGTACGGCTGGCAGGGCTATCTCCCTGAACCGCTTGAAGCCGTCAAACTCCCGACCGAGGCGCTTGCGGGATTCGCGGGGCGATATCAACTGAATGGGGATGAAGCCTTCACGATCGAGGCGCAGGGCGATCGACTGCACGGAAAGCCTCCCGTGGGGGATGCCTATGAGCTCTTTCCAATCTCTTCCAACGTCCTGATTCGCAAAGACCGTGATACTCGATATCAAATCGAAAGGTCCGAGGGTAAGGTGACGGGCGTGCTGTTGATAGCAGGTGAGGAACGGGTCACTGCCAAGCGAATGGCGCCGGGGATCAAGCTCCCAAGCGATGATCTCTTGGCGGGACACCTCGAAGAGGCGCTCCACGCATATCGTGAACTTCGGAGATCTAAACCGAATGACCCGGGTGTTTCAGAAGCAAGACTGAATCGCCTTGGATACAACTTTCTTGCCCGCAAGGAGTACGTAAACGCAATCGCGGTTCTCAAACTCAACGCGGAGTTCTATCCCACTTCCTCGAACACTTACGACAGCCTTGCCGAGGCATATCTTGCCAGTGGCGACCGCACCCGTTCGCTTGAGACGTACCGCAAGGTCCTGGAAGTGCTTCCAACGGACAGCAAGACAAGCGCTGAGTCGAAGGACCAACTGCGCCACAACGCCGAGGCGAAGATCCGGGAACTATCAAAATAGAACCGTCGCTCGAATCGGACTTGCCAATCGGTACGTCTTCGATTGAAATTTCTTTGTTCCGCCTGGCGGTGCGGCGCTCTCCTCACGCCTAAGAGACTGGTGAAAAACTGATCTGATAAAAGAATACCACCGATGGGAGTCGGTGGTAGATTCAATTACAACCTACTGTCAGCGTGGCGCGACTATTAAAATACCACCAGCGGAAGCTGGAGGATTGTTCCGATCCAGCCCTTTTTCCGAGGGAAATAGGCTGTACTTGAAATATCCACCTACTTCCGTAGGTGGTATTATCGCCGGGGGTCGGTTTTTGCATAGGTGGGATCCGAATGATCCACCGACTTCCATCGGTGGTATTTCGGGTCAAATTTGACTTTTTCAGCAACTCCCTATAGGTTTTTTTTGAAAAACGCCAGCATGCCGGGCCAAGCCTGCTGAGTGGCTTTCAGATTCGCCCCGTCTTTGCCGCTTTGCGCCCGTAGGAATCCATGGCCGGCGCCTTCATAGACGTGCGGTTCGTAGGCCTTGCCGAGCTTCTTCATTTCGGTGGTCGTAGGTTCCACCGTGGCCGTAACACGCGCATCATCTCCGCCATAGAATCCGGCCACCGCTGCTCTGATTTTGGCGAGTCCACCCGCATCAGGCGGCGTGCCGTAGTAAACCGCCGCAGCATTCAAATCGGGTTGTGCAGCAGCATAGGCGAAGCTGGCCGACCCGCCCCAACAGAACCCCACAGACGCACTTTTTCCATTGGCCGCAGGCAGATGGATGGCATAGGCCCGCACCGCATTCAATCGAGCGAGCGTCTCCTCGGGCGTCAAGGATCGAATCAACTTCACCACGTCGTCGCGACCCGCCACTGAATCCGTTCCCCCGCCTTCGGGACCTTTTCCCGATAAAAGATCAGGGGCTGCCGCAATGTACCCTTCTGCTGCCAACTGATCGGCTACCGCCCGGATCCAGTCCGAGAGCCCAAAAATTTCGTGAATCACAAGGACCACGGGCGCCTTATCTTTCCGTTCCGGATAGACCACCCACGTCCGAATCTTCTGATCGCTTCCCGGTAACTTCACATCGACGTACTCCCCATGGCGGGGAGATTTCTCCAGGGCCGTCTTGGCTTGCTCTTCGCCAGCTGGGAGTTTCTCATCTCTTGCCACCGCTTGAGGGCCTTGCGAGGCCACCATCTTGTCCGGAGATCCTTCGTGAACGTGCTCCTGACCCCCTATCATACCGGACCCCGAGAACATCAAAAAACCTGCCATCATGCAACCGAGCAGCTTACCCGCTGAAATACCCATCTGAACCTCCCCAGTAGAGTGTGTTGATCTCTTCCCTCGAAACTGTCATCTCCCGTATTCCAGGCAGACATCTCGCTCAAACTCTAATTGAGTTAGAGCCATTCAGAATTGCTTCCTCCGACAGCCTGCGGCTCGCAGCCATCAGTCCGAAATTCATCTTGCAGCGGAAGCCTGATTCTAACACGGATGCAGAGCAACCAGGAAATGTCTCAGATATCTTCTCACGGGAGATTTTCTTTCACTTTAATGTTGCAATCATCCCCATAAGTCTTTAGGATTTGTGCGCTCGCCTGAAGAATACTCGGCAAATGAACCCCGCTGTGACAATGCAAAGTAGTTCTCAACGCTACAGGCGTGTCCTGTTCCTGGCGCTGCTCGCCGGCTTATTACTCCTACCCATCTGGCTGGTGGAGTTTCCTCCGCTCCTGGACTATCCCAATCATCTTGCCCAGGCTTTTGTACTCACCCACCTTGATGACCCGAATTTCCACTTCTCCGAGTTTTACGGGCAGGAATGGCATTTTTACCCCTATCTCGCCATGAACGGATTCCTCATTGCGATGCAGCACGTAATTCCCTTGGAATGGGCGGGGCGGATTTTCTTGTGCATCTGTTTGCTCGCCATGCCTCTCTGCGTCTGGTTCTTCTTGCGTCAGTCAAACCCGGGGAATGAGCCTCTCTCCTTATGGGCTTTGCTCCTCTCCTACAATGTCTTTTTCTTATATGGATATCTGAACTTTTATTTGGGTGTCGCGCTGTGTTTCCTGGCGCTGGGGCTGTGGATCCGGTTCTTGGAACGAGCAAGCCCTTTCCGCTGGCTGGTTCTATTGGCTGCCGTCACCGGGGTGTATGCAACGCATCTTTTTGCCTTCGCCATGTTAGGCATCGTGATCACGGCCCACCTGCTGTGGAAGCGAACCGCAATCCGGCACTTCGTGTTCTCCTGGCTCTTGTTCCTTCCGGGCATTCTCTTTTACCTGAGGCTTCCTCTTGGAGTAGCTCCCACCCATGAAATCTTATTTGACGGCTTCGGCGACAAGATGGATTGGCTGACAGGGTTTTTGCGGGGCTACTCTCCATGGGTTGGCTGGCTCACGCTGGTCGCTTTACTAGGTTGTGCTCTGCTGGCGTGGTGGCGGAATGCGGAGTTCAGATGGAATCGCGAATGGGCCGTCGCAGGCGGTGTTTTGTTCATTTTGTTTTGGATCCTTCCAGTGGGTTTTGGCGAGGCTTGGGATATTTACCCACGCGTCCTGCCCTTTCTGTTCATTGTGTTTCTCTCCTTCTGCCACGTGGGTAAGCGTGCCCGATGGCTCGCGCTCGTGGCGTTGGCGCTTTTCTTTGTCCGGATAGAAAACATTACCGAGCATTTTCTGCTGGAAGGCCCCCGACTCACCGGCCTGGCACAGTCCTTCGACATGATCCCAAAGAATGCTCGCGTTTTGCCGATCATTGATGGCGCCCATGATGGACCGGTTCGTCGCACCTATTATCATTTCTGGGCGTACGGGGCCATACGCCGAGGATGGCTATTGCCGAACCTGTTGAGTGTGCCGGGTATGGCGGCTCTAAGACTGAAGAGCGGAGTCTACCGCCCCGATCTTTCCTGGGATCTGGATTACTCCATCCCGCCCGATTGGAACAAAGTTCATGAAAATTACGAGTATGTGTGGGCTTACCATGTTTCAGGCTTGTGGCCCGATTTGCAGAGGATTGGCAGTGTGATTTTTCAGAAGGAGGATCTGAAACTGTACCGCCTCAATAAATCCACATCAAGCACCGACCAGAGCTCAGCGCTCGTCCGGTGAGACCGCGCTTGTAATCTCTTCACCTCTCCTGCACAGACATAAAATATGATTGGGGCCAGGTCTTTCAAAAATATGATTGGGGCCAGGTCTTTCCAATCTCCATTTCAGCGACGCGATACACTTGATCAATGTGCCCGTCTCCGGGGCCATCCCTTGGTACTAAGAAAGAATGGGGAAAGACAAGCACTTAGCCGAGAGCTTCCAGCACGCCAAATCTCAATTGGAAATTGGAAAGATCTGACCCCTAACATTCTTATGTGCCCGTCTCCGGGGCCATCCCTTGGTACTAAAAAAGAATGGGGAAAGACAAGCACTTAGCTGAGAGCTTCCAGCACGCCAAATCTCAATTGGAAATTGGAAAGATCTGACCCCTAACATTTTATGATCCTAGTAATAATGCCCGGCATAGGGGGGTTCCATAATTTTATCCGGCTTTTCCGCTGATTTGCAGAACTCGGAAAACAAACACCGGCCCTTGTATATTGCCAGCTTCTTGTACCGATCAAGCAAATTGCAGCTATCCCCGCACCCCGAACAATGCGCTTCGTTGGATAGGCGGTGACAACAACTTCTAAACAAATTCCAGAATAATGAATGAACCACACTCACGCGCAATCCCGTCTGATTACTGATGAAGGTGTTAACTGCCTGGATCTTCGACCTGATCTCGCAGTCTTCCTCTTCGGTGAGGGTAAGTCCCCTTTGAACTTTTGAAGCAAGCCGCTGGTCTTGAATCAAGAGGGTCCCCATCCGGAGATGTCCTCTCATCTCATGGTAATCCACCGGGGAGCGCAGATTTTCAGGGTCCTGTATCGCCCAGCCCAGTTCCCTCACCATGATTGCCAGAAAAAGATGGGCCTTTTTCATGACAGGGTCCTTGTAGGCCTCGAATGTCTTTAAAAAAGCGAGAAATCCCGAATCCCCCCCGATGATGCCTCGACACTCATCGAATGATTCTCCGACGTTGCTGTGACCTCGCTCCATGAGTCTCTGACCCAAGTCGTTCAAAAGGAGGGCACGCTCATTCACCCGGTTCAGTGTTTTCCCAAATACCGGGTCCTCGTACAATCCCGATAGATCCAACGGCCTCAGGGCTCTCCAGAACTCAGGCGATGCCCACTGTGGCTCTTCGCGGATCTTCCAACGGAACTTCCCTTCCAGATAATCCCACCCCGCCAGCTTCACGTTATCGACAATGCCTTCCAGGCGTCTCTCACCCAGGGGGCTGGTCTGATGACAGATCGAAACGAGTGCGAAATAGCTATTGGCAAGAAGCAGAGCGCCTTGAGAATCGCGCGTGGGATGAGTTGGACGATCTTCTTCCGATGGCAGGTCGGAGATTCTAAGTATCTCCACCAATTTCGAGATTTGCGCAGAAGCGGTGACAATTTTTTCCATCTGTCTTTGACCTCGGAGTTGCAGGGTGTGGCGACAGTGCCCGCCCGAAACACATCGTGTGACACAATGGCGTGTTGATGAATAGGGCCGTCCACAGTAGAATGCCTCAACGCTGGCAAGCCAGCAAGAAGGAAAAAGGAGGCTACAATGGCTTTATTTCAGAAGGGCACCGGAGACTCGGGCTCAACCCTGCGGATTGCACCCGTGAAGCACATCTTTTCCCTGGGGATTGGAAAGATCGCCCTTGCGGTGGTGGCGTTTCTAATAGTGTGGACGTCGACGACTTCGGTCCCCACGGGACATGTAGGCGTTCTGACGCTTTTCGGTCGGGTCACCGGCGAAGCCCTTTCCGAAGGTCTGCACATGATCAATCCCCTCAAGTCAGTTCACAAATTGTCCATCCAAACCCAGACGATTAAGGAATCGGCCAGTGTCCCTTCAAACGAGGGACTCATGATGTCACTGGACACCTCATTGATCTTCAAGCTCGACCGTACCAAGGCAGCCGAAGTCTACCAGGGGATCGGCGAGAACTATGTCAATGTGGTGCTCGAGCCCAACTTGCGGGCCGCCATCCGCGGGGTGACCTCCGCGCATAGCGCCAACGCCCTTTACACCGGGGCGCGCGAGGAAGTGGCCCAAAGAATTCAGGACGAACTCGCCCAGACCTTGGCCCCTCGCGGGATTGTGGTGGAGCGCGTGCTGCTGCGGGACATCCAGTTGCCGGCCATGTTGCGCAGCTCCATCGAAGCGAAGCAGCAGGCCGAGCAGGACGCCTTGCGCATGAGCTTTGTTCTCCAGAAGGAGAAACAGGAAGCCGAGCGCAAACGGATCGAGGGGCAAGGCATCGCCGACTTCCAGCGCATTGTGGCCCAGGGGATCAGCGCGCAGTTGCTGGAATGGAAAGGCATCGAGGCGACTGAGAAGCTTGCCATGGGCACCAACGCCAAAGTCGTCATTATCGGCAATTCCAAGACAGGCCTTCCGCTGATTCTGGGGCCACAGTAGCGGTTAATGCGCTCCCCTCATAAAGATTTCCAGCGCGTTTCGAGCTACCGCTGATTTCCTGAGTCGCTCTGTCAATTTACAGGGTCTGACGTGTGCTCGGGGTTACAGATAGATGGGTCTGACGAGCAGCATTCACGCTTTCACTTGGAGCGCCTCCGTTGAGGTCTTCCGGAGACTTCTTGAAGTTTCAGGATTTTCAAGGAACTTATTCGCACCTCTGCACGTTTAATCAAAGGAGAGCTCGCCGGGCCCCTTCCTAGAGTGCAACTCGCAGCCGTTGGATCCAAAGAGGAGAAACAGTATGGACACTTTAATTCAGGACCTGCGGTATGCAGGCAGAATGCTACTGAAAAGTCCAGCCGTCACGCTCGTGGCCATCATCTCCCTGGCTCTTGGCATTGGAGCCAACACGACGATCTTCAGCTGGGTCAAATCATTTCTGCTTCAACCTTTGCCGGGGGTCACCGATACCAATCACCTCTTTGTCCTGGAGGAGAAAAGCATCTCAGGCGCTTTTACCAGCACTTCTTTCCCTGACTTCTCTGATTACCAAAAAAACACCGCTGGAATGGCCGATCTTGCGGCCTATACCATGACTCCTGTGGGTTTGAGCGCGGGAGACCGGACGGATCGCGTGTGGGGGGAGGTGGTGTCCGGAAACTACTTCGATGTGATGGGGGTCAAGCCTGCGCTGGGACGCACCTTTCGCCCTGAAGAGGGGCGAGTGCCCGGGGCTTACCCGGTGGTGGTGCTGAGCTACGGCCTCTGGGTACGGCGGTTCAATTCAGATCCGGACATACTGGGCAAGACCGTGACCTTGAATAGTCAGCCCTTTACCATCATTGGAGTCGCCCCCAGGAATTTTTATGGTTCATTCGTGAGCCTCTCCATGGATCTTTGGATCCCGGTCATGATGCAACGCCAGATTTCCACCGGGACAAGCATGCTCGACCTGCGGGGGGACCACTGGCTGCTGGTCTTCGTACGGCCTAAAGCGGGAGTCAGCATGGCCCAGGCCCAATCCTCCATCGCCTCGGTTATCCATGAGCTCTCCGCGCAATATCCCGACACCAACACGGGCCGGACGTCGGTTCTTCTCCCCATCTGGAATTCTCATTTCGGGGCTCCCCAAATTTTCAGGCCCGTGCTGACAGTGCTAATGGTGGTGGTTGGCGTCGTCCTGCTCATCGCATGCGCGAATGTGGCCAACTTGATACTGGCGCGTAGCCTGGGACGCCGAAAGGAAATCGCAATCCGCTTGTCGGTGGGGGCCAGTCGCATCCGCCTGGTGCGCCAGTTGCTCACCGAAAGCACACTCCTGGCCCTTCTGGGTGGAGCAGCGGGTTTGGGGTTAGCGCACTGGGGAGCGGGCCTCATGCGCACATTTACTCCCCCTGCCAACCTGCCGATTCAGGTTACCATCGAAACCGATGGCCGCGTCCTCCTCTTTACATTTTTCGTTTCTGTCTTGACCGGCCTGGTATTTGGTTTGGTGCCGGCGCTGCATTCTTCGAATCCTCACCTCGTTACAGCGCTCAAAGACGAGACCGTCCGAATGCATGGAAGATCGCGAATGCGAACCTCGCTGGTCACCGCTCAAGTGGCGCTTTGCCTCGTCCTGTTGATTGCGGCGGCGCTGTTTCTGCAAAGCCTTAGAAAAGCCCAAAAGATCGATCCAGGATTCGATCCGAACAACGTACTGGTCGCCTCTTATGACCTCCTCGCGAACGGGTATTCAACCCAGCAGGGGAAAATCTTCCAGAAACAAGTCCTGGAGCGCCTTCAGACGATTCCCGGGGTCCAGTCGGCAAGTCTTATTCGTCGGTTGCCGCTTGGATTTACAGGAACAAGTTCAACCAGCGTGACCATCGACGGCTATGTCCCGAAGCCTAAGGAAGAAGTGGTGATCTCTATGAATTGGGTGGGGCCGGAATATTTTCATACCATGCGAACCCCCATCCTTAAGGGGAGGGATTTCACCCTCCAGGACGAGGCCTCCGCCCAGCGTTACGTGATCATTAACCAGGCCATGGCCGATCGCTATTGGAGCGGAAGAGATCCAGTAGGACAGAAGATGCAAGTCGGTTCCGCAACGTGCGAAGTGATCGGGGTGGTGAAGACGGGCAAATACGAAAGCCTCGGCGAAGACCCCGTTCCGTATATGTTTTTCCCTCTGCTCCAGTTCTATCATCCAGACGCCACCCTGCTAGTCCGCGTCGCAGGGGATCCAGCCGCCTACCAGTCTGCCGTGCGTGCGACCGTGCGGGGACTGGATGCCCGCCTGCCGCTTTTCGACATCAATCGAATGTCGGATTATATGGGTACGCCGGTCTTCGCGCCCCGCATGGCCGCTTCAATCCTGGGGCTGTTCGGCATCCTGGCGTTAGTCCTGGCAACCGTCGGTCTCTATAGCGTCATGGCCTATTCGGTCATGCAAAGGAGCCATGAAATCGGCATCCGCATGGCCCTTGGCGCACAGAGAAAAGATGTCCTTTCCCTCGTCGTTAAGCATGGACTCTTCATCACAGGAATCGGGATCGCCTTGGGTCTCCTGGGCGCCTTTGGCGTCACGCGCCTGGCGCGCAGCATGCTCTTTGGAATCAGTCCCGCAGATCCGCTGACTTTCCTCGGCATTTCGTTGGCCCTTTCTGTTGTCGCGATCGTGGCATGTCTCATTCCTGCCCGGCGCGCAACACAGATCGATCCGCTGGTGGCTTTGAGGTATGAGTAGAGAAAGCAGCGGTCAGCATTTAGCTGTCAGCTCTCAGCAATCAGCGGTCAGTTAAACCACAGGGCTGAACGTAACGTTGATAGTACTGAAATTATGAGCCTGGTGCGTCATGAACGGCTCGGGGGTGACGTCAGTAGGCTTGGAGGCTATTGGGCGGCAGTTGTTTTTTGCGGAAATTTCGCTTGGGCAACAATCATCCGCCCATATGGGATGAGTGCTGAGGCGCACACAGATCGTTCTCAGCGATAAAGCGAAGGTGACTTGAAGAGAGAATAAAGAGAAGTTTATGCGTTCCAGTACTGGGAACTCGAGTCGGACTACATCCCCTTGAGCGCCTCTTTGACCCTTTCAGGTGTCATGGGCATTTGGAACAGTCGGACGCCGGCGGCGTCGTAAATGGCGTTGGCAATGACCGCACCAATCGGCACAATCGCCGGCTCTCCCCCGCCCTGGGGAGTGAGTTCGTCGTTCTTCACAAGAATGGCCTCAATCTCCGGCAACCCTGAAAAGCGAGGCAATTCATAGGTATCAAAATTCTTTGTCAATAACTCGCCCCCCTTAAACCGGATCTCTTCCGACAACGCGTATCCCAGCCCCATCATCATGCACCCTTCCATCTGCATCCGGGCTCCATCCGGATTGATGACAATCCCCATGTCCTGGGCACACACGATCCGCTTGACCTTCACCTTGCCGCTGGCTTTATCGACTTGAATCTCTGCGATCGTCGCCACATAGGTTCCGGCATCGATTCCGCAGGCGATCCCATAACCGCGACCGCTGGGCAGCGCTGCCTTTTTCCAACCGAATCGATGGGCGGCCGCCTCGAGCACGCTGCGCATCCTTTTGTCTGAGGTATTGTTCAAGCGGAATTCGAGCGGATCACTCTTGGCCTTCGCCGCCATGATGTCGATTTGCGATTCCCTCGCAAAGACATTAATGTTTGCTCCGGGCGCACGCCAAGGCCCGGTGGCGAAAAGGTGCGCCTTCACCTGGCCCCCTCCCCATTGACCATAAGCCCGAATGAGATTGTGCGGAACTTCATAGAATTGCTCGGCGCTTCTCGATCCCGCAAAATACACCTGGTAATCCCACAAGCAGATCTTGCCCGCGCTGTCGGTGCCGGACTTGACCTTGACCACCGCTGCCGGCCGAAAGGTATCGTAGAAAAATTCTTCAGCCCGACTCCACGCCACTTGAACCGGCTTTCCGGAAATCTTCGCGAGCTTCGCAGCTTCGACCGCTTGGAGACCGGCGCTGCTCTTGCCACCGAACCCTCCGCCTACAAAGGGCGTGATGACCCGGACGTTTTCAGGGGGAATGCCAAGGGCCTGAGCGATTTGTTGCTGGTTCGGAAACGGCGTTTGAGTCGATGTCCAAACCGTCGCCTTTCCTCCTTCGAATCTTGCGAGAGCAGTATGGGTCTCAATGGGAGCATGCGCGCCATAGCCGTTCACATACTGGTTCTCAAAGACCGAAACCGCACTCTTCTCCCCGGCGGCCAGATCTCCCTTCCGATCTCTTTCTTGGGCCTGAGGAGCCGACTTGAGAAGGTGGTCGAAGATCGTCTTATCATCCACCGTGGGCTTTGGAACATCGAATTCAGCCTTGATACTGGCAAGAGCTTTTTCCGCTCCTTCCGGATCGGGATGAAGCACGGCAATCAGGTTGTCTTCTTTGATCACGGTCACCCCAGGCATCTTCGCAGCAGCCGAGGTATCGGCGCTTTTTAAGCTCGCTCCATGCGCGGGCGGACGCAGGATTCTTGCATACACCATGTCATGTAGGCGTATGTCCCCGGCATAGAGCGCCTTGCCCGTCACCTTGGCTACTCCATCCATGCGGATCACGGGCTTCCCCATCACCGTAAACTCGGAGACGGACTTCGTCACGGCTTTCCCGTCCAGCTTGCGAGTAATCTTTTGCCCTTTCGCCAACTGGCCAAAGGTGACCCGGGTGTCCTTGTCGGAGGTGAGATAGACGACTCCATTCTGCACACTCAGCTTATCCTTGGCCGTCTTCAGTTGCTCTGAGGCCAGCTCCAGCAGAACCCCCTTCGCTTCGGCCGCGGCCGACCTCAATGCCGGGCCAAAAAAGCGGGTCGACATGGAGCCAAAAGTCCCCATGTCCCAAGGGCACAGCTCCGTATCCCCCAGAACCATGTGGATGGATTCCAGCGAGACGCCGAGTTCGTCCGCCGCCATCTGCGCCAGCGAGGTGATGACGCCCTGTCCCATCTCGATCTTTCCCGAATAGACCGTCACCTCGCCATCCTCGGCGATTCTCAAGTAGGCGTTGATATCGGTCGGATAGGCTCTTCCCCGGGACGCCTGCCCGAAGAGATCCGACACGTCAACGGTGAAAAGAACGATGATGCCCCCGCCAAACAGCTTCATGAAGTCGCGCCGCTTGAGCAATCGTTGGGGGGTGGGTTGGGACATTTCCATGAGTCCAGATGAATCTTTTCGCATGATTAGCCTCGGATCATTGAACAGCGATTGCGTTCTTCTTCCGACTTCCGATCTCTGACTTCTGACTTCTCCTGCTGCGAAAGATGGCTCCTGTTACATACTCAGCCGACGTCAGACTAATTCCCACAACTTTAAAATTCTGGAATCTACACCTTCTTCGCCACGCTTTCGATGGCTTCGACAATCCGCTTATGAGCCGCGCACCGGCATAAGTTTTGGTCCATCCCCTGGATGATCTGATCCCGGGTTGGTCTGGCATTCTTCCGCAACAGGGCATAGGCGTTCATGATCATGCCAGGGGTGCAGAAACCACATTGCAGCGCCCCGTGCTCGGCAAATGCTTCCTGTAAAGGATGGAGAGTCCCGTTTCCAGCCAGGCCCTCAATGGTTGTGACCTCTTTGCCGCGAATCTCCCGCACGGGAAGTTGGCACGACCGTACCGCCTCCTTCCCCACCACCACCGTGCAAGCTCCGCACAGGTTTTCACCACAACCGAATTTCGTTCCCGTGAGTCCCAGGTCCGTGCGCAGAACCCAGAGCAGCATCCGGTCGCCTTCCGTATCGAGTTTCGTGGATTCACCATTCAGTTTGAAGTTGATAATTTCTTTCATGGGTATGCTCGTTTTCTAAAGGAGAGTTTGACCGAAATACGCGTGCATCGGCGTCAAACCTGTCGGATAGGGAACCCCGGATATTAGAGTCATTTCCAATCACCGGCGAGTCTGCGAACCCCTTGGGTTCAGCAGCCGTTCGGACGCCCCCGACTACGTGAGCGAATCATCTATGAGGGAACACCGGAAGTCAAGAGGAGAAAAGAGGGGAGGAGGTTCAAAAGGTTCGTGTCATGACTGCGCGAATGTCGAGGGTTTGCAGCCCTGGTCGCCTCGCCGCGCTCTTGCGGCGGGGGCGGGTGTCTGAAGGTGTCATCCTGTTGGTTCGTGTCAGGAGCCATAGAGATGCACCAATAAACATGTGAAGTGGAATCTTCCTTGATGCATAAGTCATCGGGAATTCAAAAAAGAGCCCCCGCCGCAAGAGCGCGGCGGGGCTACCAAAGCGACCAACCCCATTCGCTAAGAAGCGTGTTGTGACAGAGACAGAATATTGCCGTCGGGGTCTTTGAACCAGGCCACCTTGTCGCCATTCGGCGTTGTCCAGATCCCGCGTTCGTCTTGTCCAGGCAATCCGTACCGCTCGAACTGGACTCCCTGCTCCTCGAGCCCCGACACCATTTTCTCGATCTGGGAAACTTCCCATCCCAGGATGGTATACTTGTGAAGTCTAAAGTCTGGAACCTTCGTGATCCGCACCGTGATGCCGCCGGCATCCACCACCAGTGCAAATCGATCCTCGCTCACAAAACCAAGCCCTAACACCCCTTCATAGAACGATCTGGCTTTCTTGTAGTCCTGAGTGGGAACAAACGCCACAAGCTTTGATGAACCTAGCATGGAGCCCTCCTCATTTCTTTATTGGGAAACCCTGAATATATTACTGGTAGACCGGTTTACATTCTTTCGATATTATGACAAGAAATGTTGAAGATACGTCAGTCCCCATTTTTTGACCCGCGGGGTCATCCCACCGCCCGGGTCACCACGCTGACCTACGACTTTCCGGACGGTTATGTTGTTCCCCGGCATTATCATGACCGAGATCAGCTGGTGTACGCGTCCCAGGGGGTCATGACGGTCCGAACAGATGAGGGGACCTGGGTGGTGCCTACGCAACGCGCCGTGTGGATTCCAGCGCGAGTTCCGCATGGAATCACCATGTCCGGCGCCGTCTCCATGCGGACCCTGTATTTGAAGTCAGCTCTCATGCATGCTCTTCCGAGGAGCTGCTGTGTAGTGAATGTATCACTCCTATTGCGGGAGTTGATTCTCCACGCCTGCAAATTCCCCAGGTTAAGCAGCAAAGTCCGTATTCAGTCTCATCTGCTCGATTTTCTTGTAGACCAACTGGAAACAGTCCGAGCCATCCCCCTTCAGCTCCCCAGTCCTCGAGACTCCAGGGCCGTCAGGGTCGCACAAATTCTCTTGAATGATCCGGGCGATCAGCGCCCGCTGGAAGAGATCTGCAAGACGGCCGGGGCCAGCAAGAGGACGGTGGAAAGGTTATTCCAGTTGGAAACCAGCATGAGCTTTGGGAAATGGAGGCAGCAACTTCGCCTCATGCATGCCATGCGATTGCTTGCCGCGGGGGAAAACATTACGAATGCTGCCCTGGAGGCCGGTTACAGCACCCCCAGTGCCTTCATCTCAATGTTCAAGAGGATGCTTGGAGCCAGCCCTCACCGCTATTTCAAAAATCCACTTTGAAAGACGGATTTGGACGCGGACGAGACGAGCACGGGAAGGTTTGACCTTTCAATCTCAACCCTGTGCAAGAATTACTTTGAGCTCATCACTGTAACTACGACTCCCCGCGTCCGCAGTTACGATTTCGATCTGATCGGGCCCACCGATTCCCAGGCCGAGCTCGACGGCGCGTTGAATCTGCTCCTGCTCGAAAATTTTTCGCGACATGATCGCGTCATTCGAACCGAGCTGTTTGAGAATTGCCACACCCACAGCATCAACCGCGATGCGGTCTGTTCCAGCGACAATCACTCCGGGAGTTGCCCGCTTGCCGCTGGAGGGGCCGCCGTCGACAAACGCCTCCAATCCGTCCATGACGATAAGCTGAGGCCTGAAAGCCTGATGAATCTCGGCGATCATGCGCCGCATATGGGTCTGGCGGGCGCCATGGAGCTCGCGCATCAGGCTCTTGTGCGTTACCCCCACAGCCAGTTTGATTGACATGCTGAAGATGCCGCCATAGGCGTGCGTCTTGAGACAACAGGTCCAGAGAAGGTATTCAGCCTCGGTGACAGGACGCGCGACGTCGAACCCATTCTGCCAGTGGCTGCCCGGCGGGTTGACATGCACCCAGCCGTCCGCCGGCAGATCCTCGAAATCAATGACATCAAATCCCAGCTCCTGCGCCAGTCCGGGGATGCCCTTTTCTTCCATGACCGATCTTGTCTTCGGCGGGCCACTCCGCTCCCCAATGGACACTTGGGAAGCACCGCGCGATTTCATCTCCACGACGAGCTGACGCAGTGTGTCGTTATGCGTGGAACCCGGCGTCGGATCCGCCGTGTTGAAATTCGGCTTGATCAGGACCTTCTTCCCTCTCGGTGAGGGAACTTCAAGCAATTTCAAGGCGGCCTGAACGCCTTGAATTCGATCTTGGGATTTGACCAAAGCCACCTTCGCCTTTTTGACCTCTGCCGGCGATAGCAGTTCTCGCCCCAGCATCGATAAGGCTGCGGCCCCCGCGGCAGAATGCCTCAGAAAATCGCGACGTTTCATGGATCTTCACCTCTGAATGGATGCGCCTGATAAATTTCAGGGCCCGGTCGGATGGAGTCCACATCGCGCCTCCTGCGATGAGGACAATTACGAGTTTACAGTCTTTCGGTGCTTAAGCAAAGTGATGTTTTGAATGGAAAGAGCAAAGAGAAGCTGCAAGGAGTGACGAGCGCGAGGGACTGTCCCCGTTTTCGGGGGACTGTCCCTCTCATCCTTTTCTCTTGAGACAACCGTCGCGACTGCGTATCATGAATCCAGATTTCAGCCATTTCAGGGATGGCTGATCGCGGGAGGCTTTCGATCCATACCTGTGTACTTATGCCAACTTCATGGGAAGAAGCTGTCCCCGCGCTTGGAAGATGATCCCTATTCTCGATTTCGTGAAAGGACTGAGTATGGCTTTCGTCCTCGATGGATCCTCATTAACGATTGAGCAACTCGTACGAATTGCGCGACACGGCGAGAAGGTCGAGCTCCACCCTCAAGCCCTGGAACGTATCAAGGTGTGCCGCGCGATGCTCGAGCGAAAGATCGAAGCCCACGAAATCATGTACGGGGTCAACACGGGCATCGGGGAGTTCTCCGAAGTGGTCCTGAATGACGACCAGGTGAAGCAATTTCAAAGGTACCTCATTTACAACCATGCCGCGGGGATCGGAGATCCTGCCTCCCTTGAATTCGTCCGCGGAGCCATGGCGAGTCGGATCAACGTCCACGCGCGCGGCCACTCGGGCTGTCGCCCCGAGATCACTCTGACTTACGTCGACATGTTGAACAAAGGGGTGACGCCGGTGGTATGCCAAAAGGGTTCGGTGGGCGCCAGCGGCGATCTCGCTCCGATGTCACAGATCGCACTGCTCCTGATGGGAGAAGGGGAGGCATTCTATGAGGGGCACCGGCTGCCAGGTAATGAGGCCATGAGACGTGCGGGAATCCCCGTTCCGGGCTTGCAGGCTCGAGACGGTCTGGCGGCAATCAACGGATCCAATTTGATGACTGCCATGAGCGCACTACAGCTCTACGACATCAACCGCTGGCTGAAGCAAGCCGAGATTGCCTGCGCCATGACACTCGAGGCCCTCTATGCAAATCTGAAACCCTATGACTTGAGACTTCACCACCTTCGCGGCTTCCCCGGCGCCATGAGAAGCGCGAACGCCATCCTGAAGTGCATCCGGGGCAGCGACTTGTTGTCGGGAAAGATCAAGACCAAGGTGCAGGATGCCTACTCGATGCGGTCCACACCCCAGGTGATTGGAGCGGCGCACGATGCCTTGGCGTTTGCGAGGGAGCAGGTCGAGATCGAACTCAACGCCGTGGCCGACAACCCCATCTTCCTCCCCGAGGAAAACCTCACCCTCACAGGCGCCAACTTCCAGGGCTCCCCGGTTTCACTCCCCATGGACATGGTTGGCGTGGCCGTTACCATGGTGTGCGTGCTTTCGGAGCGGCGTCTCAACAGGATGACGAACCCGGCGCTGAGTGTGGGTCTGCCGGCGTTCCTCACCAAGGGTGCGGGCATGTTTTCCGGTATGATGCTCAGTCAATACACGGCCGATACGCTCATCGTGGAGCAACGTATGCTATCGGCCCCCGCCTCCATCGGCTCCATCCCGGCCGCTGCTGACCAGGAAGATTTCGTTTCCATGGGAATGAACACCGCCCTGAAGAACAACCAGATTATCGATAACGCCTACGGGGTGCTTGGGATCGAATTCATGGCCGCCGCCCAAGCCCTGGATTTCCGCGACTTCAGTCACGGAACCGGAGTCGAAACAGCGCACCGGGTGGTGCGCAAGTACGTCGAACACCTCGATGTCGACCGCCCGTTGTACACGGACCACAACGCGATGAAGACCCTGGTCAAATCGTGCGAGATTCTTGAAGAGGTCGAAGCAGCGGTGGGATCTCTGGAGCCACAAGTCCCGGAGTTTGCCGGGGTTCCTTCGTAACCGGCGGACGACAGAAGTCTCCCACTCAGGCGCTGGTATGCGAAAGTGCACTGCCTGCCACCTTCTGTGAAAGGCCCTCCCACTCCTTTGATGCAATCGATTCGGGTCCCCATCGCAAAGAGCGCGACATATGCGCCCCACAGTCATCTTGTTCACTCGACGGGATGATAAGAAACAAGAGCGGGACTTACTTTTCATTCTTCATTCAGAACGGGTTCTCGGGCAACAGGATTCACTGCCTTCAGAACAAATTGGCATTGAAAAGATTTGACCGCGAGCGTTGCCCCGTTTACTCGAAGTATTCCCGGTGGACGCGCAAGGCAAAGTAGAGACCAATGCCCGAACCAAGGATGCTCAGAAAAACGGCCGTCATGAATCCCACGAACGCCCCCAGCCACCAGCCGATGGCGCCGCCGACAGTGACACACAAAAAAGAGAGAAGGCCTTTCATCGTTAGGAATCCGTTTGAGGAGACGATGATATCGCTTTTTGAACCCGAGTCAATTGTCGACTCAAATCGGTGGAAATCAGTGAGGGCCAGATACCTTCGTGGTGTTGCTCAAATCCAGAGCTCCCTTGAGGCATTCGGAAACAGCTGCGCCAACGGCGCTGAGTCTCACAGCCCAACGTTGGCCCGTTCTTCAGGCCTACGTTGGGAACCCTAGCCACCCATGGTTTCACAACCCTGATGGGGTTGTGGCCGAGGGGCGATGCCGACCCAGCGTTAGCCGCAAGGCGGCTAACGCTGGGCTCCATTCCCCAGCGCCGTTGGCGCAGGCAAAGGCCATCCCAAAGCCAGGATGTTTTATCACCTTGAGCATTCACATTCCATTTTGAGCCGTGACTTGTCAACAAATTCGGCTGCTCCTAACAGACTTGGAGGAAGGCTCCTTCGGGCGCCTTCCCGGCCTGAGGATTTCGCCCACAGCCCGCTTTCATCTTCCATTCCAGAAGCTTCGTCCGGTATGAACAGTTGCATTAATTGCTCCAACCCATGGTGGAGCAGAAGAGATCTGGCCCCTGTTTTGTCTCCAAAGTTTTTAGAACCTCGAGGGATACCCTTCCCCGCTTATCGTTTGAACCAGGGAGAAAACTCTGGCCGGATGAACGATTTTACTCCTTCCCGACCCGTCAGGCGCCACCACAGCTTGCCGCCTTCCCGCTCCAGCCGGATGCTGATATCAAAGAACGGACAGCAGGCCCGCTCCAGCAGGGTAAATTCCGTCAGCGCCTGGTAGTTGGAGGCCTCAGGTGAAAATTCAAATTCATACCCGTCAGACAATTCCTGAACGCCCAATACCGTCGATCGCAATATCTTGCTGAGTTCTCCTTGCCGTTTTCTCTGCTCGGGCGTCAATGCCGTCCGGTCGCAGAAGAAGGGAGTCTCTTCCTTTGTCTGTGCCGAGGGATTGGATCTCCGGGCACCTGTTTGTCCCTGCAAGGCCTTGTCCGAGAATGCCGTGGCACCCAGGACCATCATCATTAACGCGACTGAAACTGATGTTTTCATGCGTCCTCCTCGCTCGCTAGTTTTTGTTGTCCAATGTGCTTGCGTACGCACCTTACAACTTCAAGTCGACTTGAAGGCAAGGAGGATTTCTGTAAAAAGTTGTCCACAAATGCGGGCTGCGACCGCAGGATTGTTTTAAAATGTGTGTATGACACAACTGACCATTTCCGAGGTCGCGCGACAAGCTGGGCTTCGGCCGTCCGCGATCCGCTATTACGAACAGATGCGAATACTTCCCCCACCCCCGCGGATCAGTGGGCAGCGGCGCTATGACACCATTGCCGTTCATCGCCTTGCCGTCATCCAGCGGGCGCAGCAGTCCGGATTCACCCTGGGTGAAATCCGACAATTGTTTTTTGGCTTCCGCAAGACCACTCCGGCATTTACACGCTGGCAGAAGCTCTCACAGCGAAAACTTGCAGAGCTCGACGGGCTAATGGACCAGATCAAGTCCATGCAGGAATTGCTGCGGAGGATGGTTGACTGCTGCCGATGCGAAACCATGGATGAGTGCGGGAGGGGAATACATTGTCAAGGTCGCGTGGATGTGCCACTTGAAGTGTTGATTCGGAAATCCCCGCGCCATCCAATGAGGATTGTCAAAGTCTGAGCCTATTCGATCCTGCCGATTGAGAATAAAGAGTCGCGGAGTACAGGGGGAATTGGATGCTTCAAGGCGGGCGTGGCAAGTCCATTGGAACATACATTCACGTGTTCGCTGACGCTGGACATCACCGCGCCGTTACGGTCATCAACGCGAGAGGCTCAACATTCACGGGAATTTGGAATCCCTCCGGGATCAGGGTCTTTCATCCTTTGCCTGGAGTTCACTGCCGTTGTCTGAACAGCAGAGGGCTAGGACTATTCAATATGGAGGAATGGCCTACCGAGACCAACAACATCAACAAGCCGAATCGCCGATCTGTGGCCTCAAGTCCCCGTGCGCTTCGGCGAAACTAGCCTTCTACCTCCGGACCCCCTGGGATCGGTTGGTCCAGAACTGTCATGGCCGCTTCCGCATCTTCGCGCTTCACCTGGAGCTTGATTCCCCCAATCCCGGTCGAAATCAGCCAGTCCATCCTGACCATATTTTCGTCGATCAAAAAGCTCTCGATCCCCACGGACTCAAGAAGGCCCTTAGCCAAGTCCGCATCCATCAAGTCCCTGAATTTCCGAATAGTGACCAGTTCACTGGGCTCGGGGTCCTCCGTTGGCGGCGGCGACTCCCTTGGGATGAAACTCAGTCCCCTGTGGGATATCTCGCCATTTAACGCCTGGCGAGCCTCAGCAGTGAGCGATGTTTGATCACCGGCAAGCTCTTCCAATTCTTCGTCCGTCATGCTGGAGTACAGCTCTGTTAATCGCTTTCCTTCAGAATCAATATCCATGGTTGCCTTGCGCGGTCATGTTTCGAGCTTTGATCACCGCATCACGGCGGGTGTCTCGCCGACTGGACCATACCCCGATACTACAAAATCACCAGAAAAACGGACATATCACCCTGTTCAGAAGCTTAAAGAATGATCTTACTGACTTCCCGCGGTTGCCCTGAGAGCGTAGATTCCTAAGACCGGCAGGTGCTACTGGAAAAGGTCTTGGCAAATAAGAGTGGGGGCAGGAATTCATGTCCTCTTTCCATTGCCTTCTACGATCCGACGTCCGCCAGGTTCATTTTCTTTAATAGCGCCCGCCAGCGTGGAAGGTTATGCACAACGGGCAAGTGGCTGAGAAAGATGGCGCTGGGGTCGCGCGCTTCAATTGCTTTTTCGAATTGATCGGCGGCGAGGTCGAATTCCGAGCAGACCAAATGAAAGAATCCGTAGCCAATGGCGCGGCCTTGAGCTAGTTCCGGGGAATCCAGACGTGCGAGCAGGTCCTCGGCGCGAGGCCGGTTTCCGGACCTTGCATAATGCCCCGCCAGGCCACCGATCATGCCAGGGTACGGCACGAGTTGAAGCCCCTTTTCCCATGCTGCGGCCGCCTCCGGCACCATCCCTTTATTCGTGTAGATCAGACCGAGTTCAAAGTGCGCAAACCAGTAATCATCGAATTCAAGCAGGCGATGTAACTCCCCTATGGCGAGGTCATCGGATCCTTGGGCGTTGAGTACCCCCGCCAGCGCCATGCGCGGGAAGGGTGAAAGCGGGTCGGCTTGGAGCGCCGGTTCGAGCAGGGCGATCGCTTCATCGAAGCGATGAAGCGGCATAAGGATAAACTGGGCACAGTTGAAACGGGCCCTCGACGACATCGGCTCGCGGGCCAGGGCGAGTTGATACCGTCGCCGCGCTTCATTCCAGTCGTATTCAAACTGGCCTGCCACTTGTCCCAAAAGCACATGCCCTTCCGGCTCCCTGTCGTCAAGTTCGACCGCCTTGAGCGCCGCGGCCTTCGCCAGAGGCATCACCTCACGGGCCTGTCTTCCTCCCATGACGGGGCTAATGAGGAAGCATCTTGCCAGTCCCAAATAGGCCGGTGCATATTCGGGATCAAGCGCAATAGCCTCTTCAAAATAGGCCTTACTGCGAGCCATCTCAGGCGGACTCATTTTGAAAAAATGGTACCAGCCTTTCAAATTGGCATGATAGGCCTCGATGCTCGCAGCCTGCCGCACCAACGGCGCCCCTTTAGCAGCAAGCCGCACCTTGAGCATGCCGACGATGGCTTGCGCAATCTCATCCTGCACTGCGAAGACATCCGTCATTTCGCGGTCGTAGCGGTCCGACCACAGATGGTATCCATCAGCGACATTAATCAACTGCGCCGTCACGCGAATGCGATTGCCGGAGCGGCGCACGCTGCCTTCCAGAACCGTGCGCACGTCCAGCGCCTCGCCAATCTTGCGGATGTCTTGTTCCTTGCCGCGAAAGGCGAAGGCCGAGGTTCGGGCGGTGACCTTCAGGCCGGGGACGCGGCTGAGCGCGTTTAGGATCTCCTCCGCCAGCCCGTCGCTAAAGTACTCGTTTTCCTTGTCCGCACTGAGGTTGGCAAAAGGGAGTACGGCAATGGATGGGGCTGGCTCGCGCGAGGTCGCCGTGGCGTTGCGCAGCCGCTCCAGCGCGGATTTAACATCAGAAACTTGAGTGTAGCGCATGGCCGGATCCTTCTGAAGGCAACGGCTCACGACACCCGCCAGTTCAGGCGGCACCCCGTCAAGGGGAGTCGGTTCGTCGCGCAGGATTGCGGTGACAATCGCAATGCCTGACTCTCCGCCGAAGGCCCGGCGTCCGGCTAACATCTCGTACAGCACCCCTCCAAAAGAGAAGATGTCACTCCGGGCGTCGACCGGCTTTCCCTGCACCTGCTCAGGGGACATGTACGGCGCGGTCCCCATCAACAACCCGGGCTCAGTGGCAAAACTTGCGGTGGCGGATCCGTCCTTAGTCGGCGTGTTGCCCACGACTTCCTTTGCCAAGCCGAAGTCCAGGACTTTGATCTGATTTTTCGGAGTGATCATGATGTTTTGAGGCTTGATATCGCGATGGATGATCCCGTGCAAATGGGCTTCTACCAAGGCATCAGCCACCTGCAGCGCGAAATCTATCGACTCTTCTAGTTCCAAGGGCTGACGTCTCAGTCGATCCGCGAGCGTTTCCCCCTCCACATATTGCATGACAATAAAAGTGCTGCCCCCTTCTTCGCCCACATCGTGGACCGTACAAATATTGGGATGGTCGAGTTTGGCGGCGGCCTGCGCTTCCCGCATCAGACGTTTCTTGGCGATATCATCGGCCACCGATTCCGGCGGGAGGAACTTGATTGCCACCGGGCGATTCAGTCGCGTGTCCTGGGCCAGATAGACCTCACCCATCCCGCCAGCTCCGAGGGCCGCAGTGATCCTGTAAGGTCCGATCATGTGTCCGATCACAGAGTGAGCCTTCTCGCCTCTCGAAAAATCTGAAATCCCACCAGCCGCCGGACGTTCGAGGGAGCTTCGGGCCTGCTCGTCGGAGGCCAGCATGGTGTCGACTTCCCTTCGCAGCGATTCGTCGCCAGCACACGCCTCATCCAGAAACGCAGACCGCTCGCTCCCCTCGCGCTGCACGGCTACCTGAGCTCGAACGGGTCAATCTTCATCGAGAAAACATTATCAGTATATTCTAAAATACTTAAGGTTCCTGCGTCTTGGTTTCAGGCTGCTGTGGCTCCCTTATTTCAAAGCTCCATCCACCGATATCCTGATCTTCGTGAATGAGCGCCACCCGGACCGTGCCGGGACCCTGGATCGGCATCCCGTGAAAGTGGAAAATCAGTCGACTTGTGAAATTCTCTCTGAAGTCAATCTGGATGGGGCGTTTGAAAAGTTCGGTCTCTCCCCATGTAATACGCAGCAAAGCGGGGACGATCTGTCCCTGTTCACCTTGAAATTCTGTGAAAAAAACACAATTCATCTTGGGTAAGGCGAATGGAAAACCACTGGGGACCATCTCTTCAAAAATGTTGAATACCGAGACGGAATTGGTATCGGCATCCTTGACCACTGATTCAGCACACAACGCCACACGGCAGGAAATCATCTTGTCTCTCCTCTCACATCATCGGTTAGGAACGTACCATCTAAATTTCGGGCGACAATAGCTGAACAACTTATGATTAGGAAACCAGGAAAGCAGGAGGCTAAAAGCCATCAATCTAAAAAGAACTTGATTTGTTGAGAAGCTTTGCATCGGCGCTGTTGCTCTGGCCTCTCGGATGCACGGCAAAGTCTTGTTTGGGTTTCGGCCCTTCGGGATGCAAAATCAATTGAACGTTCACCGTTACCGTCTGAGAAAGCGCAAGATGCTCACTCGCGGCGGCTCTGCCGCTCATTATTGTGGAAAGGCTCGGCCTTTCCAAGGCAACTCCGGTCGTTTCTTCTCCGTTTTTTATCGGCGAGGCTGAGCCTCGCCGAAACAAACGAAAGACTGAGTTGCCTAACTCCGGAAAGCCATAGGCTTTCCGCAATAGTGCGGGGCAGAGCCCCCGTCCCTTCAGAGATCTCGAACTACGAATCCCCGATCAAACTGCTCCGAAGCTCGAAGCCAAACACCTATGCCGGAGTCATACGGCGCAGTCGACCGACATCGAGCAGCAGGGCGATGATCACAATCCCAAATTGGATCAAAGCCACGCCGACTGCGGACCGCGTGCCGAGCATGGGCACCCGCAGAACAATCACTCCCAGGAGGACCAGCGACGCCACGAGGATTGCCCACCAGCTCCACACCTCGCCGCGCCGATAAGGAAACAGCACCACGGCCAGAAAAAGCACGGCATACCCGGCGGCGTAAGCGGCGGCCGTCACACGCCGCCCGCGGATTGAACGAACCACGTCCGCGGGCGCCTGGACGTCAATCAGGGTCATTCCAGGCCCCACCAGCCCGTCCGGGGACTGACTCAATGCGACCCAGGCGGACCCCATGCCGCCTACAAGAGTCAGAGCGCCGACGAGCACAAGCAAAATCCAACTGACTGTCTTCATGAGTACCTCCGTAATATTGAGGAAGAAAATGTGATCAGAACCAGTCGTTCGAGAACTCTCAGACAATTACTTGACTGATTAGCAAAAATTGAAGTCTGACCCGAATTCATTCTTTGTTTCAACGCTTGCTTGCGAAGTTTAATCGAATAGCAATAGTGCAACGGGATCGCTTTTCAAAAATGCTAATCGCGATCATTCCTGTCCATTAGGACGTTTATTCAACACGGTGTTTTCGTAGATTTCTGAGAAGCCGCCTGAATCGGATCAGACCTTAGAGAAAAGAAGCATAAAACAGGTAACTCCCAATGATCGCACAAGTAAACCACAAGCTCCGGCCAGAGTGCCACATCAAGAAGGGACAGGCCCCCAATTGTTGGCTTCATCAAAAGGACATTGCAAGAGATGCCAGTCCCTCATTATTACGAAGGGCAGACGAGGACGTCTGCCCCACAGCGCAAGATAGCTACCTAACGATTCCCATCTCTTTCAGCAAATTCTCCGCGCCGTCGACGTCGGTCATGTTCCACAGCAGGTAGCGGCTGTCGACGTGGATCGATCGGGTCTTGGCCTTGTCGAAGAGGAAGTTCGAGGCCACGGTCTCGTAAGTGCCGTCAAAGAGCAGGCCCACCAGTTCACCCTTGGAGTTCAGCGTCGGAGACCCCGAGTTTCCTCCCGTCGTGTCAACGGTCGAGAGGAAGTTTACAGGCACATCCTTAAGAGTAGCGTCGAGATAAGGAGTTTTCTTCCCGTCCCGTACCTTCTTGATGGCGTCGAGCTGGAATTGAGGGGCGTTGAAATCCCCTTCCCCTGTCTGTTTCTCAACGATCCCGGCCAGCGTGGTGTGGTCTTTGTAAAAGAGTCCGTCTTTCGAATCCACGCCCTTTACGGTCCCATAGGTGACCCGCAAAGTGCTGTTGGCGTCGGGGGGAACGAGTCCACCGGACTTGGCGAGCAGGGCTTCCATGTAGCGCGGACGGAGGCGGGCATACGCGCCGGCGCGGTTTTTGGCAATCTCCCGGTTCGCGTCCTGTACCGGGTGGAGCGCCGCCGCCAGCAGGATGAAGGAGTCTTTGGTGGCTTCAAGATCCGCCGTACTCTTTTCCATCAGGCCGAGACGAAATTCCTTGTCGCCCATCTTGGTGTTGGCATAAAGGGCGTCCAGGAACGCATCGACGGCCTTGTCAACGTCGGCCTTGGCCATACCCGCTTGAAGTCCAGCGGCCTTGTCAAGCGGCTCAATGCGCTGGCCGGCAGGAAGCGCCGCGGCCATTCCCATCGCCCATCGGAGGAGGGTCCGGTCGACGGTGGCGTCCAGGGTTCGTTGCATGCGGTCCTGACCCTCCTTGAACCGGCCCCAGTCACGCTGCTGAAAGCCCGGCTCGCGGTCAAGATCGTTCTTCGGCCGCTGGGTCGACAGCATATAGAGCGATTGAGCGGCCCCCAGGTAAGAAGAGGATGAGATAACGCTCCCCAGGACGGCATTGCGCTCGCGGGTCTTCTCGCTTTCGGCTTGAAGGGTGCGCAAGGCCGGCAGGATGTCGCCGTATTTCTTCTGCCGTTCCGGAGTGGCAGCAATCCATTTCTCCAGCCCCTTCTCTTGAACCTCCTTCTGCGACAGGACTCCGCCTTTCGAGAGCCCCTCGAGCATGCCCTTCTGATTCGTCAGGCTGTTGTTGAGACCTTGAACACGGCCGGCCACTTTGATGGCGACCGGCTTGTTGTCTTTCGTGAGCTTATCGAGAATCGCCAGTTGTTCCTGCCCCAGGCGGATCGACCGCGGAAAAGACCATTCGGTCGTCTCCTTCACTTCGGAATAGGTTTGGTGCCTCAGGGTCCGACCGGGATAGCCCACCACAAACACGAGTTCACCCGATTTGGCTCCCTCGGGTGAAACCTTCAGCCAATGCTTGGGATGGTAAGGGACGTTCTCATTTGAATGTTCAGCCGGTTTCCCGTCTTTGCCCACATAGGCGCGTAGAAAGGACCAGTCCCCGGTATGACGGGGCCAACGCCAGTTGTCGGTCTCGCCCCCAAACACGCCGATCCCTTCGTGAGGCGAGTAGACTAGCCGCACGTCTTTGATCTCCATTTGGGCGATCTCGAAATACTTGAGACCCGAAAAGAAGGACGCCACGTTGCAGCGCAGACCCCCCTTTTCGCAGGCGGCGACCCGCTCTTTGATGCGGCGCTCGATAAGGTCGTAACGCTGACGGTCAGTCAGTTTCGGATCGATGCCGCCGGTGATGGCCGCAGTGACTTCGGTCACCGAGGTCGTGACGAGAACCCGAGAGCTGGGACCATTCCACAACTCGTCGGTGCGCGTCTTGGCAAGATAGCCGTCACGGAGCAGGTTCCGTTCGGGGGTTGAGTTGAACTGCAGCGTGCCGGTAACACAGTGATGATTGGTGGCGATCAAGCCATCGGGCGAGACAAACGATGCCGTGCACCCACCCAACGATACGATGGCACCCATGGGCTGGCCGGTCAGGTCAGCAAAAGCTTTCGGATCCCCCTTGAACCCCATGGCCTGAAGCTTGGCCGCCAGCTCGGGGATTTGCTGCGGCATCCACATACCCTCGTCCGCGAACAACAAAGCCGACGTCACCAAGAGGGCGGCGATGAGGAGAGCGATCAAACGTAAAAATTTCATGAATGTAATTCCTCCTTGAAAACAATGACAGATTTGTGAGCACTTGGATCACGTTAGGAAAATTGGTGGTTACCCCGGCCTTGTGTGATTTATTGAAATCCGGAGACCCATTCCAGGGGCATGACGTACTGCGAACGGAGTATATCGCTGTGCGGGAGAAGACTCAAGGATGAAGAATCAATTCCAGTTCTTCAATTGCGGCCAGATCTGCTCGAGCGTCCATCCCCGGGGCTTGCGGCACAAATAGAGAGTGAAGTGCTCCTGCCGCATGGCATAGGGGTGACCGATTTCGCCCACTGCTTCGACGCTTTCGAAATGTCGTTCTGCCCCCTTCCGTGTATCGCCCAGCACAATGGCAATCTCGCCGGTATAGGAACGCGGTCCCCAGTACCAGTTGCTGAGGTGGTTGCCAATCGACTTGGGCAAGCCCAGTTTGGGCCCATAGAAATCGATCGCGCCGGATTGGCCGAAGTCGTTTCCAAAAATGGCGGTCTTGGCGCGCTCGTCAGGGGGAAGGCTGTTGTAGACCTTCGCGACCGCCTGGACCATCTCAGGCCAGCCGAACCGGTCGGCAAAGAACTGGGGCATTGCATTGGTGGCGCGACGTTCGAACCGGGGTTGTTCAATATGAAACGTCTTCGTGTACCAGAAATATGTGTCCGGGGGGAGAATGGGCATCACCGTTGGAGCGATCCATACGCCCGTCAGGATCAGCAATGACGCGTAAACCGGACCCAGCCACCGCAGACGGCCAAACTCAAGCCACTTTTCGATTGTAACTGCCCCCGGCGCCAGCAACATGGGATACGCCGGCGCAAGATAGTAGATCTTTCCGTGAGTCACCAGCAGCACTGCCAACATAGCGAGATACGCCCATCCCAGCGACCGGTAGCCTTTCCCATCGCGTGAAATCAGAAGTCGCCATAGCCCCACGATCCAGATCGGGGCCGCTGTGGGCGGAGAAAATAGGATTTGGATCCAAATGTAGCGCAGAGGCCCCGGAACGATATCTCTTCCGTTCCGCCGGATGTTGGCGAGCAGTTCCAGAAGGGGAAAATGATGCTGATTATTCCAGATTAAATTGGGAAGGAAAACCAAAAACGCAAGGGCGCCCCCCAACAGAAACCAGCGATTCATCAGCAGCCGCCGTTCCGAGGTCAGCACGAGTCCTACGACCACGCCAAATCCAAAAAGTGCCATCGTCTGCTTGTTTTCCAATCCCACCCCGGCCAGCAGACCAAACCAGATCCAGGATCGCGGGTTCCCGGTCTTGATGATGCGGATGAGGATCAGTGCGCACCCCATCCAGATCAGGGGCTCGATGGAGTTCATGGAGAGATAGCTATCGAAGGCGAGAAAGCCGGGCGCGATGAGCACCGCGAGCGCCGCCAGCGCCTGCGCAAACCGTCTCCCTCCAAACTCGCGCACCATCGCGCCCGTAACAAGAATGAGGCCGGCGCCGGCGAGGGCGGCAAAGAGTCGGATTGAGATCATCGAATCGCCAAACAGTGCGCGTGTGAGCCATGCCTGGAACGCTGTCAGCGGCGGCATGTCGACGTAGCCCCAGGCCAGGTGCTCGCCGCAGGCCAGAAAATAAAGTTCATCAATAAACAGGCCGTAGACATTTGCGGTCGCTAGATGCAAGGCCAGCTTAAAGGCGGCGATATAGGCCACGATGGCCGGACCCGTCGCGAACCAGGATAGAGATTCTCCAGTTTCTTCTCTCATGTTTTTTGTTGAAAGTTCCTTCATAGGTGCAGGCAACGAAGAAGGGTTCCGACCCGAACATACTTACGGAACTTTACCAGCACAGTTTCACATGCATTCATTGCGAAAGGCATCATAGACTGAAGGATATCAGACGCAAGGGAATAATCGACGGGGCGCTGCTTCTCCGGGATTCGTACGGCCTCCCGGGAACATGATGCATGTTGCAGTTGGAACGGCGCCCGGAGAGTGTTATGATTCGCCCGCTAAGAATGAAAATTTGGTTAGGTCACGCACCCGACATGACGCCCTCACGTGCAGAGACCTTCTGTTCCGCAGGTTCGCCATCCCATGAATTGCATCAGCGTGTTCGGGCGAGCCATTGTTTTACGAGGGGAGTTACCCAGCCCTCTGACAAAGGCCCCCGGCGAGAGAATCGCTCACCGGGGCTACCTAAGCCTAAGCGACCCGGATTCTTTTCTGCAAATAAAACACCGTCACGCGGTGCCCACAAGTCGGAGGAGAGATGACCATGAAACCTGCCCGGAAAATGTTTGTATTTTTAACTGCATTCGCTCTTTCAGTTTGCGCCACCGCGGTCCCGGCCCTTTCCCAGACGATTAAGGTAGGAGTGGTTCTCCCGTTGACGGGCAGCGAAGCGGCGTTTGGAGAAATTGAGAGGAATTCCTTCCAGATGGCCCTGGATGAAATCAACGCGAAGGGGGGAGTCAAAGGGAGGAAGATCGAGCTCATCTTTGAGGATGACACCGGAAAGCCGGACGTGGGCCGCTCGGCCGTCGAGAAGTTGATTTCCCAGGACAAAGTTTCTGTGCTGACAGGAGGGTATTCAAGCGCCGTTAGTATCGGTGTGACGGCATTGGCCCAGCAGAAGAATATTCCCTTCCTGGTAACGACCGGTTCGGCTGATGAGATCACGGAGAAGGGCTACAGTTATGTATTTCGAATTAACCCGCCCGCCAGTGAGTATCCTGAGGCCGTCACTTCCTTTCTTCAAGAAGTCGTGAAGCCCAAAACCGCAGTGATCCTCTATGAGAACACCAGCTTCGGGCAGTCGAGTTCCAAGTCGTTCGAAGGTAACCTGAAAAACCTGGGCGTCCAGCTCCTCCTCAAGGAGGCCTACAACGCCAACGCGGTGGACTTTAAGCCCATTCTGACACGGGTCAAATCGATGAACCCGGATTTGATCTACATGGTTTCCTACGTAATGGACGCCGCCCTGTTGATGCGCCAGTCCAAAGAGCTCGACATCAATCCCCAACTCTTTGTAGGCGGGGGTGCCGGCTTTACCCTCCCTGAATTCCGGGAGAATGCGCAGGCGGCGGCCGACAACGTTTTTTCGGCCACGCTGTGGTCGGAGTCGGTTCCTTACCCCGGGGCCATGGATTACTACAAGAAATATAATGCCCGCTTCAAATCGAACACGGAATACCATGGGACCGAGGCTTATGCCTGCCTCTACGTGATTGCCGATGCCTTGCAGCGCGCCCGCACTTTCAGTCCCAGTGACATCCGGGACGCCCTGGCTTCGACCGACACGAAGACCGCCTTCGGACCGGTCAAGTTTGTCTCCTATGGCAAGAAGACTCAACAAAACCGCCTCCCCACTTTTATGGTGCAATGGCAAAGGGGAAAACTCGAGACCGTATGGCCTCGAAACGTGGCGACGAAGGGTTACATTTTCCCCACGACTCCCTGGAGGGAGCGCAAGTAAGCTGCACGCCATCAACTCCGGATTGAGAAATATGACTTCCGAGCGGCCTGGCCGGGTCGCCCGGGATCCTGCACACTGCTCTTTATCGTTGCCCTGAGGGAGCGAGGGATGGACGTCTTTTGGCAAACGCTGGTTGCCGGCATACTCAAAGGAGGATTGTATGCCCTGATTGGGATCGGGATGACCCTCATCATGGGGGTCATGGGGATCATTAATCTGGCCCAGGGGCAGTTGATGATGGTGTCCATGTACATCACCTACGTGCTTTTCTCAGCCCTCCGGATCGACCCTTACCTTTCGCTCGCCATTGCCATGCCCGCCCTTTTTTTGCTCGGAGTCCTGATTCAGAAATATTTTTTGAACCCCCTTCTTAAGGTTGACACGATCCTGCCGCACAATCAGGTGCTGATGACCGTGGGGATCGGGATGGTCTTGACCGAAGTCATCCGATTCATCTTCAAGTCCGATTACCGGTCCGTCAGCACCACTTACTCCAACAAGACCTTCTTCCTGGGGCACATTTCCTTCAGTGTGGCGCTCACGGTGGCTTTTGGCATTGCGGTGATGTTTACTCTCGGGATGTTCCTGTTTCTGATGAAGACGGATCTCGGCCGATCCATCCGGGCAACCGCGCAGGATAAAGAAGCGGCGACTTTGATGGGGGTCAACACAGGACGAATCACGGTCATCACATTTGGGTTGGGGTCCGCGCTTGCCGCGTGCGCCGGCACACTGCTGGCCCCAGTCTTTTATATTTTTCCGGACATCGGCGGGCCGTTTACTTCGAAGGCCTTCGTGATCACGATTCTCGGAGGACTGGGATCAACCGTGGGAGCGATCTTCGGGGGGCTCACCCTGGGGATCGCGGAAAGCGTCGGTTCCACTTATCTGGGAATGGATTATGAAAATATCATCGGGATGATCATCTTTGTGGGGGTCCTGGTATTTCTCCCGAGCGGCTTCAAGCGTTTGACGAAGGTCTAAACAAGCACCCCAATGAAAAAGAACCTTTATCCGCTGATATTCCTTCTGGCGCTGATCGTCCTCCCGCTCCTGCTGCGGCAGGAATACTACCAACACTTGATCATTCTCTTCATGATGTGGGTCATCATTGGGTCGGCCTGGAACCTCCTCGCTGGTTATACGGGACGGGTTTCGTTTGGTCATGCCGCCTTCTTTGGGAGCGGCGCCTATGCGGCTGGCTTGCTTACCTATCATTACGCGATTTCGCCCTGGTGGGGGATGGTCACCGGCGGCCTCCTGGCGACGGCCGTGGCCTTTCCGTTCGGCTGGATTACCTTCCGGCTTAGAGGCGCCTACTTTGCCCTGGCCACCCTGGCGTTGAACGAAGTCTTGAAGGATGCGGCCAAGATCGCAGAACCCCTGACCAATGGAATGGTGGGGATCCTGATTATGCCGACCTTTTCGTCCAAGCTGCCGTACTACTACATCATCCTGTTCATGATGGTCCTGACCATTCTCTGCATGCGCCTGACCGTGCATTCGAAGCTCGGGTATTACTTTATTTCCATTCGAGAAGATCAGGAGGCCGCGGAGAGCATGGGAATCAATACCACGCGCTACAAAATGATCTCGCTCTGCATCGGGACGTTTTGGACAGGATTGGCGGGCGCCTTCTATATGAACTACATGGGGTTCATCGATCCTTCAGTCGTGTTTTCGCTTCAGGACCTATCTATCGCCGCCGTTCTCGTGGGAATCGTCGGTGGGGTGGGAACGATCTATGGCCCGGCTGTGGGGGCCTTCATTATGATCGCGGTGCAGGAGTTCTTCAGGTCCGGCTTCTTCGGGCTGTTCAAGTACTTCGCCGACAAGACCGGTTCAAGCGCTTTCACCACCGTTTCTGAGTTTGTGAAGACCGCACACACCCTCGGATTTGGGCTGCTGGTCATTTTTGTTATTTTGCTTCTCCCAAACGGGATCGTCGGGGACTGGCCAAAGATCAAGAGAAAGGTCTTTCGAATCAAACCCGAAAATTGAGGTGCCGGCAGTGTCCTTTTTCAGGACTGAAAATCTGGTCAAATATTTCGGCGGGCTGGCTGCGGTGAACAATGTCAGTTTCGAGGTTCGCGAAGGTGAGATCTTCGGGCTGATCGGACCCAATGGCTCAGGGAAGACAACCACGTTCAACCTCATCAGCGGCTTCCACCGACTCAACTCCGGCCGAGTGGTTTTCAAAGGGCAGGAAATTCACCGCCTCCCTACCTATCAGATTTGCAGATTGGGAATCGGGAGAACTTTCCAGGTAGTAAAGCCGCTGGGCCGCATGTCTGTTCTCGACAACGTCATTGCGGCGGCCTTCGCCCGGGTCAACACCCTGCGCGAGGCAAGGGACCTGGCGCTGGAGACCATCGACTTTTGCGGCATTGTTCCTGTACAGAACCTGTTGGCCAAATCGCTCCCCATTGCCTGGCGAAAACGACTGGAGATCACGCGGGCAATGGCCACCCGCCCGGCTTTGCTTCTTTTGGACGAGACCTCAGCGGGGTTGAATCCAACCGAATTACTCCAGGCCATCGACCTCATCAAGAAGATCCGGGACAATGGCACGACCATCATTATCATCGAGCACATCATGCATGTCATCATGTCCATCTCTGACCGCATTCATGCTATTAATTTTGGTCAGACCATCGGCGAAGGGACTCCGCAAGAGGTCGCTCAAAACAAGGCCGTGATCGAAGCCTACCTGGGAACGGATTATGCTTAAGGTCGAAGGCATTGATGTCTACTATGGCGACCTCCAGGTCCTCTGGGAAGTGTCCTTCGAAGTGCGCGAGAATGAGATCGTGGTTCTGGTGGGGGCCAATGGCGCCGGTAAATCCACCACGCTGAAGACGATCTCGGGGCTGCTGAGACCCAGGAAGGGGGCCATCGAATTCGACGGACTACGATTGGACCAGACTCCCGCCGACCGCATCATTGGCTGCGGCGTGGTCCACGTTCCCGAGGCGCGCCGCTTATTCGTGGAAATGTCGGTTGAAGAAAACCTCATCATGGGATCGCTGTCCTCTGCCGCAAAGGCCCGACGCCAGGAAAGGCTCAATTGGGTGTACGGGTTATTCCCGCGGCTCCGGGAACGCCACAGCCAACCGGCGGGAACTCTCTCCGGCGGGGAACAGCAGATGTGTGCCATTGGCAGAGGGCTGATGGCGTTGCCGAAGATCCTGATGTTCGACGAACCATCGCTGGGCCTTGCACCTATCCTGGTCCAAAACGTGTTCGATATCATCAAGCGCATCAACAAAGAGGGTGTCACTATCCTCCTCGTGGAACAGAACGTGCGGCAGACGCTCAGTTTCTGCGACCGGGCCTATGTCCTGGAGAATGGCCGTGTCGTCCTTCAAGGGGCAGGCCGGGAACTCATGACCAACAGCTATGTCAAGGAAGCGTACCTCGGGCTCTAGTTACTCGTTGTTTGGACCTGGACAGAACAGCCCTCCCCCTCCCACTCCGTTCCCGTTCTAATTGCGGATTGCGGAGTTCGGAACGCGGAACAAATACGCAGTACTACCCTCGCACTACAGGGGAGCCTGCCGGTTTCACTCCCAGTAGATAATCGAGTCCTGGGAGGTGAATTCCCTTCCCTCAGTAATGTTGAAACAAGCCTGAACTCACACATGACGATCAGCGACTGTGGTGCTTGGTACTTTCATTCGTTTGAGGGCAAAAATCACAGCGGCAGCCGGTACGGAAATGTTGTGAGAAATGCAGAAAGCAACGGTTTGCATTCAAGTGGTGAAGGCAGGCCGTTCCATCCCGGTCATGAGAAGGCGTTGTCAATGGAGGCTGAGGGACTGCGCACCAGTTAACGCGGCTTGATTTGGACGAGGAAGGTTAGCGCTTTGACCGCCAGTTCACTTAGCAGGTAGGGTTTAGCGATCAGATCGTTTCCGCCGCTCAGGTTGGACTGGGCGCGGCTTTGGAAGTCCGATAAAACGGTCACGAAAACCACCGGGGTTTCCTTGTTGATCGGCATGGAGCGCAATTCCTGGCACAATTCGAATCCGGTGATGCCAGGCATATCCACGTCCAGAAAGATCAGGTCAAAGCGGTTCTCGACGAGGAGCTTCAAGGCCACTTCAGGATCCTCCACACTGACGGCCTTCAGATAGGCCTTGGAAAGAGCCGTACAAAGGGTTCGTCGGGAAATAGGCTCGTCGTCCACGGCCAGAATCAGGGTCGAGGATGGAAACTCGAGTTGAGCGTACGGGGCTTCACCCAACAGCCGCACAAGGCAATCCACCGTGTTCGCAATGGTCCCCAGAGTCGAAAAAGTGACCTCTCTGGGTTTCTCGCGAAGTTCCTGAAGCATGACCTCGAAGGCGCTTGCCAGATGTGAAATCCGGTGAAAGCCGGTAATTCCGGCGAAGCCAGCCAAAAAATGAATGTGCTGCGACAGATCCTCAAGAAGCACGAGGCGTGCCGAATCGGCGGACTTGAGAACAGCCTGCAACCGATCCTTCAAATCTCCCTGGATTTGGGGGGATCGATCCGCGAACTGCCGTCGGATCTCAGATGGAAGGGCCGCGTCAATATCCAGCGGTTGGGCAGCGGCCACCGCATGGACCGCCGCGGCGGCAGAGGTGGCACTTGGGGTGTGTTGGACTGCCGCGGTCGCCGGGGGCGTCAGCAGTTGGTTGATAATATCCAATATCACCTTCGGGGAGCAGCTCAACTTGGAGACGCATTGATTGGCGCCGGCCTCGCGGGCCTCTCGAAACATATCCCCGTCGTATCCGTTGGAGACGACCACGATGGGAAGTGACTTCAACTCCGGTTTCGAACGGATACTCTTAATGATCTCCAGGCCAGGAATCTTCGGCAGGATCAGGTCGAGTTGGACCAGATCAGGTTTGAAGGAATCTAATTTATTCATTCCTTCTTCGCCATCTAGAGCAACATCAACTTGGTATCCGCCAAGTTCAATCTTATTGCTGTAAATGGCGGCGATGACCAGATCGTCCTCAATGATCAGAACCTTTTTCATAGATCCTTCTTAAGAGTTTGAATTTAAGTTCCGGAGAGATGAGCGCTGAGCACTTTACGGAGGCGCTCCAATTCCTGGTGGGCTTCCGAGAGCCAAGGGCCGGCTTCTGACAACTGGCCCTCACGCCCTCGCTGTTCCAGTTCTTTCAAGGACACAGCGATGGATTTCATCCCACAGGTCAAACTGGCTCCGACCAGTTTATGGGCCAGGCGGTTCAGCTCCTGTGCAGAACCCGCCTTGAGGGCTGCGTCCAAGCCTGCAATGACTTCGTCGGCTTGAACGAGATAGAGCTCAATCAACTCCCGCACTCGTGCCGGATCCCCACCGCACACCTCCTGCAGCCGCTTCATGTCAACCGGCGAATCAAGGGGGGTCACCGGAGAGGACGGATGATCAGACGCGGGTTCGAGACTAGCGGCCTCGACCGTCTGATCGTCAGTGGGGTCCGCGGTTGGACAGCGCTCCAACATATTCCTCAATTCCTCCAGCCGGACCGGCTTACTGAGGTAGTTGTCCATACCCGCGGCGAGGCATTTCTCCCGGTCGCCTACCATGGCATGGGCCGTCATCGCGATGATATAAATCGGCTTTTTGTGCTGCCTTTGTTCGCGCAGCCGGACCTGGCGGCTGGCTTCGTACCCGTCCATTTCGGGCATTTGGCAGTCCATCAGGATAACCTCATATGGAATGCGCTGGATCGCCTCCTGAACTTCAAGGCCATTGGCAACAGCATCACCCCTGTAGCCCAGTTTGCGCAATTGCCCCAGGGTCACCTTTTGATTGAGCAGATTGTCTTCAGCCACGAGGACGCGCAACTTCCGAACGGGTCGAGGTTCTAGGGTAGGGGCCAAGGGCATGCGCATAGCCCTTGACGGCGACTGGGGCATCAGCCGGGTGAGGCAATCGAACAGCTGTTCCGGTTTGACCGGTTTGGGCAGGCAAGCGTCAATACCGGCTTCGCTCAATTGTTCCGGGTCCGTCGTCATGTTTGTTGAAGTCAGGAGGATTACCCGTATCCGGGTGATGTCGGGATCCGCCCTGATCGCCCTCGCCAACGCCATGCCTCCCAATTCCTGCAGCGACTGATCCAGGACGGCCAGGTCGTAGGGATGTTTGGAGGACGACGCCTCCCGTAACAGACGCAGGGCTTCCACGCCATTGGCGGCGCATTTAGCGTCGATCTCCCGTCCCTGAGCCTGATGCTGCAGAACCAGGCGAGTCGTGGGGTTGTTGTCAACAATTAATAATCGCAACCTGGCAGGACCTTCCTTCTCATTCTCCTTCAGGGCGAGGGGATGAAGTTGCTTCTCCAGGCAGACGATAAACCAAAACGTTGAGCCCTCCCCCACCGAACTCCTCACACCAATCTGGCCCCCCATCATTTCCACCAATTGTTTGGAGACGGCCAACCCCAGGCCGGTGCCCCCGTATTTTCGGGTGGTCGAGCTGTCCGCTTGACTGAATGCCTTGAACAATCGCGCCTGGGTCCCAGGGGCAATTCCGATGCCCGTGTCTACCACCTCAAAACGGAGGGTCACATGGGTCGTAGTCTCGGCCTGATTAGCCGCACGAACAGTGACGCTACCCCGCTCCGTGAACTTGACGGCATTGCTGACCAGGTTCGTGAGGATCTGGCGCAAGCGGCCGGGGTCTCCCCGCAATTGTGTGGGAACATCCGGTCTGACGATCCCGGCCAACTCGAGCTTCTTGGTCTTGGCTGCTTTACCAACCAGAGTGAGGATGTCTTCGATCACTTCCTTCAAATCAAAATCAAGAATTTCAAAAGTGAGTTTTCTGGCATCGATCTTGGAGAAGTCCAGAATATCATTGATGACCGCCAACATGGATTCACCGCAGGTGCGGAGCGTCTCGGCATATTCCCTCTGTTGCGGGGCCAATTCCGTATCGAGGAGCAAATTCGTCATGCCAATGACCCCGTTCATGGGGGTACGGATCTCATGGCTCATGTTTGCCAGAAATTGGCTTCGAGCTCGAGTGGCGGCCTCAGCAGTCTCCTTGGCCACTCGCAACTCCTCTTCCGCGCGAATGCGCTCGGTCATATCACGTCCGATCGCTTCAATAGCCACTGGCTTTCCATCTGCCCCCCGAACCAGGCGAATATTCTCTTCAACGAGGATATCAGAGCCGTCTTTGTGCTTGAAACGCAGGCGGTAGTTGCGGACAAATCCAGAAGTCCCCAGGGCTCGGGCGAGTCTCTCCCGTTCTCTGGGAACTGCCCCTGCCACCTGGCCGAGGTCCTTGCCGAGCAACTCCTGCTCACTTTCGTATCCCAGCATTTTGACAGCGCTGGGATTGGCAAGGGTAATCGCCCCGTCTGAGGTGGCAGCAAGAACGTAGTCTTGCATGTTTTCAATGATGTTTCGAAATTTCTCTTCACTTTGCCGTAGCGAATCCTCAATGTGCTTCCGTTCGGTCACGTCGCTCATAAAGGCCAGGGTCGCCGGGCCCTCCGCAAGCTGAACTCGCGTCGCGGCGAGGTGCATGGGAAACTGTGAGCCATCCCTTCGCCGGCCGACCGTCTCTTCTTCGTTGGGGACAGGCATTCCCAGGGCATGACGCCGCATTCGATTTGCCATTCTATTTCGACATTGAGGCGCGAATACTTCCAGCACCGGCTGGTCGCGAAGCTCCGTCTCATCTTGGAAACCGAACATGCTTCGAAACGCCGCGTTTGCATAGAAGATCTTTTCCCATCGTGCCACGCTGATGGCGACCGGCGCATTTTCAATCAGAGAGTGGAACCGGGCTTCGCTCATCCGCAGCGCCTCTTCCATCCGCTTCCGGTCAGTGATTTCATTGACCACGCCGATAAAATAAAGCGGCTTGCGATGATCATCCCGGATGACCGAAACTGCAGCATCCACCCAGATACAGCAATTGTCTTTGGTAATGAATTGCTTTTCCATCCGGTACTGATCGCGCTCATCCTGCAAAAGTTCTGCGATGAGACCGCATTCAGTCTCAACAAAATCCGGATGGGTCAGTTGTGCAACATTCATCCCGAGCAGTTCTTGCCCAGAATAGCCAACGAGTTCCTGGAAGGCTTTGTTGGCATAGAGAAGGTTACCCTCCCTATCGCCAAAGGAGATGCCCGTGTTGCTGCTTTCAAAGATCCCCCGAAACCGGGCCTCGCTTTCTCGCAAGGCACTGTTAAGATTCTTGAGCCTCGCTGCATGCGGGTCTTGATCGCCCGTCAGGGTCTCAGTAGATCTTTCCGCTTCCTGCATCTTGCAGACCACCTCCTCCCGAGTGCGGAGCGGTACTGCCCTCTACGCTGTCGTCATTCAGAGGAATACTCCAACAAAAGCCCTTGGCACACCTCCGGACCCTTCTCACTTAACATATCGCCCTAATTTTGAAGAGCTTTAGGATTTTCTTCAGGGGTGCACGTTCATCGGTGAGGCACCCTCCCGGTTCGCCATGGTCCCCGTGGCTGGACATCTGGTCGGTTTCAAGACTAAGGCTCAAACTCCAAAGAATTACTGGAAGGAGACAGGAGGGCAAGAGTCGATTTCCAGGAGGAGCGTCAACGGCTTCGGTGTCCACCTTCGGAACGGCTCCAAACAAAGAAGCCATCCTGTTGGATGGCTTCTTTAGGCGCTCTCGATTCTAGCGAAGAGGGTGAAAATTGGTGCGGAAGGTGGGACTTGAACCCACATGCCTCACGGCGCCACCCCCTCAAGATGGTGCGTCTGCCAATTCCGCCACTTCCGCGATTGAAACCTGCCAAAGGTCAAATTGAACCCTGCAAACTCAGTAAGTCAATGACCAACTGGTACGGCGGTGAATCTGGATCTACTTTTTCGTCGGTGCCGCCGGCGCCGGCTTTTGAGGGGTCGATTTCGAGGGCTGCGCAGCTCCCGCTTTACCTTGATTCCCGGGTGAAGTGGGTGTCGCCCCACTGGTCTGCCCACTCGGTGTTGCTGATTGGGGTTGGGGCGTCACGGGAGTTGGGGAAGCTGGAGGTGAAGCAGGCAGAGTTTGTTGCGGGACCGGTGTGCTCCCCCCCTCTAAAACGGAACCAGTTGTCCGCCGGGACGCCATAATCGCCAACGTTACCGAAGTAATCATGAAAATGATGGCCGAAGCGGTTGTAATCTTTGAAAGAAGTGTGGCTGCCCCGCGGGGTCCAAAGGCGGTCTGACTGCCCCCGCCGCCAAACGCTCCCGCCAAGTCAGCGCTCTTGCCACTCTGTAACAAGACGACAAGAATCATAATGATTGAGGCCAGAATGTGAACTGTCGTAACAATCGCGAGCATGAAAATGCCTTTCCATTAAATTATTCGATGCCGGCCTAAAAATTCACAATAGCGGCAAACGAATCGGGCTTCAAACTGGCACCCCCGACCAAGGCACCATCAATATCCGGCTGGGCCATCAAGCCCTTAATATTATCCGGCTTGACACTTCCTCCGTAAAGAATCCGAATCGCCGCGGAGCTGGACCGGGAAAACAACTTAGCGACCGTGTCGCGTATAAATCGGTGGGTTTCAGCCGCCAACTCCGGTGTAGCCGTGCGCCCGGTGCCAATCGCCCATACGGGCTCGTAAGCAACAATAATATGAGAAAGCTGGAGCTCTGTCAACGAGTCCAGGCCTTTCGTCATTTGCTCGCCCACAACCCTTTCCGTTTCGTTCTTCTCGCGCTCCGCCAACGATTCGCCCACGCAAACAATCGGGACCAAAAAAGCCCGAAGAGCCGCAAAGATTTTCTTGTTAACTGTCTCATTGGTTTCACCAAAAAACTGGCGCCGCTCTGAATGCCCAATGATGACGTGGCTCGCCCCCGCCTCTTTGATCATCTCACAGGACACTTCGCCCGTGAAGGCGCCCTCCTTCTCCCAATGACAATCCTGGGCAGACACCCCGATATTGGTCGCCTTCACACGCTGGGCCACAGACGACAGGGCGGGAAATGGCGGAGCCACCACGACTTCGCAGTGCGCCGAGCTTTCGACCAGGGGAACGAGCGCATCGACGAAGGCGACCGCTTCTTCCACGGTTTTGAACATCTTCCAGTTGCCGGCAATAACGGGTTTTCGCATGGCTACAAGGGCCTCGTTTCAGGCGCTGAGCGACGACGTTCCAACAGGTTACCCTTTTTCTGTGGGGACGAATTCGCTCTTTTCATTGGCTCTCGAGTGCTGTGACGCCAGGCAGCTTGATCCCCGACAAAAATTCCAGCGAAGCCCCGCCGCCCGTGGAGATGTGTGTAATCCGGTCGGCGACCCCCGAGAGCTTAACGGCAGAGACAGAATCACCGCCTCCGATCACGGTGATTCCCCGGCAATCCGCCATCGAATGGGCGATATCCATTGTCCCGCGGGCAAACGGCTTCTTTTCGAAGACACCCATCGGTCCGTTCCAGAACACGGTTCTGGCCCGCCGTATTTGTTCCTGGAACTTTTCGATGGTCTTCGGGCCGATATCGACGCCCATCCAATCCGCCGGGGTTTCCTCCACGACTGTTGTTCTGGTTTCCGCCGCTTCATCGAGCCGGCTTGCCACGAGATGATCAACCGGGAGCAGGAACTCAACATGGTTTTTTGCCGCCACATCCAGGAGCTCCCTGGCTAGACCTGTTTTGTCAGGCTCCACTAGGGACTTTCCAACCTCAATGCCCTTGGCCAGGAAGAAAGTGTACGCCATCGCACCACCGATCAGGAGGGCATCCACGCGGCTGAGAAGATTCCTGATCACTTCAATTTTATCGGACACCTTGGCCCCACCGAGGATGGCGACAAATGGTTTTTCCGGGTTGGATACCAGCTTTCCCAGATATTCCAGTTCGCGCTCCATCAGGAATCCCGCCGCCGCTTCGTGGCAAAAAGGGATCATTCCCACTGTGGAGGCATGAGCGCGATGCGCCGTGCCGAACGCATCGTTGACATAGACGTCGCAAAGTCGGGCGAGCTGTTCGCCGTACTTGGGATCATTGGCTTCTTCTTCCTTGTGGAATCTTAAGTTTTCGAGGAGACAGATTTCCCCTCCCTTGAGTCGCCGCACCTCGGATTCCACCTCATCTCCAACAGAATCCCTTGCGAAGCGAACATCGGCCTGAATCAATTCGCCAAGGCGCACCGCCACAGGTCGTAAAGAATACTTAGGATTGACCACTCCCTTGGGCCGGCCGAGATGTGAGGCAAGAATAATCCCAGTCCCGTGCTCGCGGGCAAACTGAATAGTTGGCAGCGAGGCCCGGATCCGTGTGTCATCCGTTACCGCCAGCTTTTCGTCCAAGGGAACATTGAAGTCGACCCGGATGAAAACTCGTTTCCCTTTCAGTTCAAGATCTCGAATCGATTTGATGGACATAAAATGGCATCCTTGGTAATGGGAAGGATCGTCTGCCCTGTCAAGGCGGGAAGGGCCCACCTACCACCACAATGGAGCCTTCTTCCAACAGCCCCTGTCAAAGGGGTCCCCAAACTGGAGTTTCCATTCCCGGAACTGGACGGTGACCGTTGTTGTAATAACGCGATGCGTGGGTGCCCTCATCGGCTGCCCGGTCCCCTCCGAGGCACGTTCCATCCAATCAAGAAGAAGGAAATTCCAACCACTTAAACCGATCTCCACGCATTCGGCGTCAACCCTGATCTGCGTTTCTGCGTCTCTAGCCAATTCGAAAAGTGCGAACAGGGTGAAAATTGGAGTTTCAGTCAACAGCGATCTACTTACGCCCGGCCATGAATCGGATCATGTCACGAACACGGCAACTGTAACCCCATTCGTTGTCGTACCACGCCATGAGGTGCACGAGCCGGTCTCCCACCACTTTGGTATACCCGGCATCGAGAATGGACGAGTGGGGGTTTGCCCTGAAATCGACCGAAACCAATTCCTCCTCACAGTACTGCAATATCCCCTTCATCGAGCCCTCCGCCGCTGCTTTCATCGCCCCATTCACATCGGCGACTGAGGCCTGCTTTTCCAGTCCGCAGACCAGGTCGATCACAGACACATTGGGAGTTGGCACCCGCATGGCAATACCGTCCATCTTTCCCTTGAGGTCGGGGATGACCACTCCGATTGCCTTGGCTGCTCCCGTCGAAGTGGGAATAATCGAAACCGCCGCAGCGCGCGCCCGTCTCAAATCCTTGTGTGGAAAATCCAGGATAACTTGATCGTTCGTGTAGGAGTGAATCGTGATCATGAATCCACTATTTATCTTGAATTGGTCATTCAACACTCTTGCCACCGGCGCCAAACAGTTCGTCGTACAAGAGGCATTCGAGACCACATGATGCTTTTGAGGGTCGTAGGTGTTCTCATTGACTCCCAGCACGATGGTGTGGTCCATGTTCGATCCCGGGGCCGTGACAATGACCTTGCTCACGGTACCTCGGATGTGTTTTCGGGCGTCTTCACCCTTTGTAAACTTTCCAGTCGACTCAATCACCATCTGCGCGCCAAACTTTGTCCAGTCGATGGCCTCAGGATTCTTCTCTTTGAGCACCCGAATCGATTTGCCATTGACGGTAATGTTATCGTCCCCATAGTGGATTTCGGCAGGGCAGATGCCGAGCAGTGAATCGTATTTCAAGAGGTGGGCCAGGGTTTTTGGGTCCGTCAAGTCGTTCACGGCGACAAAATCAATCTCCCGGTCGTCGAGCGCCGCCCGAAGCAGATTTCGTCCAATACGACCAAAACCGTTGATTGCAACCTTTATTGACATAATAATCTCCTCCACATGAAACAAGATGATTGCTGACTGCCAGGATGGTCAGGCAGCCGGTTCGCGTTAAGACTCCTTGTTTGGTAGTAGTAACGAATTAATTCGTTACTACAACTTGAGCGGGAAAAGTACCTAGTCCCTCCCTGCTTTTTGTTTCGAACACGGATAGTTGCCCAATAGAAGAGTGAGTTTACTTGGCGCTTCAAATTCATGTCAACAGCTTAAAAGCAGCATGAGTCGCACCTCGGAATCATCGGCCTCCGTCCGCCTGCCCCCTCCAAGCCGCCAGAAGAGCCTCTCCAACTCACCATGTTGAACTGGCCAGCCCGGGCTTAAGCCTCTTCCCTTTCGAGGGCCGCCCATTCATCGTACAGCCGTCGCAACTGTTCAGTCAGGGACTGGTAGGTTTCGCTGAGGGATTTTATTTGTGATGGGTCGGAATAGTTAGTCGAGTCGGACAAACGTTCCTCCAAGTCCCTCAGTTCCAGTTCCAATTTCGTGATCTCATCCTCCAGCCGCGCGAGATCTTGAACCCTTTGACGTTCCCGATTCGTGCCGGGCTTTCTAACTCCCCGAGCTGTTTCTGTCTCCGTTTTCGGGACATCTGCCAGGCTCAGGCGGACGCCCCGCTTCCCCTCATCCTTTGACCCCTTCATTTTCGTGTCTTCAGGGAGCAGGGACGGCGCGGCGGATGAGCCCTTGACGTATTCTGAATACCTCGCATCGAAGAGCTCCATCTTCCCGTCTTCAAAAACCAAAAGGCGCGAAACCAGTTGCTCAAGCAGATAACGATCGTGGGTGGCAACGAGAAGAGTCCCGTCATATTCCGTCAAGGCTTCTTCCAGCGCTTCCCTTGATGCAATATCCAGATGGTTGGTAGGCTCATCCAGCAGGAGGAAGTTGGGGTGCTGGCAGATCAGCTTGGCAAGACTCAGCCGCGACTTCTCACCACCGCTCAGGCTCTCAATGCCCTGAAAAACGTCATCCCCTTTGAACAAAATTCGCGCCGCAAAGGAGCGCAACTCACCGTCAGTAGCCAAGGGCGCGAGCAGACGCAGTTCTTCGAGCACGGTATTCGACGCGTTGAGATTCTCCAGGGTCTGATCGTAATATCCGAGATGTACCCGTTCCCCAGGAATCCAGGCCCCCGAGAGACGCTTCAAACGGCCGCAAATGGTTTTCAGAAAGGTTGATTTGCCAGATCCGTTTCTCCCGATCACTCCGTAGCGCTCGCCGCGGAAGAGTTTCAGCTCGATGCCTTTGACAATGGCTGTTTCGCCGTATCCAATGGCACCGTCTTCAATTTCAAGCACCCGATGCGCGCTTGGCAAGGTCACATGGAAATCAAACCGCGCCGATTCCTCCGAGTCCGAAGGCTTCTCCAGCCGTTCCACTTTAGCCAGCATCTTGCGGCGCGACTGAGCTTGCTTTGTCTTCTGCCCGGCGATGTTCCTCCGCACGTAATCCTCAGTCCGTTCAATCCACTCGCGCTGTTGTCCGTAGGCCTTCGTGGCCTGTTCAATTCGTAATTGCCTTTGACGATGATAGGAGGAATAATCTCCGGAATAGGTTTGAATCCTTCCGTTCTCAAGTTCAAATATACGGCGCACCACCCGGTTCAAGAAATAACGATCGTGCGAGACCACCAGAAAGGCGCTCGGGTAACTCTGCAAGAAGTCTTCCAGCCAGGCGACTGCTTCGAGATCCAGATGATTTGTAGGTTCATCCAGCAGCAGCAAGTTGGGCTCGCCGAGAAGGAGACGCGCCAGGTTGAGCCGGTTCATCTGTCCTCCCGAGATCTCTTCACAAGGCCTTGAGAAATCAGACCTGCCAAATCCCAGTCCCATGAGGACAGCTTCCGTGCGCGCCCGGAACGAGTAACCACCGCGAAGCTCGAATTGGTGGAGTAGGTCACTTAAACGGACAGAATCAGGTTCCCGCATCCCGTCGAAGGCAGGATCGGAGAGGCGATGTGTGAGCAATTCAATTTCGCGCTCCTGTGAAAGCAAGCCCGAAAAGACCCCTTCGGCCGCCTTGAAAACCGTGGCGTTGGACTCGCCATGAACCAGTTGTTCCAAATAACTGATCTGCAGTTGGGCAGAGCGAACAATGGTTCCTGCGTCGGGTGCGATCTGGCCCGCGATCAGGCGGAGGATCGTCGTCTTTCCAGACCCGTTTCGACCGATGAGACCGATGCGCTCCCCCGGATCGATTTGGAAGGATGCCTCCTCCAAAACCTCAGCGGCGCCAAAAGAAATTTTCACGTGTTCAAATCGGACAAGCATTCAGATAACTTCCAATTTCAAAGTTCCAGGTTCAAGGTCAAAAGTCCAAAAGAATCCGAGTTCCAAGTTCCAGGTTCAAAGCTCAAAGCTAAAACTCTAAACTTCCACCTTTTTCGGGTCTGCTTTCCGGCTTCCGGCCTCCGGCATCTGACCTCTGACTTGCGACCTCCGACTTCCGGCTTCTGGCCTCCGGCTTCCCTCCCCTACCACCTATCACCTATTTCCCACCACCTGATCCCCGGCACCTGACTCCTACCCTCACGATACGAGTTCCGAGGCAAAGACAATCTTCACCCCGCGGCGTTCAAATTCAGGAAGTTTTCTGCGCAGGGCTTCAATAGTGGTCGGATAGGGGTGGCCGATGGCGATGGCCGAGCCCTGTTTCAACATCCGCTTGAGCAACACATCGAGCTGATACTCTGTGTACGGGACGTTTCTCTTATCGTCGAGGAACACCGAGCGGAAGTTGGTGCGGACCCCCAATTCCCGGGCCACGGCATAGCCCTGCGTCGAGGGCGTCGTTCGACTGTCTATAAAGTAGAGTCCGCGCAGCTTCGTCAGCGCCAGCACTTCGGCCATCAAGGCACGATTGGGAGTTGCCTTCGAACCCATATGATTATTCATCCCGACTGCAAAGGGTACACTAGTGACCAACTCCTCGAAGATGGATTCTACTTCCGACGGCGACATGGATGCCAGAATGGTCTTGGGCTCGATCACCAGACCTTCATGTGCCTCCGGTTCCATCGGCAGATGAACCATGACCTCCTTGCCGCTCGATTTTGCCAGTTCGGCCGTCTTCTGTGTGAATTTGAGTTCGGGGATGATGGAAAAAGTCAAATTCTGCGGAAATTTGGCCAGCTCCTCTGCCACACCCAGGTCCGCGCCGAGATCGTCAATAATAATCGAGACACGGTAGTCCCCCTGGAAAAACATGGGGAGGACCACCTTGGAAGGCTCGATCTCGTCCGTAGGCAAGGTAGCTGCCTTTGCACGCTCCATCTGAGACTCCAAGACCAGCAGGATGGAACTGACCCGCTCTCTTCCTTCCGAGATTTCATAGAGGACAAAGTCTATTCCGTCCTTGGGGGAGACCCATCGTTTGTAGGTTAGCTCATACCGGCTCGCTATCTTTTCCACGGTCATCCCGGCTTGCTGAAGCAAAGCTCGGTTGGGGGCGACAATTTTCATATGGGTCATCTCTTGAACGCCCCCGTCTGTCTCCATTCGCTCGGTAGCTACCGTCGGCCTGCAGGCCGCCAACCCTCCCCCGCGTAATGCCTGTTTCAGTTCGGCATGAAACAGCACACCCCGGTTCTCCTTCGGCCGTGGACTCTGCTGGCATGACCCAAGAAGTACAGTCAGAATGACAAGAACAGAGAGTCTTTCCCAACTCGTCACCATGAATGAATTCACTTCCGCGAATAGGATTTGGGATCTTCTAATCGGCGCAGGCTTCCCTGGCCGGCGCACAAGAAAATGGCGATCCACCGCGGTGGATCGCCATTCGGATTTCCTCGAATCTCAACTGGACTAGAGCGTGAAGAGGGCGGGCTTGCACATCCCCAGCAATCAAGCGGCTTTCTTTTCTTTTGCGGACTCCTCCCGAAGCACTTCGAGCGCCTTGTTCAGGATGACATCCGGTTGGTTCCGGGGTTTCTGCGGCAAACCAGCCTTTGTCTGTCCTTTATCGGCCGGGGCCGCCTCGGACTCGCCAATCGGTTGAGCCAGCGCCGCCGAATTGTCCTCATCGATCTTGACGACGACGTTTGGCAACACCCCCGATTTACTTAGATCTTTGTCGTTTTGAATCAGGTGGCCGGCCGGAGTGAAATACTTTCCCACGGAGAGCAAGATGGCCGACCCATCTTCCAGGGGGATCAGCTTTTGGACAGACCCGATGCCATAGCTGCGTTCCCCGATCACGTCTCCGCGGTTGTTCTCAAGGATGGCCGATGCGATGACTTCAGCATCGGACGCGCTCCCACGGTTCATGAGCACAGCGAGGGGAAGTTGGCTCACCGCCTTGCTTTTCTCCGCGACGAAGGTTTTCTTGGGGTATTTCTGTCCTTCGATCGACACAATGGTTCCGTGATCAAGGAAGAGATTCGCCACGGCCACGGCCTCCTCAAGATCATTGCTGGCCATGTCCCGGACATCAAGCACAAGCTTTTTGGCCCCCTGCCGTTCCACCGTCTCTACGGCCTTCTTCACTTCCTGTGACTTCCCGGAAGACAGATCGGAGATCCGGATATAACCGGTGCTCTGCTCCAGCATCCTCGATTCCACAGGAGAGGCTGGCAGAGCCTCCCGGATAATATCTACTTTAATGGGATCTGCCCGTTGGCCACGAAGGACTGAAAGTGTCACGGTCGCGCCCACAGGTCCGCGGAAAAACATCCGGGCCTGCTGCATGCTGACGTCGCGCGTGGAGACTCCATTGATGGCTTCGATAATGTCACTCGTAAGCTGTTACGACGTTGATATACCCAAAGCGCTTGGAGATTTGGACCCCGATGTCTCCCCGCTCCTTCATGGCGACGCCGTTCATCTGGGCCACTTCCTGAGGGGTGAGGTAGCTGCTGTATGGATCCAACGACTCCAACACCCCGCGCAGCGCGCCCTCGGAGACCTGTTTCAGGTTGGGCTCTTCGACGTAATCATTTCGAATGCGCAAAAGAACTTCACTAAAAACCTGTAATTGCTTGTAGGCTCCCTCAGCCGTGGTTTCTTTTCCGACCATGCCGCCGACGACGGCGTAGAAAACCACAAGGCACGAGAGCAATACGATTAACGCTTTTATCTTTCTATTCATCCGTTTGTCCCAAACAGAGCATAAATTGTGTCCAAGTGCCCCGAATTATACAGGGTAGGGGCGAGTTTGACAAACAAACAATTCACAACAAGAGGGACCACCTACCTCGACGAATCGGCCAGGGAGCCCTTCATCTTTCTTTCCTTGCCGAGCCATCCGGTTGCGATTAGCAATTCCCCGTTCAGGATCGCGGCCCCAGCCGCCCCCCTCACCACATTGTGTCCGAGGGCCACAAACCGGTAATCCAGAACAGCGTCCCGGGCGATGCGTCCGACCGAAACACTCATCCCCCTGCCGGCGTCCCGGTCCAGACGAGGTTGTGGACGGTCGGGCTCATCCCGCACAATCAGGGGTCGTGACGGGGCCGAAAAGAGCCCCAGGCTTTGAGGAACTCCAGTAAACGTCTCAAAGGCATTACGGAGCTCACCCAGTTCTGCGGGCCGGGCCAACTTCACCCGCACCGCCACCGTGTGGCCATCGGAAACATTGACCCGATGACATTGCGCGCTTACCAACATGGGCGCATCTTCCACCCTATCGCCCCTATACAGACCCAGAATCTTCCGGGTCTCCTGCTGGATTTTTTCTTCCTCGTGTTCAATAAAAGGCAGCACGTTATCGGTAATATCCAACGAGGCAACTCCGGGATAACCCGCTCCCGAGATGGCTTGAAGGGTTGTCGCCGCGACGGCTTCAATTCCAAACTTGACCTGCAACGGCGCCAGGGCCAAGGTTAGCACGATCGTCGAACAATTCGGATTGGTAACCAGGAAGCCTCCGTTCGATCCGGGCTCCCGGAGTTGAATATCCAGCAATCCCAGATGGTCCGGATTGACCTCGGGGATCAACAGGGGAACCGCAGGTTCCATTCGGAACGCGGAGGAGTTGCTGATGACCGGATAGCCGGCTTCAGCAAAGGCCGCTTCTGACTTCTTCGCAATATCGGCAGGAAGGCTTGAGAATATGATTTCACAATCCAGCGGCGGATGAGGCGGGTGAATGACCATCGATCTGACGTAGGAGGGCATTCCCCCGGGCAATCTCCACGCGCACGCCTGCCCGTAGGTCTTGCCCTGAGACCGGTCCGAGGCGGCAAGAGCGGTGACTGTAAACTGGGGATGATTCTCCAGCAGACGGATAAACCACTGCCCGACCATCCCGGTGGCGCCTAGGATTCCGACCTGGTACTTTCTATCCGCGCCCATAACCCTTCCTTTCAAACTTCAGTCACCCGGCCGGTGCGATACTCATCCGGATTCAGCGCAGAGCCTCTTCAAGTTGAGTAGCGGCATCGGATTTCTGATCCCGGTACTTGACGATGACCGGAGCATAAAGGGACAAACCCGACGGTCCCCCCCCCGGACGATCCTGGACTGCCCGGGCGCCCGGGACGACCACAGCGCCGGACGGGACTTCAAGCGAAGCACCCGGGGCGCGCCGATAAACCCGGTCGCGTACAAGGTCATACAGCGGGGTTGAACCCGTGAGGATGGTGCCTGCCGCGAGGATTGCCCGTTCTCGCACAATCGTCCCCTCGTAAATTCCACAGCCCCCGCCGACCATTACATCGTCCTCAATAATCACGGGCATAGCGCCGATCGGCTCAAGCACACCCCCGATCTGTGCGGCCGCCGAGACGTGGACCCTTTTGCCAACCTGGGCGCACGAGCCGACCAGCGCATGGCTGTCAATCATGGTCCCTTCATCGACATAGGCTCCGACATTGACGTACATCGGGGGCATGCAAACCACGCCCGAGGCGACGTACGCTCCATCCCGTATACTTGATCCTCCGGGAACAATGCGGACATTGTCTTTCAAAGCGGTCGCTCGCACTGGATAAGTGTCCTTATCGAAAAAACGCAGACTGGGACCCGAAGACATATCGGCCAACATCCCCATCCGAAAGCCGAGGAGGATCCCAGCCTTGACCCACAAATTCACCTGCCACTCCCCGCCGGCCAAACGCTCCGCCGAACGAACTTCACCGCGGTTGAGAGCAGCCTTGAACTCATTGAACAGCGTTCGATCCTCTTCCGTAAAGCTATTGCGACCGCTTGCTGAGAGGAGTTCGATCCGTTCACGCAATCGCATGAGAGGTTTCCTTCACCAAACCAAGCTCCACCAGGACTTCACGCACTTTCAGTCGGGACTTTTCCTGGACGGGCACCAGCGGGAGTCGCAGTTTCTCCTCAATCAATCCCATCAATGCCAACGCCGCCTTGACGGGCCCCGGGCTGGTCTCAATGAAATTCACTTCCATGAGATTGAGCAGTCGGAAGTGAAGATTGCGGGCCTCTACCCAGTCCCCTGCCAGGGCCAGCTCCACCATCCTCGACATCAAGTCGGGCACTTCATTGGAGACCACCGAAATGATCCCATCCGCTCCCAACGAAAGCAAGGGGAGGGTCACCGCATCGTCGCCGGAGAAGACGCGGAATCCAGTGGGCCGATGGTGGAGGATTTCCATGATTTGTGAAAGGTTTCCGGATGCCTCCTTGACCGCCGCGATGTTCTTCACATCCCTTGCGAGCCGGAGTACAGTCCCAGCCGCGATATTCGTGGAGGTGCGGCCGGGAACATTGTACAACACCACCGGAAGGTCGCCCACTGATTCGGCGATGGCGCGGAAGTGCGCATAAAGTCCTTCCTGAGTCGGTTTATTATAGTAAGGAGCCACAACGAGGATGGCATCCACCCCCAGCCGGCGGGCGGCCTGGGAATATTCGATGGCAGTTGAAGTCGAGTTGCTGCCTGTCCCCGCAATCACGTGCGCGCGCCCTTTCGCCACCTCCACCGTCATCCCGATCACATGCGCGTCCTCCTCCTCCGTCATGGTGACGCTCTCGCCTGTCGTGCCACAGGGGACCAGCAGTCGTACCCCCTGCTTGATTTGCCGCTCCACCAGTACCCGGAACGCCTTCTCGTCAACGGCCCCCGCCGAGTTAAAGGGGGTCACCAATGCTGTTGCACAACCTTGAAGCCAATCGATCTTCATACTCATTTCTCATCCCTCCTTTCACTCTTCACCTCATTTAGAATCTCTTCCAGAACTTCAGAGAACTCAAACACTCCCTGCCGCCCCATGATCCACTGCGCCGCAGCGAGGGCGCCCGCCGCAAATCCCTCCCGGGAGCGGGCCGTATGAGCCAGCATGATCTGATCAGGAGCAGAGTCAAACCCCACCCGGTGGGTCCCCGGGATGTATCCGGCGCGGGTACAAGTCACGGCAACCTCGCGCCCTGAATGAGCCGCCACGATCTCACGGAGATGGAGCGCCGTGCCCGAAGGGGCATCGCGCTTGCGCTTGTGGTGAGCTTCCTCAATGAATGGATCATATTCGTCGAGGCGGCCATATAATTCCGCAGCTTGCGACACCACCCGATAAAAAAGGTTTACGCCAATGGAAAAATTGGCCCCAAAAAGGAATCCGCCCCGCAGGGACTGGACCACACGCCGGACTTCGGCATCTTCCGCCTTCCATCCGGTCGTCCCCTCGACCAAAGGAACACCCGCCCGGCCACATGCCGTCGCATGTTTGAGGACTGCATTGCCCGCCGAAAAATCGATCGCCACGTCGTGTCCCCGGAGGCGATCTGATAATTCCTCAAGCTTCAGGGACGACTCCTTCGAAGTGCAAATCAGCCCGATCTCTCTCCCCTGATTGAGGGCGCGCGTCTCAACAAGGCGGCCCATCGCCCCGTGACCAAGCAGAGCAATTCTCATGGGCGCGCCACCGTCCTGTCCTCATTCCTTTCCGAGGCACGGGCTCGGCCGAGCAGAAGGCGAGCCAATTTTGCATAAAGTCCTACCGCCCTGGTGATTTCTGTTTTCAAGATGCGCTCATGTGCGGAGTGGGCCTCTAAAATTGAACCGGGCCCCAACAACAGCGGAGTTCCCCAGTTCTTGAGGTGAGGAATATCGGTCGTGAACCGCACGATACACTCTTCAAAGCCTTCAACCGCCATGAGTCGGACCGGTTCCACAATCGACAGAACTTCGAGTCGAGCCAGCCCTTCGGCGGCCTGTTGCAACAACTGCTTGACCGGCTCGGAGTCTGCCACCAGACGAATCTGTACATCGGCATATGCTTCGAAGGGAATCACGTTGGTCCGCGTGCCTCCTCCGATGACCCCGATATTGCAGGTCGTTTCACCCAGAAATTCGTCCCGGGGCCACCGGATTTCACGGAGTCGCGCCAGGACGTCGAGCAGCTTTTCGATGGCGGATTCGCCCTGTTCCGGATAAGCCGAGTGCGAGGCTCGACCCTCGGCTCGCAGCTTGGCCCGCACCGAGCCCTTCGAGGCGATGGCAAGCTTGTTGTCGGTGGGCTCTCCGTTGATGAGGTATTGGCAGGAGGACGCCAGGGCATGCTGATTAGCGGCACGCGCCCCAATGCTTCCCACCTCCTCGTCCACGAGAAGCAGAAATCCCAGATTTGTCTCCCCCTCCGCACGCAACTGCTCGGCGGCGGCTATTTGCGCAGCCAGAATTCCCTTGGCATCACAAGCTCCGCGCCCATAGAGGTAGTCCTCATCTTCACCCGGAGGCATGGGGGGAGGGACCGTATCGAGATGCGTCGAAAAGAAGACCTGGGGATTTTTCCCCGAGGTCGCAATGACATTCATGCGGCCTGCCGCGACCTCCTGGAGCTCCACTCGGTAATTCAAGCTCTCCAGGACCCGGCCCATGAAACGAGCGATCTCAGTCTCCTCCCCGGAGATCGAAGAGATCTTGAGGAGCTGGCGGGTCAATTCTATGGGATCGGCATGTGCCGGTTTTTCTGCAGCCAAGCGGGTCTCCTTTCCCTGTGACCGCAATGAGAATTCTGACCAACTCACGATGATGTGCGAACAGTTCCCTCATAGGTTGCCGTCTCAGTGCCCGCCCCCGTCTCCTCAAGATCCGCCTCGAAAAAGGCTTTGTGAAGACGGGACACGGCTTCCTCGACATGCGCCTCATCAATGACAAAAGTCAGATTGATCCTCGAGGCGCCCTGGGAAATGAGTGATATATTGATGTCACGGAGCGTCCCGAAAACCCGGCCCGCGATGCCCGACGTGCTTCGCAGGCCCTCGCCAACCACGCAGATGATGGCCCGGTGATTTTCTATTTCAACCGTCCCGAGCTGCTCCAAATCGTTCAGGATGGCCGACAAGGCGCTGGGATTATCCAAGGAAAGTGAAACACTCACTTCCGACGTCGTGACGACGTCGACAACGGTCCGGTGTCGCTCAAACACTTCGAAAAGCGAACGTAGAAACCCATAGGCGCCCAGCATTCGACCCGACGAAATTTGGAGTGTGGTAATGCCGGTCTTGTGGGCAATGGCTTTAATCCCTCGCGGCGATATCTCGCTCTCATGACCGATAATCGTGCCTGTTTCAAGAGGGGCGCGTGAATTGCAGATGCGAATGGGAATCCCTCGATCCACAGCGGGATGAACCGTCTTGGGATGTAAAACCTTGGCGCCAAAATAGGCAAGCTCGGCCGCCTCCGCATAGGAAAGCCGCGTTATCGTTCGCGCGCTCTTTACCAATCGAGGATCCGCCGTGAGCACGCCGGTGACGTCGGTCCATATCTGGATCTCGCGTGCGGAGAGGGCCGCCCCCACCAGTGCTGCTGTGAAATCTGATCCGCCCCGCCCAAGGGTAGTCGTCAGTCCACTCGTCGTGGCCCCGATGAAACCGCCGAGGACAGGAACTATTGAATCATCGAGGAGCGGTTCAACTTCGGCCTTTGTATGCAGCTCTGTCTCGGGCCACAACGGCCCGGCGCAGCCATGTTCCTCATCAGTAATGATACATCGACGCGCGTCCACATGGGCCGCCGCTAGTCCCCTCTCCCGAAGCACCTTCGTCAGTACCATCGCAGACAGACGCTCCCCATGGGAAACAATCTCATCCTGCAACCTGCGCAGGGCGCGCGGCTGCTGACTCAGGAGATGTAATTGGCTGGATATCGATCTTCGGGCGTCGTCCAGTGTCCTTCCAACCTCTGCAGTTTCGCGGTTGCACAGATTCTTTACCACCGTCAAATGCCTCTCGAAATCGGGTTCCAGCGAACGGATGGCCTCATCAATGAAACCGTCGGCTGCCATCCGGACACTTCCCAACAGGGCATCTGTGACACCGCTCATGGCGGAGACGACAACGACCGGAAGCGCTTCCATTCGATCGAGGATGATGGAGGCAACCCGGTCAAAAGCCTTCGTGTCCCCTACCGAGGTTCCGCCAAACTTAAGAATGGTCGGTTGCTTATTTGCCATGATTAAGAGTTTTGCTGAGCTCTACGCTTGGGTTTGCAGGTTTGTCCGCAATCTGCAATCATAAATCCACAATAAAAAAGGCCGGCCGCGAGCGCTCACGACCGACCTTGGAAAATTACGGGTGCGGATGAAGCCGCACTCTATCGCCTCTGTCGTAGCTCTCCACCGAAATGAATTCCGGTGACAGTCCTGCGGATTTAGCCACAGCAACCAGCTCGTGTGCCGTGAAGGCGGCACAACGGCTTCGGCGGCCTTCCCCTTTTGCCGCGGCGATCCTGAATCCTTCACTTCTTCCGGACCGGCTACTCTTGGAGACCGCGCCTCTACTTGCTTGTAAAAGATCTTTCCCCTGGACGCCGCGAAACTTAACAACAACTCATAACCATGTCAAGCGGAGATTTGCCGCATGGTCATCAGCAGATAGTGTGTCCAGTTCCATGGGGTCGCCGCGAGGGCGCCGGGGCGAATCGCCTCCGATTCCGGAACTTGCCTTCCGGAACAAGAACACCTTTGAAGCTTGCGCGCAGATGTTAGCCTCTGCTCCTGCAAACCTCCGAGAAACCCGGCACCTTTCATTTCGGCAAGGTTGTGGATCCTCAGACGGCTGCGATGACCAACGATTATCTCCTCTGCGATTCCAAAGACCCGGTGACGCACGCCGGCTGGTGGCGATCCACGATGATTGCGATTCCTCTCCCGCTGAAGGGACCCGGAAACTCCTGCCCGGTGGACCGGTTGTCAGCCTGCGTTGATTCCCGTTCGACTTAGCGTTCATGTAGGCCGGCGGCGTAGGACAAAGCGCTCGAGCAGTCGCTTCAGAAACCTCGTGAGCTTGATCAGCAGATAGATGGAGAATGTGAGCAGTGCCGCAACGATCCCGATAGCGGCGATGGGATGTTTTGCCGCCATCCAAGCAAGGAACATGGCGATCCCATCCTCGCTTAGGCTGGCAATCCAGTTGCTGGATGGCTCAGGGCTCGTGTTGATCGCCGCCCGCGCCGACGCCTTGGTGCCATGCGATGTAAGCGCTATGCTGCCAGCCAGCAGCGCGGCCGCCAAACGCCAAGCCTCCGGTACATTGCCGAAGGCGGCATAGGCCATAACCGCGGCGGCCGGGGGACGAATAAAGGTGTGGACCACATCCCAAATCGAGTCGACATAAGGAACCTTGTCCGCAACGAACTCAATCAAGTAGAGCGCAATGGCGATGGCTAAGACCAGCGGATGGGACAGAAGACTTAGGGAGGGTGGCAAATCAATCACGTGAAACCGCTGTAACAGGCCGAGAACCGCGACAGTGGCATATACATTCAATCCTGAGGCGAACGCGGTGCCGATGCTGAATCCGAGAGTCTCGAGGCCACTCATGTATTCACTCCTGGAGGAAAATACGCATCCTGCTGGAGCCTCCATTCAGGTCGACTTCACCGTTTGAGCCACGCCAGGTCAACTGTCGGCTGGCTTCTTTCCTCTGGTTCCCATCACCCCATGCATTAAAGCGCCCTTACCAGACCGGCACACCGCCAGCCTTGCCGGCTCAAAACTCCCGGGCGACAAATCTTCTGATGGTTTAGCCGAGGCTTCCATACACCGATTGAGAGGCTACGCGTTTCCAGGACTGTCATGTGTAAGCGGGGCTCTGCGATCTTTCCACGTTCCAAACAGCAGTGTCAGCAACGCGAACCGATTCCATCAACAAACGGAATCAAATCGGGGATTAACAAGTCGGCCAGTGTGAGGATCGCCAGAATAAGGAAGAGTCCTGGAAAACGCAGATTAAGGCGCCGAAGGAGAAGGGATATCACCGAGGTTCGCAGGGAAGAATTTCGACCCGGCATCTTCTCTCCTTTCAAAAGTTTTTCGTATTGGCCTTCGTGACAGGATGCTTGAGTATTCTCGTGACCACCGCCGATAGCGTCACCGCCGAGTCTAATTTCGAGGTCTGAACAACGCCGCAGGATGCGACCAGTAAATTCCGGCGTCGGAGGCTTGGGGCCCGCGACCACGGCGCGCAAACTCGTTGCGATTCTTGTACGGAATCACCGCTGGACTAGCCTCCGATGCGAGTGAGTATACCACATGCCACTGCCCATCCTGTTAATTTGTGGAATGGATCAAGACTTCAAACGCGTAAGACAGACGGAGCGATGGCTGCGTTCGTGCAACGGTGATTGCTGCCCGGAGGTAGCCGTACAACCTTCCACCGCACCCATCGTCACTTGCACCATTAGGGTGAATTCAGGCTCGTGAACCCGGTCTATGGTATCGAACACAGGGCCGAGGATCCACAGATTGTCTTGAAAGCCGGAAGAATGGATCAATCTTCTTGTATTAATGTTATGAGGGAAAGTCAATTCCGGGCTGTTGCTCAAATCATTTCGCCGGGTCAGGGGACCCGGCCTACAACGTAGAATCATGCGGTTTTGTTGTAGGCCTCCCCGATGAGTCATCGGGGCCTCACCGGGCGCCTTCGGGTTTGAGCAACAGCCTGGACTCCTTCTTGACACTCTATCTCGGAGGTAAATTCCAAGGTCGGGGATGACCAGAAAAAAGCATTCACGGATGAGAGCGAGTTATGAATCGACAGAGATCGAAATGCAAAAAATTCGGAGGAGATTTATCAGTTGATTGGTCGGTATAAGCACCTTGTGTTCCGTGCCGCAGGATATGCGAATTGCATTCCCCATGTCCCAAATCAGGAGTAGAATAACAATACACTATCTGCTATCTGCTCGCCGAAACCCTTGACCAAAAGGAATAATCCTATGTCTGACGACCCGAAGCAGGAGGCTCCAGGATCCAATTCCTGGGATGCTACGCAATGGCATGAAGTTGTAAAGGGAGATACTCTTTCTAAGATTGCCGCGAAGTACTACGGTGACGCAAGCCTCTATCCACAGATATTGGAAGCGAACAAAGACATATTGACCGATCCTGACAAGATACGGGTTGGCCAGAAGCTTCGCATCCCCTAGTCGCGCTCCAGTGCATGCAAAGCGACCTTACCCGCGCGGATTCATTCATTGGCCGCGCACATTATCATTGATGACGATAGAACCCAATTCGTTAATCCCACTCAAACCTTACGAAAGGGAGGAATTATGTCAAAACGATTGATTTTTGCGATTATCACCATAGCCTGTTGTTTTGCCTTGACGGCCTGTTCCACGGTGAAGGCACCCGCTGAAGCTGCCATCACAGCTGCGGATCAGGCGCTCGCTGGCGTCAGCAAGGAAGCGTCCCAATATGTGCCTGACCAACTCAAAAGTGTTCAAGAGGCGCTCGCGGCAGCGAAGGCGAACCTCCAGAAGGGAGAATATCAACAGGCTCTTACCGGAGCACAGGACGTCGCCGCCAAGGCGAAGGATCTCGCCAAAGCAGTGGCTGCCAAAAAGGATGAATTGACAAAAGCCTGGCAAGATATGAGCAGCGGTCTTCCAGGAATGGTGAATGCCATACAGAGCAGGGTCGCTATCCTCTCCAAATCAAGAAGCCTCCCTGCCGGCCTCGACAAAGACAAGTTCGAATCCGCAAAGGCCTCGCTGGCGACTGTGACACAGACCTGGACTGAGGCTTCCAATGCATTCCAGAGCGGGAATTTGATGGATGCCGTCGGCAAGGCCAAGGCCGTCAAAGAAAAAGCTGTCGAGATCATGAATGCCCTCGGGATGAAGGCCCCCGCGGCGGCAATGTAACAGCCCGCTGCGCGGGACACCCTTTCAAAGAGCGCCACCTCAGACGTTGACTGAGATATAAATCAAAGCCGGGCAAGGCATGGACGCTGAATGTCGGTAACTGCACAGGAACTTCACATGTCCGGACTTGTATGCAATTTAATCCATTAACCTAATCTAAATACGCTCTAATTGAGGAGAAACCATGTTGCATCTGCTCTGGGTCATTATCATTGGCTTCTTAGCGGGATTGGTCGCCAAATTCATTATGCCAGGGAAGGATCCGGGAGGATTTCTAATCACCACGGGGCTAGGCATAGGGGGAGCAGTGTTGGCCACGTTCCTTGGGCGCTTGGTTGGCTGGTACAAGGAGGGTCAGTCGGCCGGCTTTATTGCGGCCATTGTGGGAGCTCTCATCGTGCTGGGAATATACCACCTGATAAGGAAGAAGCAAGCCGGTACATAGGCCTCCGCTTCGGGCATCCGATGGTATCCGCATCGGATGCCCCAAGGCGCGGCAGTTATTAGTCCTTCTTGGCTTCCGTTCAAGTCCGACGGTGCCCTGGGCTTGGGGTGGTCCTGTTTATTTTTGGAAGAACCGGGAAGCCATTCCCATCAGATCGTCGGCTATTGAGCCGTCGCGGTTTGTGTCCAGAAACTGGCCCAAGATGCCCGGGAGGCCGCCGGCGGGAGAAGTGCCTGGTACTGCAGTATTTTGGGCGCCCGCCGTCTGGCGGCTAAGCGCTCCCATCGCGAGCGTTGCTACCATCGGAAGCATTCTTTTCACGACGTCCGCACCTATTCCGGTTTTCTCAGACGCCTGCTGAGCCACCTGGCGGCTGACATCCTTGCTGCCAAGGATATGACCCGGGATGCCGTTGCCCTCCTGGATCGTCTCTCGCCGGCCCATAAGGGAGGGATCTTCCAAGTAACGCTGATGCTGTCCTCCTGTCAGGGCGCCCATCAGGCTCTCGAGTCCGCCCTGGGTGGAGGCGTTGCGGGCAAGTCCCTGCCCAAGTGCCGGCAACACATTAGAAATGGCCGAGTGGGCCTGTTCCTTCATTAAGCCCCAATTTCTCAGCCAACTGTCGGACCGATTGGCCGCCGCCCTGATTCAAAAGCATGCTCAATAAGTCCATGGCGCACTCCTTTCAGATCAAGTCAGGATTCCGGTTCACAGGTGGGTACCCCACTGACTGCTCCATGAGCGGGAAATCGTTATTGTCTGAACGCGTTGAAAAATCAGTTAATGAAACAAGCAAAAAGCGAAAATGGCATATCGAAAATCATACCATTGATTAGTCCATAAGCGGATTTTGCAGTCCCCCCGGAACCGCTAGTCGAGTTCCTCTTCAAGGATCCTAAAAAATTCCTTCCTCGCCCACCGCTCGATCCAGGGCTTGTGCCCGCACTGTTTGAGCATGACGAATCGAAAGTCCTTCAAAACAGCAGACAGTGGCCTTCGGACTCCTTCAGCGGGATGAGGATCGTAGTCACCGTGGATGGCCACCACCGGACATTGAATCCGCTGCGCGAACTCCAGCAGCTTTCCGGTCCTTCTCAGTTCAGCGGCATCCTTCCATACGCTTTGATAAAGGTCGCCTGTTCTGCTGAGTAATGCTGATTCATGGGGTTCTTTTTCGATCGGATCATACTCGTCCGTTCTTGAAGCAAGCACCCCTAAACGCTCCAGCAACTTGTTCTTTTCTGTGACCGCAGGATCCTCCATCGACTTGAGGATTGATTCGTACTCAGTCCTCTCCTCTTCTGTGAAACGGCTCAGACGGGCCTGTTGAAGTTGTGAGACGTAGCTTTCTTCAAACGGCCCGCTCCCGATGAGGATCAGTTTCTTGGTTAGAGTTGGATAAGAAGCGGTCACAATGAGACTGAGCCAGGCTCCCCAGGAGAAGCCAATCAAAGTGATAGGCGGGTCTCCATCGTGTTCCAGGGTCGACTTCAACTCCTCTACCTGCCCTTGAAGCGAAGTCGCCGTTTGTATCGGCTCCAGGATTCCCCGTTTGGAGGCGAGGCGGCACGCGACAGGGGCCATCTCTCCGACGGCACCCGGCCCGCCGTGAACAACAGCTACCTTGAAGGGCCGCCTTCCGTAAGCTCTCGGGCTTTCCATGCTCATCTTCTGATACAGACCACGAATTGAGTTCTTGCGAGAGAGATCCATCCCCGAAATCGCCGCTAAACCCATCCCACTGATTTGGCCCAGGTGAGCACCTCTTCCTGGCGGGTCTTGAAGTCCAGAGGTTTGGGTTCATCCTTGGATTCCCTCCGGAACTGTTCTATTTTCTCCGCGAGGGGGCTCAAGCCGACAGAGCGTCGATACTCGTCAACTCTTCCCGGATTTTCCAACACCCAGGGGCTCATTACGCCGTTCTCGTCCCAGTCAAACTGTGTCCCGTACCGTTGGGGGCGCCGTTCGAAAAAGCAGATTTTGTCTTCAAGAAAAGCCGCCTGGGCAGGTGTCGATTCACCACGCGTCACGGCCTCCTTCAGAACTGGCAGGCACCTTCGTTGGAGTTCCGGATGGCCGATAGCATGTTGTAGCGTGAACCAGGCAGCATGCGCCCTGTCCTCCCCGACAAGCGATCTCCCGGGCCACCCATGTTCTTCAATAATCTTCTCCAGTTCCAGCGCCTTCCGAAGATCTACCTCAGCCAGTCTTGGTGCGTAACCCTGAAAGATTTCCCCTGCGGCGGTCAGCTCGGTGTGGATGCGTCGCTCCTCCTCGACCATCTCGAGCAGCCGTTGCCTGAGTTGTGCGTTCATTCAACACCTCGGCCAGTTCCCACTAGAAATTCACCTGTTCGAGCAATCCTTTTGCCCGGTCGGCGTTGTTTAGATTTCAAACTCCTTCCCCTTCTGAGCCCCAATGATCTCTTCGTATACCGGCGCACACAGTCGCCGGGCTGAGGCAATATTCGGGTCCTGCTTGAGACCCATGTTCCGTGCCGGTCTCCTGCTCTAAATCACGAAGGTCACCACACCATGATCCAGCGGCGGAGACGAACGGCTGAAGCGCCTGGTGAGGGACCAATCCGAGTCATTGGGGGGAGTCCATTTTCTTCACCTTTTCCTCGTGGTCTTTCAAGAGCTGTTGAATCTCCTCGAGGCTTGAGGCGTGGTCGATGACGATCACTTGGGTTCCCTTACGCTCGATGAAGAAGTATCTCTTGGCGTTGGCATCTGATTCGTTATAGGCAGCGGATTCATCCCCGTAGGATGGGAACCCCTTCTCCTTGAGAACTGGCTTGCCCCACTGCTGGGCGATCCCTAAACGGCCGTCAACATAACCGCGGTAATAGTCGACAGCCCCCTTGGTCGTTTCAAGTCTCACTATCTTTACTCGTTCCGTATGCTGCTGAGACGGTGAACTTTGTTGAGACCGGCTGTAAATGGCAGGCCATAGGAGACCAATAGTCCCCAACGAAGCCACCAGGAAGAATGCCCTCCTTGATCTGTTCAACATAAATAAGCCTCCGCGCTTTCGATGAGTCACCCGGTTGGATTTCCTAATGCAGAAAAATCTACCTGTCAGTTCTTCCCCAAGAGCCTAATCTTCTCGGGCAGTTGTGATGCATTCGTCGGCTAAGACGCTGGAAAACGCCTCACCTGGTCAACTTTCTCAAGACTTGCACCGCTTCGTCGCGGCCAAGAATTTCTCCCTCCTCCAAGGCTGTCGCGTAATGATCGATCCTGGTCCGCGCGGTTCGATCTGCGCCATGAGAGAGGATGAGTTCTACGGCTTTCGGGTCATTCTGCGCAACCGCATAGTGCAGGGGGGTGTAGTCATTGATCCCCCGCTGGTTCACATCAGCTCCCGAGGAGACTAATGCCTGGATGATCACATACTTGTCTTCCCGGTCGGTGGACAGTGCCGCCAGGATCGATGGGAAGCCTTCATGCTCGCCGTAGTTCGGATCGGCGCCGAGATCAAGCAGGACTTGAATGAAATGGAGGGGGCTGTGATAAATCGCATACTCCAGGCATTGACTGCTCATGAATGGCGCCTTGCAGTTGGGGAACTCCGCCGGATCTCCTGCTGCCGCCTTCAGCGCCTTGAGATCGCCGGCCTTAAACGCCTCGTGAACCCGCAAGGTATTCATAGTTGAGCTTCACCTCATGACCAGTCCGTCTTCATCTCTTGCAAATCCCCGCCCGATTTCGCTTAGAGGTTCGGTGTCATGTCAGGGGCGCTCTCGTCCCGTCCGTCCACGCGCCCAATCAGCAATTAGCTTTTCCAGCCGCCTGAGCCGCGTCTCCCCTTTCTTCGGACTAATCACCAGCCAGGTGACCGTCTTCTTGTACGAGGGGGGCTGAGCTTGGAAGAAGGTCCATGCAGCTTTGTTCTTCCTCAGGATACCCTCGTAAGGCTCCCCCAACTGCACACGACGTTGTTCGTATGAATAGATGCCCGACCTCTTCTTGGTCCGCGCTTGAAAGGCCGCTAGCCCCGCCGGCTGCATCAAGCCCCGATCTGCAAGGTGCTGAGCCCGACGGATATTAACGGCACTCCAAATGCTTCGTGGTTTGCGGGGCGAAAAGCGGATGGTATAAGCAAGCTCATCCACCCTCTTCCGTATGCCATCAATCCATCCAAAACATAACGCCTCATCCACGGACTCGGGCCAGGTCATACTCGCTTTGCCGGAACCCTTCGTATAATAGATGACCCACAATTCCCCGGCTGTGGCGTGATGTCCCGTAAGCCACCTTCGAAACTCGGCCGATGATCTAAAATATTTTTTGGTCATTCGAAGCTCACCTCTTTAACCCTCCAGGCAATTGCTGCTCAGCGGACGCCTTGCCGGCCGGTCGGGTTCCGTCTCTTTGAGGCGGCAAGCCGCCACGCCATACGGACGAGGTCCTCCAGCGCATCGGGATGAACCCGCGACAGTCGAACGAGCATCCATGGGTAATTGAGGTAGTGATCGGTGATGTAGTACGTTTCGGGGTCGGCCGCCATCATCTCCTCGCGTTGTTCGGGGTCCATGCGAACGACGAGCGAGTCCGGATCCTCGCGGAGACGAGCGAAAAGTTCCCCACGTACCCGAAACGCCGGTGTGCGGTACGACGTGCCTTCTTCCACGCCCTCCAGCGAAAGCGCTATTTGGCGCACGGTCTCGAAAGTCACCGGCACGGAGAATGCTCGCCGAGCCTTCCTCACCTTTCGGGGTTTCGGAGACCTCGATTGTACGCGTTGAGTTGCCATTCATTGCTCTCTTTCTGGCCTTCGACATTCCAGCGGACTCTGTGACAAGGGGCGCGTTACCTAGCAATTCGCCGGTCTCGAGCGGTACGTACAGCCGCCGGTGTCATCAGATAGATGGGCTCCCAAGCAGACTGGCTTCCATGGAGCGCCTACCGAGGCGAATGAAAAAGTTCCCGTAACAAAGTTTTCTGAGAATGGAATCGGGGCGGAGGTGCCAACTCGCCCAAGTGAGCGGAGAATCGCCATTCATATCCTTCGCATCGATCGTTGCTCCTGCATCCAAAAGCAGTTGGATGGTCTCTTCAGTGCCAAAGGCAGCAGCCCGATGGAGAGGAGTTTCGGCTCTTGTCCTGCAGTCTCGCATAAAGCCACCTGTTTCAACGGAGGCCTTCGTCGCGCAATTGGGATTCGCCCCCTGAGCGAGTAGAACTCTTAGGACCAAGTCGTGTGCAATTCGCTTCGCTGTGCACAGGGCCGAGTGCAGTGGCGTTTCCCCGGTTTCCGTCTGAGCAAGATTCACGTCAGCGCCGTTTTCGATCAGGAACTGACAGAGCCGCCAGTGCCCATGAAACGCAGCCCCATTGAGACCGAGATTGTCTCCGAGAGACTTGAGTGATTCTCCGTTGGCGAGCAGGAATCGTATGGCGCTGACATCGCCGTAATAGGCGCACCATTTGATGAGAGACACTCCATTTCCATCTGCGGAATTCGCGGGGTGGCCTTCGGATAAATACTGGAACACCAGGTCGGTGCGCCCGTCTGCGATTCGATCAAGCATCTTTTTCCTCCCATCACATTGTGTTTATAGGTGCGGGTCAACCCAGGATCAGACGCCTCAACGACCAGTCCGCCCTCGTTGGCCCGCCGGGCGATATCTTCCGGTGACATCCGCGCCCCTTTCGCGAAGGTAAGTCAATACCTGTTCCACGCGGCTGTCGAGAGCGCCCGTCACCTCCAGCACATCTATGTTGAGATCGGTCGAATTTCCCATGAGAAGCTCTTTGAGCTTCTCGTCCACCTCCAGTCTGAAACTCTTGTCCTGCGACGAGGGCACAGTGATCCGATCGGGTCTTTCGACTGGAAGATAGACGATTAAGTCGAGCTTCTCAATCGCGGGCCGGACTCGGGGCATCCACTCCTCGAGTCGAAAGGCATCGGCATCGTGATGCGTGAGAAGATAGCCCAGCAGATCAATGGGGCAACGGTCAAAGATGACGTCGGGTCCACTGCCACTCAGCGACTCGAGGGATCGTTGGAGCTGCAGCTCGAAATCTTCGAAAGAAGGCACTCCCGGGAATTCGTACCCCTCCTCCTCCATGAGATGGTAGGGCTCTTCGACAGTGTCATACGAAGGAAGCGCCCCGGAGAGCGCTTCAACCAGCGCAGACTTGCCCGAGAAATGAGTGCCTGAAACTGCGATCCGCATCTTTCCTCCCGCGAGCTTTATTGGCTATGGACTTTCGCCCGAATAGAATCCCTCCTGGGCGGCGGATGCGAGGAGTGCGCCCTTGACCGAATACAACTCCCGGCGGTTGAACAGCCGACCAGCGCTCCCGACATTGCTGACCGCTTTGAGGAGCACCAACCACCCCATGGTTCGGGTCGGTGGACCCAGAGTGCGTGATTCGCCGCTTGAAATCGAGGGGGCGCAAAGGTGGCCCCTCTGGCCGCTTGCGGTCCAGTGCGAATAGAAGTCACTCAGGAATACCAACGCTGCCATCTGAATGGTTGAATCGTCAGGCAACGGTTGCCGGGGACGGACCCATTCGCGGTGCGTAGTCGAGGCGTTAGACGCGGCAGGCGGCCCTGATGGTGTCATGTGAGAAGTGGGAGATAACGCTCATGCAGCAATCGCATATGGTGCAACTCGTGACCTGCCATGTGAAACGCCAACCCCCGGGGCGTTGCCCGATACCCGTTCACTTCACCCGCGCGCGTCCAGCGAGCAGGCGAGAGCCCGCGGAAGAGCGCCAGGGAAGCCGCCCGGACCGCGTGGTAGTCGGATAAGAGCTCTCCCCACGAACGGTGCTCGGCATCTCCATTCGCCGCGTACACGTTTTCGTCGAATCCCGGCAGGGGCAGAGTCTCGCCGCGTGCGAGGCAAAAGGCCCGATAGGCAAAGACTCGCTCGTCGTCGACCACATGCCCAACGACATCCTTCAGGGTCCATTTGGCGGGAGCATACCGTAGACCCGCCAGACGGCCTTCGGGAAGAGAGTGCAAGAACGTGAGTGTCTGGTCAGCGATACGCTCCAAGATGATCACTGCATCAGATCCTTCAACCAGGTCGATGTCGGCCTGCGCATAGGCTGCATACTCACCTGCGACGGGACGACCCGAGGGGTGATGAGAAACTCCTGTCATCGGATACCTCCAGATTGGGGCAATTGATTGACCTTCTCAGCCGCCGCCTAACGGCCAGCGCGTCAGCCTGATGCCGGTCCGTCTCACGCCTGTGGTCCTCCTCTGCGAAGGAGGATGAACCAGCAGAGCCATACGACAAATTCCGCGGCCCAACGGGTTGAGCTTGAGCTGCGCGGCGTTTAGAATAAATGATTTCCTGCCGGGATCAAACGTCGCGACTGCTCTCAGCGATTGTCAGGCCACAACCTGGTACTCACTCTGAACCAGGCCGCTCGGATAGTGCCGAGTCGCTACGTGACGGAGCTGAATGTCGCGCGCGAGAGTGCCGAAGAGTGGAATTCCGTTTCCGATGAGGACCGGCACTCGAGTGATAATGAGACGTTGAATGAGCCCCGCCCGCAGGAACTCTTGAATCGTGATCCCTCCGTCGACGTAGAGATGATGGGCCCCACTCGCTGCGAGTTGCGAAACGATCTCAGCGGGAGTCCCGCCCATCTGTTCAACGACGCCTCCGCGGACCACCGACAAGTCGAGGGGGCGACTGCTCAGAACGACGACGCGCTTGTCACCATAAGGCCAGGCCCCAAGGGTCAAAACTTTCTCGAAGGTCTTGCGACCGATCACGAGCGCATCGACGCTTGCCATGAACTCGGTGTAGCCGTGGGGTTCACCACCGCCCTCCGGTAAAAAGTCGAAATCCCCGTTCGGTCGGGCGATGAAGCCGTCAAGACTGGTGCCAACAAAGACAGATACCGACATCGTATACTCCTCTTCTGGGGCCGGCTAACAGGTGCGGCTCACCCGCCAACGCTCGCCACCTTGTACGGCGGCCGTCGGATGCAGCGCAAATCCCCGGCGGCAGTCTAGTGGGTTTTGTGGGCCAAGATCTCCAGGGCTTTGTCAAGGGCGGAATCGCGGCCGTTGGCCAAGTCTTCCGCCGGGAAGATCGGTACCTCAATATCCGGCGGCACGCCGGTCCCATCAAAGGCCTTACCATCCTTTGTCAGGTAGATCTCATTCGGAAGGCCAAACGTCCACCCATTGGGTAACCTGCGACCGAGAACGTCGGAGAAGACGTCCTGGGTATTCGCGCCGACTCGGATAACCTGCGGATGACGGTCGAGCACGGCCATGGTGAATGTTTCCGCAGCGCTCACGCTATGCGCACTCGTAAGAAGGACAACGGGACCTCGGAAGCCCGGCCGCTGAGTGACGTGGACAATGACGGGCTGGGGCGGCGTTCGATGGTCCGGATCACGAATATCATTGCGCATGACCTTTTCATACGCGAGGTATTCCTGGGTGGCGAGGCGCGAGGCGATGGAAATTCCAAACACGTCGGAGCCGCCGCTGTTGATGCGAACATCGATCACCAGGCCGGTTAACTTGGTGGAATCTTTGAAAATATCGTCGAGAGCTGTTTCCAGAGCGTCGAGTTGGTTCACGAATTCGCGGTCCTTGGAGTAGCGGCTGAAGGAATGAATCCGCAGATACCCGATTACATCGGCCCGTCCGTCGCGCTCTGAATCGGATAACGTCGCACCCTGCGGCGAACGCAATAAGCCAAACCGCAATTGCCCATTGCAGAAATCGCGCCATCCGCCGCGGCCGTATTTCGTTTCAATAATCTCCGTGATGCGAGCTGCATTCCCCTTCTGCATAGGGTCCGTTGCCGGGCGAAAACCATGAAACCCCTTCCGGATGGATTTGGCGTTGATGAAGGTGTGCGCGTCATGCAAGGGATCAATCATTTCGCTAAGGATCCGGAAAAGGTCTTCGGGCTTCGTTTCCAGGGTCACCTGCGGGCGAAACTTTTTATCCACCGCGAGCCAGTTCACTTGGCGCAGCGCAAAAAAGGGATATTGCTCGGCGAAAGTCTCCCAGAAGACCTGATAATTTGTGAGTGGCGTATCGGCGAGAGGCCGGCCGCAAGGCTCCGGCCGCGAGCTAGTACGACGAAGCAGAATGTTCGAGACGCTGCCGTCTTCATGGAGCCAACGCGTATCCTGCGATATCCCCGGAAAGATTCGGAACGTATCGTCGTCTCCGGCAAAAACGAATTCATCGACGGCACCGGCCTCTGTCTTGCGGTTAGCCTTCGCCGAGGCTATACAACTCAGCCTCGTGATCTCATAGCCGCGCAGATTGTCTCCTTGAAATTCGATGAACATTCCGTAACCATCGGTGAGCCATCGCCCTTCGAGAGATTGCGTGGCTGGCTGCGTCTGCGCACATGCGGAATTTGGAAAAAGAAATAATGAGGCGCTGGCGAAAACAACGGCACACAGCCATCGGGATTTGCATTGCAGACTCACACTGCCCTCCCGCATGCGAATTGTTGCGTCGTGATTTTTCGTTCCATTACCCTGAGCGCATCAGAATACACCGAAATCGCTGTCAGCTGAAGCGACGAGAACAACTGCTGCCGCGAGTGCGAGAACGGCTCCCGGAAGTCCTCATCCCAGATGAGGCTCGTAAAGCAGGCGGTCCGGCTAACGTCCGAGTTGACCAGGCGCGGCGCTTAGCAACCACGTCGAATCCAACAGACAAGGTAAAGAACGAGCAATCGGCGCTCCGGTCCAACGATTTTGTTCGGCGTCAGCGAAATCTAACTCCGCGCCTCCCTGGCGCGCTTCGACCAATGCCAAAGACCACCCGTAATCTCGGCGGGCAATCGATAGCCCAACTGTCGGGCGAGCATGACAATCTGACCGCGATGATGACCTTCATGAGCGACGAAATAGGTTAGGACATGCCCGACGTCGAGGGGAAGGTTGCGCCAAGTATACGAGGCGGAGACGGGGATCGCGCCGCCTCGGTCACAACCGAGCGTCAGCAAACTGATAATGCCGCGGCTACTGTGACCAAGTGCCGGAATCAGCTCCTTCGGTCCAATCTTGTGTCGATTGACGGCTCGCGGCGCCACGATGCCGTGTTCCTTTCCTAGCGTCTTGATCCACATGCACCGGGCATTATGAATGTGGCCGGCAATCATCCGCACAGTTCGTCGGGGAGCCCCCGGCACGCTGGCTCCCCATAGCTCGGGGGGTAAGTGTTCGAAGAGGAAGACGGTGACGCGGTTGTTGGTTCTCCACGCGGCAAGCAGCATATCTCGCGGGTCTATTGCAGATTGCATCACAAGTCTCCACAAAATGATCAAGCCGACGCCGAACGCATTCGCGCATAAGCTGCAGCGCGCGGACAGGATCCTGCCAACCACACCCCTTGAGTAGTGCTTGGCCTGCCATGCCGCAAGCGTGCGCGCGCTGGCAACTTCATGCGCTAGTTAGGCAGCGACCGGATCGTCACCCGGACCGCGTGGCCTTGGCCCTCTCATGAGCCCGGCGCCAGCGACGAATACGCGTGCGGGCCCACAGATAGTGCGCTGCCGTGGCCGCACGCAAATAGTCACTGAACGTCCAGGACGGGCCTGTCCACGAGAAGCGCGCTAGTGTCACCAGGTCTGCCTCCGGCAAAGCTCGAATGAGGGTGACGATCCGTTGGTGGTACGATCGATAGTCCCGCACAACGGCCTGCAGGGAGCGATGATGATGCTTGCGGTAAATCATCTCGTTCAAACGGGGCAACTCTCGCAGCGTATACCCGGGGGCAGGCATTGCGGGTTTGTCGCCTCGTAGGCCGGCGGCATACCAGTCAAGGTTCATCTGCTGCCACTCAACCACGTGGGCGAGAATGTCCTTGACCGACCAGCCGCCACGAGTGACGCCTGCCGTCGTCATCTGACGAGGCGTCAGACCCGCAAGGGCGTCGTCGAGCCGAACGCGCTCACGGTCGATCTCACTAAGCAACTCTTCCTTGCGGAGTCGTTTGCCCATACGTCAACTTGACCTCGAACTCGCTGCCTAACGGATTGCGCTTAAGCTGCGGGTTGCGGCGGCCGCAATCAAGATGCGTGCTCCGACCGATGTGGCCGCCCCAGCCCGACAGCTTCAAGTGCAGGTCAGGCAGCGCCTTGAAGGATGGGGAGGGCGACGGGCTAGCCCAACTCATAGTTCAACGTTAGAGGATGCTCAGTCCCGTGCCCAACAGCCGACGTGCCCTCGCCGCGCAGGCCCCGAAGCTCTCCGGTTCCGGAGCCAGGGATGACGGAATAGGACTCCTTCGCCACGCCGTTCTCGAATCCTCCAGTGCGTTGGAGCACAAAGCTGCCCGCTTTCCCTGCAACGTGCCCGACAACCCGCTCGAGACCGACGAACGTGGCCGAGCCGTCGCTGCGGTACATCATCAAGTACTCGACATGCCCCTCGCCCGCGATATCGCCGGTGAACGACTTCGTGACGGCGGCCCGAGTCAGCTTTGGTAGGTCCTGGCCCTCACTATAAGGCTTCTCGTCCCAGCTCTTGATGGTGAATCGGGAATTCGCAACGTTCTTCATGGTTCTACCTCGGCCTGGTGATCGGAGACAGGATTCCAGGGGCTATAGGTTGCAGGTGCCGAGTGCGATTGAGTGGCGCTGCCTAACGAGCAGCGCGTCACCCGACGGCGCGCTTTCGCTCTTTGCGCCGGTCGGGTGAACGCGCGGCTTAGGCCGAAGAACTGTCATTTCACTTGTTTGAGGAATTCCGCGGGGTCCACCTCGGCATCCCTTAGTGCGCCCTTGAGGGTATACCGATCGATTTCATCGTGATACGGAAAGACGATCCTTCTTCCATCCGGATGTTCCATCTTGACGTGACTGCCTTTGTGATGAACCTCCTGAAAGCCAAGACGCTGTAGGGCTGCCAGCACTGCACGACCCGAAAGCAGTGGCTACTTCATAGCGATAGTTCCACAACTTCCTGCGACTTATCTTGGGTCAAGTCGTTCGGCTGAGGCTCTAAATACAAGGCAATAGCCTCACGAATGTTCTGGAGCGCTTCTTCCCTGTTCTTTCCTTGAGACCAGCAGCTCTTCAGCGAGGGGCACGTGGCCACAACATAGCCATCTTCTCCCTGCCGGATTACGACCTTAATGATCATCGAGACCTCCGTCTTTCGGGAATATCTGCCTGGAGGATACGTGCTGTTGAGGGCAGTGTCAATTGATCGGCCTAACATCTGGCGCGTCACCCGCCCGGCGCGCTCTTACACTTCGCGCCGGCCGGGTTCACGTGCGGGTTAGGCGGCGACGTAGGGCTGAATGAGTATTTCGGCCGGAATGTCGAGACCTGCGTGCAATCGCCTAATCATCTCCAATGACAAGGGCCGCCTGCGGTTGAGGACCTCCGCCACCCGCGCACGACTTCCTATGTAAGGCTCAATATCACGACGGGATAATCCCCGACTTTCCATGTAATAACGGATCGCTTCAATGGGATCCGGTGCAGGAATGGAGTAGTGCCGCCGTTCATAAGCCTCCACCAGGGTCGTTAACACTTCCAAACGATCCCCCTGTGGGGTGTTTGGCGTCGCGTCATAGAGGCGCTCAATCTCCCCCAGTGCCGCTTGATAATCGGCTTCGGTCCGGATAGGACGGACGTTCATAGGTTCACTCCTTAGATCCAGGTCGCATCAATCTTGTCATACTCCGAATGGGTCCCGACAAAACGGACGCGAACAATGCCAAACTGATACTGGACGGCCACCACGAGACGGTATCGGTTGCCCTTGATATTGAACACGACCCGGTTATTGGCGAGGATGCTGGCGTTCCGATATAAGTTTTTGATGTCTGCTGGTGATTTCCATGTGGCATGTAAAGTATCTTGATACCAAGCCTGCAATGACTGCCGTGCATTGGGATGACTTTCCCAGAAGCGCCGCAAGGTCTTCAGAGCAATCACGCGCACGGGAATATTATACGCTGCTCCCAAATGGGGAGCAAGGAGAATGTCAGCCTAGCGATAGGCGCGTCACCCGCCCGGCGCGCTTTTGATTTATGCGCCGGCCGGGTGCATGCGCGGGTTAGGCGACCAGGCAACAATGGTTGGGTAACGCTCTGGTTCACGGCGCCAGGGCTGAGCAGACGGTAGCTGCTTCGTTGAGCGTGCTGCAGGTAGGCGAACAGCGCTCGGTGCACTATCACACGGTCGAAGAGCACGGTTGATCTGCCGGCTCTGTCCGCTTGAGCGTTGTTCACCCGGGCTCGGCAGACCGACCTTCCGGGCCGATGTCGATGACGACTACGCCAGCCTTCTCTCCGGTCTGGACGTAACGATAGGCATCGGCGATCTCCGCGAGAGGATATCTGCGATCGATGACGGGAATGAATCGGCCCGCTTCGATCTTGTCCCTCAGTCCGGTCACGAACGCCTGCCCGCTTCCCCGCTTTGGCAAGGGAATCACGACCCGCCCGTTTCCCGTGACCCTCGACCAGAGCAGGAAAAGCAGATTCTGCGACCAGGGGCCGCGATCCGTCGTCGCGAAGACGCCTCCGGGCTTGAGCCATCGCCGCCATCGGCGGATGCCCAGCTTTCCCACTGCGTCCAGCACGAAGTCGAAACTGGGGCCAAGCTGGTCGAATGCGTCGGTGGTGTAGTCGACCGTTAGGTCGGCTCCCAGCGATCGGGCCAGTCCAAGGTGGCGGCCTGCCACGACAGCTGCAACTTCGGCGCCGCGATATTTGGCGAGTTGAATCGCCGCCGTGCCGATCGCGCCGGATGCACCGTAGATCAGGATCCTGTGGCCGGGTTTCAGGGCGAAATGCTCGATGGCTGGATTCGCGTAAAAGGCGCCTTCGCAGACGACAGCCTGATCGAAGCGTAGATTCGAGGGCATGTGCGCGATCGGCCCGGTTTCGGGCATGCAGAAGTATTCCGCCTGGGCGCCGTCATTCCTGAACGGACACATTCCGAAAACGCGGTCTCCGTGCTTGAACAGGCCGGCCGCCGCGCCAACGGCTTGGACTGTTCCGGCAAAATCCAAGCCGAGAATGCTTCGCCGCGATCGCCCGGCGCCGGTAAGCAGCCGTACGAGTGTCGGGTGAAGGAGTTCGCCGCAATCGGTCCTGTTGACCGTCGCGGCGTGGACCCGGACTAGCACCTCGTCGGGTGCGGGCACCGGCTCCGGGACGTCGCGTACCTCGATCACGCCGGGTGACCCATAGCGGGCGATTGTGGCTGCCTTCATCGGCCTCCCAATACTCTTGCGGCCGCTGCTCTCACAGCGGCTCTTCTCGCCTACCTGGTCCCATTCACAGCAGCAGCCACGAGATTATCGTTTTCAATCATAGCGGTTGGCCGTGTGTCATGGTTTGCGATTGGGTCGCCTAACGTCTGAATGAGCCGTACGCCGCAGCGACATGATCGCCCTGGACGGCTGGCGCGTCGGCTCCATTCGGATGTTAGCCAGCTCATGCCCCTCCCAGACATACGCAACGAGATCAACTGTGTCCTCGAAAGTTGACCTCACAGATCGCCCTACCGCGACGCACATGTCGGCTGCAATGTGGTTTCGGCCGCAATACAACTGCGTTGCTGTTTGGCCGTGGGCGGATTCTTACTTAAGCCATAAACAAAAAGTGTGTGGCCAGAATTATCGCGTGTTGTTTTGAGTGACGAAAGCGGGAACTTTCCGCCGCAAGCGTCAGCCTTTATTTGGGCCTTTCCTACTCGGTCAAGAACCAATTTCTCGGCATATTCGTTTAAACGCACCGTCAATATCGGCGTCCCCGCCCGTTGCCGCTCTACCGACGCACATTCTATGTCCACGATGTTGGCGAGTAGCCCCCCAAGAACGCGCACCTCTTTGTTGGGACGGCTGTCCAGTGCGCTAGCCCAAATGGCAAAGGCCTGCGCCCCAGGCCCCGCAGGCTTGCCGGATATGAATGGAGGGACGTCTTTTCTGCAAAATTGCGGAAGCCCCGCCTTCGGAAGCTCCTTCCTCAGGTTCAACGAGTCAAAGACACGAACGCCCACCGGATACGGGATCTCGCAAAAGTAGTGGCCTTCGTTTCCGGCGGGTCTGTCTTTTTCGGTCGATGGAATGTATGTGATTTGGCATCGGATCAGGCCACCACCGATATTAAGTTCCAGAAACGAATCGGGCGTCTGATATGTGACCCAGGTCGACCAACATGAACTGAAGTCAAACACGTACTTTCCATGCAAGTACGACACTGGAATTTCAGGTATAACGTTGCGTGCTTTTTCGTTCGGGTACACCCATTCATGCGATTGATACCGACAGTCGTCAAATCGACTGCATTCTCTCCATTGACCCATCTTGCGACCATTCCTGTAACTGCCCTCTTCGCCGAGGTGGCCTTCGCTGTACCACCAACGGGAAGGGCCCTCCCGGACCCAAAGCGAACCAGGAAGAAGAAGCTCGCAGAATTCATCTCTTCCAGCATCTCGTCGCACATCTCGATATATCGTGCCGGCGGGACATTCGATGGTTTTGGTCCAGTCCGCAAAGCATTGATTCGGTCCAATCCACACCCATCCGAGAAAGATAGACATAAACAGTGATCGTCGTTTACCGAATCGCACGGTATTCCCCCCGAGTCGGCCCAGTTTGGCTAACGACAGGCGCGTCACCCGTCCGGCGCGCTTCTGCTCTTTGCGCCGGCCGGGTGCACGCGCGGGTTAGACGCAGTTGAAACACTTCACTTCAGAAGAGGCACTTTGCCAGTCTCTTTGGCATAGGTCTGATATAGATCCACATATCCCGACCAGATTTCTGAACAGTGGCCCGCTTCGAAAGGCATTTTCTCCACATGCCATAAGGCCGCTTGGGCCTTGGCATTGCCCGATAGGGCGGCTGCAGTCAAACGACCCGCAACCTCGTCAATAGTGTCTCCGTAATCCTTTGATTCGGTTGATAGGGTCAATGCGCGCTGGTAGAGTGCCAAGGCTTCTGAGATTAGTGCCTCTGTAAGACTTGGAGGTGTAAGCACAAGAACCTTCGAAATCTGAGGTGTGTGAGAACGTGTTACAACGTACCTCCATACGGGGACATCGATCCACTGCCAGTTTTTGCCGAACGGGGCACGTGTAATCTCTGTGATTATCAGATGGTCTCCCACGCTTTGAATTAACGCTGTCTGTAATGCGTCGAACGTGAGGAGAGGATCTGTATTCTTACAGGAAAAAACCTCGAACTCCGAGGCGCGGGTGAGATTGTTCTTACGACCGTCGAGATATCCACATGCCACTATTCCAGGATAACTAGCAGAGCCTGGCACGAAAGCGAGAGGCGGGGCCCCAGCATCTGCTCCAATGCTTTGCGGACACACACAAGGTTGCTGAAGGGAGAATGCCAATGCAATCGTGAGAAGACTGTTCATTGATTGCTCCTTCAGGCGTCTAACGTAGGATTAAGCTGTATTAGACCACGCTGGTCAAGAGCCAGGCTTGCTGATCCTGCAACTTCAACAGCGATGGTGTGACTGGTGCTCAGTCAAATAACTTGTCCATCTGTTACCAGTTGCACCCCAAGGAACCCTGAAGTCACTCCGACAAAGACTGCGGTTCTTGCAGCCTGCTCCAGCGAGAGAAAATAATCCCAGAGCAAGGGCTGCAGATTCTGCACGAACATCCCGTACGTTTCCTTCAAGGAATTCCCACAGAATGTTTTCATTGATCATGAGTTATCATGAGGCCCATTGGTGAAACCATCCCGACAAACCCGGCAAATTCTGCAGCTTCATCAAGAGTCGGCCCGGGGGACCTCACAAGCTGTCGGCCGGGCTGCGAACTCGAAGCCCGCCCCGATTCAAAACATGCGTCTCCGCCCCGGCGGATGGTTGTAGTCACATCCCGATGACCCAGCATTTCCTGGACTGTTCGAATACCACACCCGTCCGCCAGTCCGCTGTACCGGATTCCATAAGAATGTCAAAAGGTTTGGGCGTTCCTCCACCCATTCCAACAACTTCGAATCTACCGCAGAGGCGAGGAATACCGCCGAAACCTTGAGCTTGTTTTCAGGAATTCCTGCGCCACACCCGAGCAAATGGGCATTCATAGAAGTTTCCACGGGGGAGGGTAAACCGATTCTTACAACACGAGCTTTACAACCAAAGCTTACGCCGGGCAGTAGAGGGAGTCAAGCCAATGGGGACCAAAGATTGGATGCAGACAGTGGGGGCGCTAAGGTGGCGCTCCCTTCCGGCTGCTCCTCAAGCTCGCCTTGAGACGTGAGGCATTCCACATTTCGTTTCTCGGAGAACTTGATCCTTACGATGCGTTTTCCTCCTGTCATCTTTCGCCTCGGCCAGGGCTCCAACCTGGACAGACTCGCCTATCCCACGGCTGGCGCTGTGGGCCAGATCCGCCCGAGGCGGACTGCTGGCAGGGCTGAAACCGTCTGCTCAACGCTCTCCCCTGACAGGTGCTTGACTTTCAAAATCTTGCCGGCTGGCCGCGTCGCTCTTGCTTGTCTGCAATTTGCCGGACCGCGGCTGCGGCCTTGGGCCAAGGATCTGGCGCCCCGAAAGCGGGGCTGGAAACTCATTTCGGGACATCTTGATTCTTCCTTCATTTGTCCCGCCCCTCGATACCCAGTAGTTGTCATTTGACACTTCCGTTATCGACTTTCTATACTGCCGTGATTGATTGCGCTGAGAAATCGAGTCCGAGGAGGATCATGCAAGGTCGGATCATGGGGCTGGATGTTGGCGACGTCCGCATCGGCATTGCGGTCAGCGATGCGCTGGGAATTACAGCCCAGGCCGTGACAACTCTCAAGAGGAGAGGGCTGGAGTCGGACCTTAATGAACTCAAAGCTCTGTTCGAAGAATATGCGGCCGAGAAAGTGGTCGTCGGGTATCCTCTCAATATGGATGGCACCATCGGACCTCAAGCTGACAAGGTCAAAGCCTTTGCCGAAGCGCTTTCGGTCCGCGTGGGCCTGATCCCCATCCTATGGGATGAACGACTCACCACGGCAGAAGCCCGAAAAGTCTTGATCGGCGGAGGCATGCGCCGGGAGAAGCGAAAGGGAGTGATCGATCAGATGGCTGCAATGCTTCTGCTGCAGAGCTACCTTGATGCACACGGCCACGAAGACTCCTCTCCCGAATCGGAAGCGGAACAATAAGTCGCGACTCCCGCATGAATTTATTAGACAAAACTTACTGGGAAGTATTGAAAAGGATCTGAGTATTAGGTCAGAGTTTTGGGGCGCCGATCGCCGGTTTGAATTTGATTCTGGCAAACTTTTCGGCCCTGCTATGACGTCAGGATAGGGAGAGATGCATTTTGTTTCCAGGTTCTGGTATCGCACGACGGTCCTGATTTTATTCCTCGCACTTTCGTGCCTCGCCGTCATCATTGCGGGTGCGTATCTTCTAAGCTCCCCTTACAAGGGTTTCAGTGAGAAGGAAAAACTGGTTGAAATACCTCACGGCACCCGTGTGCGGGGGATTGTGGAGCTGCTTGAGAAGGAAGGCATCATTCGCCACCCCCGCTCCTTTCTGGTGGCGCTCTTACTGGAACGGCGCAAACGGGTCATCCGCGCCGGTGAATACAATTTCGACCGGCCTTTGACCGAATTTGAAGTCATTCAGAAACTGCTCCGCGGAGAGGTGCACTATCATGAGGTGACTGTGCCGGAAGGATCCAATATCTTTGATATCGCCGGGATACTGCAAAATGCCGGCCTTGCTGAGAAGGATGAGTTTTTGGCAGCGACGACGCGGGTAGACTTGATCAAGGAGATCGACCCGATTGCCGTTTCGCTCGAGGGTTACCTTTTCCCGGACACCTATAAATTTGAACGGCATACCCCCGTTCTCGAAATCATCGGCAAGATGCTGGATCGGTTCCGGAAGTTCGTGACGCCCGAATATCTGGAAGCTGCTCGAAAGCAGAATATGACGCTTCATGAAGCCGTTATCCTGGCCTCCTTAATCGAGAAGGAGACCGGCAAAGAGACCGAACGGCCGGTCATCAGTGCTGTTTTTCTCAACCGGCTGCGGATCCACCAGCGTCTGGAATGTGACCCTACGGTTATCTATGCCGCCCTGCTCAAGGATGCTTATCGGGGAAAGCTCTATCGCTCGGACATGCAGATTGACTCCCCTTACAATACCTATCTTCAAAGCGGTTTGCCGCTCGGGCCGATTGCAAATCCCGGCAAGGCATCGCTCGAGGCAGCGGTACATCCCGACCCCGTGGACTATCTTTACTTCGTCAGCGACAATAATGGGGGTCACGTTTTTGCCAAGACCCTGGCACAGCATCAGAATGCAGTCCACGAGTACCGACGAGCATTGGCCCAGGACGCTTCCATTGCCCCCCACCCATCCGCTCCCCCTGCGGTGACTGCAAAACCGCGGCGACCTGGGACCCGCAAGTGAATCGGCCGCCCCCGGCTGATCCGCCTCATGGCCCAAGCGAGGATTTCATGGAGGATGAGTTCGAAGGACTGCTCAAATTCGATACCCTGGACGCGGCGGAGCAGACCTTGCGGGAGGTTCACGCACGCTACTCCGAGTCCAGGAGCCGAGCCGATCACACGGGCATGCAGCGCTACCAGGCGCTCATCCTCAAGGGCAAGAGACGCGCCTTAATGATTTCAAGAAATAAGAGGGTCCAATCGAAGAAACGTGAGGAGAAGGCAGAGATTGCCCAGTGGTTCACGGTCTGGCTGCAGGCCCCGGATATTTTCCTGGACTGGCTGTCCTTGAGAAAACAGAGTCGCGAGTTTCAGGACCGTTTCAGCTGTGACGGCGCCCGGCATTCACCTTGACAAGCGAAGAAACGTCCACCTACACTACGCCACTTTTGTAATGGCAGAGGACCTACACAGAGGGGAACCGCTTGACGACAAACCGGTCCGGAATCCCAATTTTGTTATTCCTGTTGTTGGCCAGCACGGGAGCAGGGTGTGTCGTCAAGACTCACAAGGTAAAAGAGTTCGAGCGTCCCAAAAGCGCTCAGACCGCCAGTCTACAGGACCTCATTCATCGCCTGAACTCGGAGGCCGAAACCATCAGCTCTTTTCAAGCGAAGGTGCGTTTTGACCTCCGAAGTGGTTCAATTGCCAGTGGCGAATTGAAGAACTACCACGAAATCAAGGGTTTCTTGCTGTACCGTTCCCCTGACCATTTGAGGATGATCGGCCAAATCCCGAGCTTCGGACTGAACGCCCTCGATATGGTCTCCAATGGCCGGGAGTTTCGGGTCTCTTTTGCACCCTACAGGAAATTCATTATTGGGAGTGCCCTCGACCACCCGCACTCCAAGAAGCCGCTGGAAAACCTCCGGCCTGAACATATCCTTGAAGCCCTCCGACCAGCAACCATTAGTGAAGCCAACGACCGCCACCTCATTTTTCAGGAAGAGGCTTCCGAAGGCAGGGATAATTACTATGTGATCTATGAGGTCGTCCATTCGGAATCGGGTTCGATTGCGCTGCGTCGCAAGATTTGGATTGATCGATTTGACCTTCGTGTAGCCCGCCAGCAGTTGTATTCTGAAGGGGGTGTGCTAGAATCAGATGCCCATTACACGCAGTATTCACGATGGGGAGATGCTTGGTATCCCGGTGGCATTGACCTTTTTCGCCCCGGCGAAGATTATGGCTTGGCGATCCGCGTTGAAGAGATGAAGTTCAATCTCCCCTTGGATGACAGCAAATTCGAGCTCGCCCGTCCCGAAAGTTACGAACTGATCGAAGTAGGTAAGAAGACGACAAACCCCTGAAGGAGAGGCAGCCGCCTTGACCAACTCCATGATCGTCGCCAACATCCTCCACCGGCCGATGCGGACCTTTGTCTCCGTGGTCGCCGTGGCGATCCAGGTCACTCTGGTCTTGCTCGTGGTCGGGATCACGACGTGGATGCGGGTGGACAGTGCCAAGCGGCAGGAAGGGATTGGCGCCGACATCATGTTCCGGCCACCCAATGCCCAGCTGCTGTGGCTGACCGGCGCCCCCATGTCCGTCAAGTTCAAAGAGGTGCTCGAGCGAGTGGAGGGCGTCAAAGTTGCGGCCCCGGTTTTGATCCAGACGACCACGAGCGGCGGACTCAGCCAGATCTTCGGGATTGACCTTCCCAGTTACAGTGCTCTTTCGGGAGGCTTTAACTATCTCCGGGGAGGCCCGTTCGAGGAAGCACTCGACGTGTTGGTCGATGATTTGCACGCCCGGAACAACAAGCTGAGGGTGGGGGACCAGATTGACGTGCTCAACCACAAGTTCCGGGTGTGCGGGATTGTAGAACACGGTAAGGGCGCGCGCGTATTTGTCCCGCTCGCAACCCTTCAAGATTTGATGGGAGCGGTGGACAAGACGTCGGTATTTTACATTAAGGCAAAGGATCCGAACGAGACCGACGCCGTCGTCCAGCGGATCAAAGCCATTCCCGAGCTGCGCGATTATTCGGTGATTTCCATCAAGGAATATCTTTCGCAGATCACTAATGCAACCATCCCAGCGCTGAATACCTTCATTGATGTGATGATTTTTATCGCCTGCCTGATCGGCTTTCTGGTGATTTATCTCTCCATGTACACCACCATTACCGAGCGCACTCGCGAGATCGGCATCCTGAAGTCGCTGGGAGCTTCCAAGCTCTTCATCGTCGACGCGATTCTCCGGGAAGCGCTCCTGCTGACGATCCTCGGGATCCTCCTGGGATTGGGCTTCACGTTCTTGGCCAAGCGCGTCATCACCACCACCCTGCCCACACTGTCGGTGCTGATCACGACCGCTTGGGTGGTCAGGGCCAGCCTGCTGGCGGTCCTGGCGGGTGTGCTGGGCGGGTTCTATCCCTCTTTGCGCGCCGCCTCCCAGGATCCGATTGCCGCGCTTTCCTATGAGTAGTTTCTCTCCCCGGCATTCCGGATTTTCAGACTCTATCGTCGGGGCCCACCGGGACGTCCCTTCCATCCCCCTCGGGGGCAAGTCGTCCGCGACCGCGCCGGGAGATTTGTCATCACAAAGCCACAAAATTTTGTTATGATGACTTCCGCATCCTTGACCCGTTGAGGGCGTCCTAACTTGAAGATTATTCTCGAAACCAAGGCCGTGACCAAAGTGTACCGGGCCGGGAAGGTGGACGTCCTGGCGCTGCGAGGCATCGACCTTCGTGCCCATCAAGGTGAGTTTGTGGCCATCATGGGGCCTTCGGGCTGCGGGAAGTCGACTCTCCTTCACATCCTCGGAGGCTTAACGACCCCCACGAGCGGTGAAGTGTGGATTGACGGCGTGAATGTCAGCGCACTCAGTGATGCCGCGCGCACGCGGGTTCGGCGCGATAAGATCGGCTTTGTATTTCAGCGCTTCAACCTGCTTCCCACCATGACCGCTCAGGGAAATCTGGAAATCGCGCGCCACATCCACGGCAACGGATCAGGGGCGATGCAGTTACAATCGAGCCAGGAGGTGTTGCGGGTGCTTGGGCTCGAGCACAAGCTCAGAAGCAAACCGCTGGAGATGTCTGGAGGTGAGCAACAACGCGTCGCCCTGGCGCGAGCCGTCATCAACCGGCCCTCCATTCTGCTGGCGGATGAACCCACTGGAAACCTGGACTCGGAAAATTCGCAACTTGTGTTAAAGATGCTGCAGGAGCTGAATACGAAGTTCACCCAGACGATTATCCTGATTACGCACAATCCCGAAGTGGCAGCGGTCGCTCACCGGTTGGTGGAAATGCGCGATGGCAGGATCGTGGACCGCGCCCAGGATGTCTCCTACACGGCGGTGGAGGAATCGTTTTTGTAATGGGTGACGGCTCCAAGGATTCATATTCCGGACTTTCTTCCTTGGAGCTCGACTCGGGGGGACATGATCCCCGTAGAAACTCTTCATCAAACTTCCAGCCATGTTCCACAAGATCTTTTTGGTTTTTAAGAATGCCCTGTTCTGGAGGTATGCCCGGGGCACGTGGCAGTATGACTTGATGGTGGCCGCTATTCTGCTCTTCATCTTTTTCACCCCCCGGAGAATCTTCCATGACGAACCCCTTCCGCTCAATCTGAGTGATACGGTCATTCAAGAATCTCACCAGGGCCCGGTGCAGGTGTACCATCTGAGGGCCCAGGTGTTTTCTCATTACAAGGAGCTCCAGTCCGACAATCAAGCCCTGACCCGAGTGCTCCAGGAGGAACTTCAGAAGAACCTGCACCGTTCGATCAGAATCCAGCGCATTGAACCGGTCTTCGACGAGGATCAAAAACTCGAAGGGTTCCGTGTCTGGGTGATCGAGTAAATCCGTCCCCTCGCCCGATCCCGCCGGCAAGAAAATCTACCCGGATATTTTCATGATTGATTTTTCTGTGCGGATCACTAGAATGAGTGGTGACAATCGATGAAACCGCGTCTCGCTGTATCCATTCTTACACTGACCACCCTCCTTCTGGTCTCCCTCCCCCTGATGGGGTGGGCCCAGAAAGAGGACCCGCAGGTGGAGCACGTCCTGACGGAGCTGGACAAGGCCGCCGCTAACTTCCATACCCTTCAGGCAAAAATCAGGAATACGACCTACACCAAGGTAGTGGACGACACCTCGGTGGAAAACGGCCGCCTTTGGTTTCAGCACGAACGACGCGGAAACATGATCAAGCTCGAATTCAAGGACCCGGCGAAGCGGGAAATCCTGATTGCTGATGGAAAGGTTTCAATTTATTACCCCAAAATCAAGAAGCTCGATGAGTTTGATTTGGGCAGCGAATCGCTCCAAAACAAAGCGGAACTGGGCTTGCTCGCCGGCGTGGGATCCTCGGGAGAATCACTTCGGAAGACGTATTCCATCCGTTATTTCGGAGAGGAGAGGATCGAGGGAAGAAAGACTGTCAAATTGATCCTGACCCCACGCGACACCAAGGTGAAATCGTTCTTTTCCACTCAGGAGGTATGGCTCGACATGGAATCCTGGCTGCCCGTGCGCCAAAAGATGCTTGAGCCCTCGGGAGATTCCCTGACGATTGATTTCGATGACGTGGAAAGAAATAAGCGCATCTCTGACAAGACCTTCAAGATTAAAAAATGACCTGCATCCCCTCCCATGGTCTGACTTAACCTGAAGTTCGAAATCCTTAGGACCTTGAACCCTCTCCGCAAGCACTAGGGCGACGCCCCTTCCCGTCAGCACCCGGAACCCTGACTCAAATTCCGGCCTCCGACCGATTCATCCGGGACGCGGCATGACTTCCGATCTCCCCTCCAAGATCTCCCACGTTGTGCACGCAAAAGGAAATCGTGTAATATCCGAACGAATTGGGATAAGACACAATGAGTTCCTGCGGTGAGTTCTGGAAGCCTGGAACCCACATGAGGCCAAATTCAGTCTTGGAGTCTTACAGATGAGAACCCAAAAACTCAAATGGGCAACATGGTGCGGGTTTGGTTTGCTCGCAGTCGTGACCTTTGGCACAATCATGAACCCCGTCTTCGCCCGTCCCCAGTACATGCTTCTGTTCGACCAGGACCCTTATTCCATCCCGGCGTGGCACGGCCAGTGCTCGACCTGCCACAATAACCCCAGCGGGGGCGGAGAGCGCAATGTCTTTGGTCAGGCGTTTGAGAAAGGGCTTCACAAGATCACTGTGGAATTGCGTGCCAGCTTCCCGGATCGATTTCTCTCTGAGCCGCGCTCCTCGCATCGCCCCAGCGTCCAGTTTGACCCGAGAAATCCGAACCTTGTTGTAGTGGAGGTGAACGGGGAGAAGATTCAAATCGACACAGCCAGGAAGAGCTTCCAAACGGCCGGACCTCCCTCCAGTGCGGCCCCTTCAACTTCCCCGGTCCCGCCATCCCCCGGAGTCGCTCCCAGGGAAAAAGCTGCACCCGTCGTATTAGACCACTACTTTGTGAATCTGCCGTCAGCGGTTCCCTATGCCCGGCACTCCTTGAATTTGCAATTCTCCCACCGTTTTTCGAGTCCACCTTTTGATGAGACAAAGGGCGGAGGTCCCAGCAATCTTTTCGGATTTGACAGTTTCTCTATTTCCTCCTTTGGAGTGACGTACGGGATTACCGACAGAATTGCGGTGCGCGCCTATCGCAGCCCCCTGTTCAAGACGATTGAACTGGGCGGGGAAATTTCGATTCTCAGAGAATCGGAGGGGGACCCCTTCTCGTTGAAAGCCTATGGCTCAGTCGAAGGCCGCAATAACTTCAAGCTTACGGTTGCAAACCGGGAGTTCTTTGAACACTTTTATGGCGGAAATTTTCAGATTGTCGTGTCCCGGTCGTTATGGAACCGCCTGGAACTGGCCTTTGTTCCCACCTTCTCCGGCCACACGCGGTTCCTATTTGACCCCACAACGACCCGAAATAACACGGTAGCACTGGGAATGGCCGGCTCGCTCAAATTAACATCCCGATCAGCGCTGGTGGCCGAGTATATTCCCCGCGTGGCGGGTTATGTACCCGCCGGCACACAACCGACGGTTTCCTTCGGAATTCAGCGAGCGACCCAGAGGCATGTTTTCTCGCTGGTGGTCTCAAAGACGCAGGCAACAACCACAGGCCAGCAGATCCTGGGCGGCAATATTCTCACAGTGGGATTTAATATCTACCGAAGAATACTCTAAGGGAACTACACCGCCGGGTGCGGCAGTCATGGCCGAAGAATTTGAAGAAATCAAGAGCCGCCACAATGCTTTGGTTAAAGAAATCCGTGCGGCCTTAAGGCGGGGAGAATTGAGTGAACGCGGCCTGCTCCCTTTCGAAGGGCCCCTGCTGCTTCAGGAAGCGTTCAAGAGCAGGGCTGCCGTTGATTCCCTTTTGGTCCATGATACCTCTCTCCTGGATCCGGGTTTGCGGCGCTGGCTCATGGAGCAGCGGACTCGTGTCTATAGAGTCAGCCCCGACCTGATGACCGCAATTGCCGATACAGAGACGCCGGCCGGTATTCTGGGACTGGTGCAACTGCCTCAATGGAACCTGGAGTCACTGTTATCGGAAAAAAAGGGGTTGTTCCTGGTGCTTGTTCAACTTCAGGACCCGGGAAACCTGGGCACCATCATTCGTAGTGCCGAAGCCTTTGGGGTGACCGCGATCCTCGCGACCCGGGAGACCGTCAGCCCGTTCAATCCGAAGGCGGTGCGCGCCAGTGCGGGCTCCATCTTCCGCGTTCCCATATTTCAGGGATTGCAGGAGACCGATCTCCTCGGGGCATTCAAGGTACACCGGATCGACACTGTCGCGACTTCGCTTCAGGCGCGACAGTCCATCGAAACACACCCGTTTCATCCGCCTTTGGCGTTGTTTATCGGGCGGGAGGCCGCAGGTCTCCCGGAGGGTACCCTGGCCGCCTGCCAGAGCCAGGTTCGAATCCCCATGAATGAATCAGTCCAGTCGCTCAATGTTGCAATCGCCACGGGGATTCTTCTCTACGAAATCCGAAGACATGAAAAAACTAATTAGAGTGATGTACTTGCCTTTCCTGGACATGGTGACCAACGCCCAGCTTATCTCCACTCTCACGAAGCGAGACTTCATGTCGCGCTACCGGGCCTCCTCGGTCGGTCTCTTCTGGACCCTGATCCAGCCCGCCTTCATGATTTGCGTCTACACTGTCACCTTCTCATTGATCATGAATGTCCGTTTTGGGACCGACGCCTCGCCGACCTCTTTTGTTCTCTACCTCTTCTGCGGGATGCTCCCCTGGCTGGCGTTCAGCGAGTCGCTCTCCCGTTCAAGCACGGTCGTGCTGGAAAACTCCAATTTTGTGAAGAAACTGGTTTTCCCCACTCAGATCCTTCCCATCAACATAATGCTTTCCGCCTTGATTACCGAAGGCATCGGAATTCTGATTCTGCTCGTCGCCATCTTGGTGTTCAAACACTCACTCCATCCCACTGTGGCGCTCTTTCCCTTCGTCCTGATCCCTCAAGTTTTGCTCACCCTGGGCTTGGGCTGGATTCTGGCAAGCCTGACGGTCTTCATCCGCGACATCGCCAACTTTTTGAACCTGATCCTGACCGCCTGGTTATTCCTGACGCCGATTTTTTATCCGGAGGAGATTATCCTGCGGGCCCGCGTGCCCGGCCTCTTCAAGACCGTCTTCGTGCTCAACCCGATGTATACCCTTGTGAGCAACTACCGACGGATCTTTCTGGAAGGAAAAATGGTGGAAGTTCGCGGTTTGGCGCTCTTGACCGTGGGATCGCTCCTGGTTTTCTGGTTGGGCTACGCCTGGTTTTACCGCACCCGCCGGTCCTTTGCCGACGTGCTGTGATACTCACCAGGCAAATCCATTCTGCATTTTCCAAGTCACGAGGATCTGAATCCCGGAACAGGCCCAGGCGAGAGGGTCAAAACTCCCAAATTTCGAATTTCAGGATAATTCCAGCAGTTCCTTCTGTTGTGATTATGTTATAATCCGCCGCAAGTTGGATGCGGGCATAACCGGCCTTGCCCGGGCCAACAAATCCTCCAAAGGAGCAGACGCATGCCGATTGTTAAAGCCTCCAAAATCTGGGCGAATGGGAAAATGATTGACTGGGATGATGCGACAATTCATGTCCTTTCACATGTCGTCAATTATGGTTCGTCCATTTTTGAAGGGATCCGTTGTTACAAGACTCCAAAGGGACCCGCGGTGTTCCGGCTCTCCGATCACATTGAGCGTCTTTTCGATTCCTGTAAGGTTTATCGAATCGAAATCCCATACACCCCGGAGCAAATTTCGAATGCCATTCTGGAGCTGGTTCGAGTCAACCGGTTGGAGCAGTGTTACATCCGCCCCATTGTATTGCGAGGCTATGGCGACATCGGCGTCAATCCTTTCCCTGCCCCCATTGATGTGTATTTGGCGTGCTATCCGTGGGGCAAGTATCTTGGCGAGGATGCTCTCGAAAACGGGGTGGATGCGTGCGTTTCCTCCTGGGCGCGGATGGCTCCCAACACCCTTCCGGCCATGGCAAAGGCCGGTGCGAATTACATGAATTCGCAACTCATCAAGATGGAGGCACTGGTCAACGGCTATGCCGAGGGAATTGCCCTGACTTCGGAAGGGTTCGTGAGTGAAGGCAGCGGCGAAAACGTCTTTACCGTCCGCGACGGAGTGGTTTACACCCCCCCCATCAGCTCCTCAATCCTTCCGGGCATCACTCGTACTTCGGTCTTCAAGATTTGCAGGGATGCCCAAATCGAGGTGATCGAACGAGTGATCCCGCGGGAGTTCCTTTATCTTGCAGACGAGGTGTTTTTTGCTGGGACGGCGGTGGAAATCACCCCCGTCCGTTCTATTGACCGGATCAAGATCGCCGACGGGCGGCGAGGTCCCGTTACGGAGGAAATCCAGAAGGAGTTCTTTGGCATCGTGAATGGCAACAAGCCGGACCGCTATGGATGGCTGACTTTTGCCAACGCAACGAACCTTGTCAACGCGTGAGCAGGAAGGGCGCTGCAGAAAGTTGGGGTTCCATGATCATCGATGATTTACTTCGCATTGCCTGTGAAAAGGGCGCCTCGGACCTTCACTTAAAGGCGGGAAACCATCCCCACATCCGGGTCCATGGAGAACTGGTACCGGTGACTGAGGTCCGTCGCCTCTCCGCTGAAGACACCCTGAACATGGCATTCAGCATCATGTCCAATCGCCAGAAGCAGAAATTCAAGGACAACTTCGAACTTGATATGGCTTACGGCATCACCGGGGTGGGTCGGTTCCGGTGCAATATTTTCCAGCAACGCGGCACGGTCTGTATCGTGATGCGCGTCATTCCGACGAAAATCCTCACCCTCGAAGAGCTGCATATGCCTCCCGTCATCGAACAGATCTGCGACGAAGCCCGCGGGTTGGTCCTGGTTACGGGAACCACGGGAAGCGGCAAGACGACCACGCTGGCAACGATGATCGACCTCATGAATCAAAAGCGCTGCGAGAATATTATTACCATTGAGGACCCGATCGAATTTCTTCACACCGACAAGAGGGGGTTCGTGAATCAGCGCGAGGTGGACATCGACACGAAGAGTTTCCATGATGCCTTGCGCAGCGCCCTGCGCGAAGATCCCGACATCATCCTCGTGGGCGAAATGCGCGACCTGGAAACTATCGAGACCGCGATCACCGCGGCGGAAACCGGCCACCTCGTCCTAAGCACTTTGCACACCATTGATGCCACCGAGGCCGTTCAGCGCATCATCACCATGTTTCCGCCCCACCAGCAGAACCAGATCCGGCTCCAACTCGCAACCATTCTGCGCTCCGTCATCTCCATGCGGTTGGTGCGTCAGGCTGACGGCGTCGGGCGTGTCCCGGCGGTCGAGATCCTGGTGTCCACCGAATACATCCGGGATTGCGTTGTGACGCCCGAAAAAACACGCATCATCCGGGACGCGATTGCGCAAGGCACCACGCAGTACGGCATGCAAACATTCGACCAGTCCCTTTATGGCCTCTTCAAGTCCGAGCTGATTACTTATGACGAGGCGTTCAAGAACGCTTCGAATCCGGATGAGTTTAAGTTGCGGGTGCAAGGAATCCGCTCGACCTCAGATTTGGCGCGCGATGATATGGACTCAACGCTCAGGGACTCCATTCAGCGGGTTTCCCAACGGGGTTAGCCTGCTTACGCGGTCATGAAGCCCTCGCGAGAATCGATCGCCAGCGAAGCCGAGGTCTATGACCGCGCCCTCAGACTTCTCTCTCAGAAAAACCGATCCCGATGGGAAATGCGCCGGCTCCTCGAAAAGCGGTGCGAAGACGGAACGCTCATCGACTTCGCCCTCGATAAATGCGTCGCACGGGGCTACCTCGATGATATAAAATACGCCGTTCAAACGGCCCGGCGCCGTGTGACTGTAAAGAAACAGGGACGCCGCCGGGTGGCCCAGGAGCTGAAATCCCGCGGCATTGCACCCGCGATTGCGGAGCAGGCGCTCGACGAGGTCTTCGGCTCCCTCGATGAAGATGAACTCCTGCGGCAGGCCCTGGAAGCGAAATTGAAAGGAACATCCGGTTCCTGGACCCGGAAGAAGGTAAAGAAAATCTACGATCAACTCGTCCGGGCCGGCTTTAACACGGATCGAATTCTACGCGAGTTGCGCCGACATCATATTTCCCCCCGGGAATTGGGTCTATCCGGGGAGGAGCTCGAGTGAATCGACCCAGGGGGACCTCCGTGCGCGGATCGAGAAACAGACGTCCAGGTTAGTTTGATTAAGCGTGGATGACTCAGAAGTCATCCGGGGAGAATTGGAATTGACCGGCCACGAGATTCGTACCGCCTTTCTAAAGTACTTCGAGAAGAATGGGCACAAGATCGTCAAAAGCTCCCCCCTGCTTCCCGCCAATGATCCAACCCTGCTATTTGCCAACGCCGGAATGAACCAATTCAAGGATGTCTTTCTTGGAAATGAGAAACGAGATTACCAGCGCGCTACGTCCTCGCAAAAATGTGTGCGAGCGGGAGGCAAACACAACGATCTGGAAGAGGTCGGGAAGACCGCGCGGCACCATACGTTCTTTGAAATGCTGGGAAACTTCTCCTTTGGCGATTATTTCAAGGAAGACGCGATCTTCTACGCCTGGGATCTGATGACCCGCGAGTTTCAACTCGAGGTCGACCGCCTCTGGTTTACCGTGTACACAGACGACGATGAGGCCTTCGAGCTCTGGAAGAAGGTCGGTGCCAGTGCGGCCCGCATCCTGCGTTTCGGAGAGAAAGACAACTTCTGGGCCATGGGAGAGACCGGGCCATGCGGCCCCTGCTCCGAGATTCACTACTACCTCGGAGACCGGAAGGCGGATAACCGGTCGGAACATGTGAACGGTCCCGGGGACACCACGATTGAACTTTGGAACCTGGTCTTCATGCAGTTCAATCGAGGCGCCGACGCCCAAATGACCCCCCTGCCGAAACCCTCAGTGGACACTGGGATGGGATTGGAACGGATTGCAGCCGTCCTTCAGGGTGTCCGTTCGAATTACGAGAGTGACCTCATCCGGCCCATCATCGAGGTCATTGCCGAGTATGCCGGAAAGGAATACACCTATTCGAGCGAAGAGGGAGTTTCCATGCGGGTAATTGCCGACCATGCACGGGCTGCTGCCTTCCTTATCACCGATGGCGTTTTCCCCGGCAACGACGGACGTGCCTACGTCCTCCGGAAGATCATGCGAAGGGCCTTGTGGCATGGCAAGAAACTCGGACTGGAACTTCCCTTCTTTTACAAGATCACGGAATTTGTCTCTGACCAGATGGATGTCCCTTATCCCGAACTTGCCGATTCCAGGGGCGTTGTGACCCGCACAGTAAAAATCGAGGAGAGCCTGTTCTCAACGACTCTTTCTGTCGGGATCCGGGAATTCAACAGGATTCTTGAGGCCCACGAGGAACAACACCTGGCCGCCGTGGATGAAGCCAGGCGGAAGGGATCTCCTGTTCCTTTGGTTCCGGTCCCGGGAGAGGAAGTATTCCGGCTGTATGATACTTATGGATTGCGGGAAGACCTGATCGAGTATATCGCGGAACAACGCGGTTACACCGTGGACTGGGAAGGATTCAGGAAGGAGATGGATCGGCAGCGGATGCGCGCCCGCGAAAGCTGGAAAGGCATTGACAAGAAGCAGGTGAAGGACGTCTACCGAAAAGTGGCTGAACAGGGGGCAGTCGAGTTTGCCGGCTATGAAGGAACGGTCCTTCCCTCCACCACCATTCGCGCCCTTCTCTCGGGCGATCGCGAAGTACCCTTGTTGAAACTGCACGAGGAAGGCGAAATCGTATTGGACCGGACGCCCTTCTATGCCGAAAGTGGCGGCCAGATCGGCGACCGTGGGATGTTGGAGAATGAGGAGGCCCGGATTGCGGTGCTCGACACTTACTCCCCGCTCACGGGCCTGATTGTGCACAAGGTCCTGGTGGAGGGCGGCGAGATCAGAACTGGTGACAGGCTGGTAGCGCGGGTCGATGCCCGGAGACGCCAACGGATCGTTTTGAATCACTCCGCGACTCACCTGATGCACGCAGCCCTGCGCGAAGTCCTCGGCCCCCACGTCAAGCAAGCGGGATCTCTGGTCGCGGAGGATCGCCTGCGGTTTGACTTCACGCATTATGCCCCCCTCTCCGACCAGGAGATTGCTGAAATCGAGCGGCTCGTCAACGAACAGATTCGGGAGAACAAACCGGTCTCGAAGGACGTCATGGATCTGGATAGTGCCTTGAGCAGCGGGGCGCTCGCGTTCTTCGGGGAGAAATACAGCCATCGGGTGCGCGTGGTGACCATCCCTGGATTCAGCAAGGAATTATGTGGTGGGACGCATGTTCTCCGCACCGGGGATATCGGTCTTTTCAAGATTATCTCGGAATCGTCCATCTCCTCAGGGGTACGCCGGATTGAGGCCATCACGGGGGAAAGGGCGGTCGAGGAGTTCTATAAGTACTTCCAAGACTTTTCATACCTCGCAGAAACGTTGCGGGCGCCGCGCGGTGCAGTTGTCGAGGCGGTTGAAAAGCTCTCTGAGCAGGAATCGCAACTCCGTAAGAAAATCGAGGAGCTGGAACGAAAGCTCGTTCGAACCCGGGAGTCGGCCGCCCCAAGTCCCACGCATGAGCCCAAAAGGGTTAAAGATGTTTCCTATCTGGTTCGAGAAGTGAACGACGTCAGCCAAGCCAACCTCCGGTTGCTGGCAGACGAGTACCGGAACCAGTTGGGCTCAGGCGTCGTGGTGCTGGGAATGAAAACTGACGGAAAGGTTTCATTGATTACCGCCATTACCAAGGACCTGACCCATCGTCTCAATGCCGGAAAAATCGTGAAAGAGATTGCGGCGGTGGTGGAGGGTGGAGGGGGCGGCCGGGCTGACATCGCCGAAGCCGGCGGCAAAAATCCTGAAAAGTTGTCCGAGGCCCTGGCTCAGGTCCCCGGCATCCTTGAGCGGATGTTGTGAGCCTTGTCACAACGCCGTGACAATTCCGAGGTAGAATTTTTCTCAGTGGGACGCATCGGCGCCGCCCTTGCAATTGTATTCCGGGTTCGTCTTTTTGGCGACTAATGACGTCTACGTAATCGAGCGGTTTCTTCTTACTCATGAGCCGACGAATTCTAAACTTACTCATCTTGTTTCTCATAACCTCTGCGCCGGCGGTGTGCCGGGCCGATGGGATCTATACCTACGTCGACGAAAATGGCAGGCGGGTCTTCACCAACGTCGTCCCGAACGCGAAAGGAGTCTCTTCCGGCGAGCCGACCGGCGCTTCCACCGTTACCAACCGGAAGAAAGTAAAGCTTCCGGTTCCCGCAGGTGAACTGGAGTCCTCCAAACAATTGGGTGACCGGATCGCGACCCTGGTTGAGAAATACAATTTTGCAAGATACAACCTGGGGCCAGATTTTGTCCGGGCTGTCATCAAAGTGGAATCCAATTTCAATCCAAACGCCCTGTCACGCAAGGGTGCCCTGGGCCTGATGCAGCTCATGCCGGGCACGGCAAGGCGGTTTGGCGTGCGCAACGTGTACAATCCCGAGGAGAACCTGGAAGGCGGCATCCAATACCTCAATTTTCTTTTGGATACGTTTAATGGGGATGTCAATCTCACGCTCGCTGCTTACAACGCGGGGGAAAACATTGTCCAGAAGCTCAAGGCCATCCCTCCATACCGTGAAACCCGCGATTACGTCCGGCGGATCAGCGACATCCTGGGTGGGTCAGGTTCTATTCCCCTATACGATTACGCCACCAAGCGGGTCACTTACGTGGCTCTGGTTGGCGGAAGGCTCAAATTTACCAATGTCGATCCTCCAGCGGCTTCAGTGGTTTTCGACGGCTACCATATGCCTCGAGCTGCAGGCTCTTTATAAAGCCCCGGGCTTCCCCTCCCCCACAGTATTCTGCCCCCCTCTGTACACTCTCCCAAGCTCGAGTTAGCTTGGACGTCCAAAGAATTCATTGACTTGGCCAACTCAGCCCCCGCCAAATCGCGGACTAGTTAAAATGAAGCTTGGTCGAAAGAGCTGTTGCATTACCTTATTGGCCGTGCAATAATCTGGCGAAACTTGTTGAAGGAGATGAACTTCGACGGAATTGCAGTTTCAATGCGACCGTAAGCGACGTCTAAAGCAGCTTTTTTTCCCCGTCCTTTTAGGGGCCGTAGCCAGTGTCGGCCTAATTTCCCCTCTTCTAGCCTCACCCGAGAACGCCAATAAACGGCAGCGCGCCAAGACCGCCTTCGAAAAGGCAGAGCAGTTGCGGGCCGGCCTTGATGGAAGGCCGATATCATCTAGAAAGTTAGGCGACTATGATCGTGTGATACACGCCTACAAACTGGTTTACGACATAAGCCCGGTCTCCTCCTATGCCGATGATGCCCTCCTGGCAGTCGCGGAACTGCACAATCAGATGGGCGGAGATCTAAAGAAACCCGAGTACAATAGAAAGGCCATCCAGGATTATGAACTCTTGATTCACGAGTATCCCTACAGCAAGTTTGTAAAGGATGCGTTGTTTACAATCGGGTTAATTTATCAGGATGACTTGGGCGACCATGAGGCTGCGCTCAAGGTTTTCGAGAGGTATCTTGAGAAGTATAAACAAGGCCCCAAGGTCGTTGCCGCCCGTGAGAACGTCCGCCAGCTGAAGCAGAGAATTACACTGGAAGCCCAAGCCATTAAACCAGCGTTGCCGGAGAAGACTCCCCCCCCGAAGCCCACCGACGTCACCAGGGAGCCCCCTCAAGGCAAGTCGGTTGATTCTTCCCGCCTGCCGCGCGTTTCCAATATTCGACACTGGTCGACCTCTAATTACACCCGCATCGTTATAGACGTGGATAGCGAAGTGCAGTTCGATCAAAGCAGGCTGGCAAACCCCGACCGTATCTTTTTCGACCTCCGAGGAGCCCGTTTGAGCTCCACTTTGTCGGGCAAAACTTTTCCCGTAGAAGATGGATTTTTGAGGGAGATACGGGCCGGTCAGTTCCAATCCAATATCGTACGCATCGTTCTTGATCTGGACCGGGTCCAGGATTATACCGTGTTTCCTCTGTATGATCCGTACCGCCTTGTCATCGACATCCGGGGAGCCAACCCGCCCACGGAGAAGCCTGTCGTCACAGCAGAAAAGGTAACGCCGGCCCCAACAAAACCTCCGGAAATTCCTCCAAGTATCAAGAAGCAGGAACCGGCCCGGCACCCGGACGAGGTTGCCACAGAGAAACCGACGGCCACCCCGGAGAAAACGGATAATTCCAATAAGGCAGCGCCTTCCGAGCCCGTCCAGACTGCAAAGGGGCAACCCCGAAGTGTTTTGCCCAAGGAAAAGGCAAAAGGGACGGACCCCGCCGCCCTGGCATCTCCCCACGCCGCCAAGCCGAAATCCGATGGCGAGCTTTCATTGACGCGCTCCCTGGGATTAAAAATTGGAAAGATCGTGATCGATCCGGGTCACGGAGGGCATGACTATGGAACGATCGGCCCTGGTGGATTGGCCGAGAAGGACCTCTGCCTTGACGTGTCTTTGCGGCTGGGAAAGCTCATCGAGGAAAAACTGGGCAGCCAAGTTGTCTATACGCGGGACGATGACACCTTTGTGCCCCTGGAAAACCGAACGGCACTGGCCAATCAGAAACAGGCCGATCTTTTCATTTCCATTCATGCCAATTCGAGCCGCAGTCGCTCCGCCAGCGGGGTCGAAACGTTCTTTCTGGGAATCGCCTCCAGCCATGACCAGGAGACCCTTGACGTTGTCGCCCGTGAGAACGCTTACTCGGAGCGTTCCCTGCATGACCTTCAGGACGTCATCAAGAAGATCACTTTGAACGAAAAGGTGGAAGAGTCGAGAGAATTTGCCGGGGATATTCAAAAGGCGATTGCCACCCAAACGGCCCAGTGGAACAGATCTGCGAAGAACCGGGGCGTCAAGAAGGCCCATTTCATCGTGCTAATCGGCGCCAACATGCCTTCGATCCTCACCGAAATCTCGTTCCTGAGCAATCCTAACGACGAAAGAATGCTGAAGAAGCCGGATTACCGGCAGAAATTGGCGCAGGCGCTCTTCGGTGGCATCTTCAATTACGTCAAGACACTAAGCGGCGTAAAGGTCGCGAAGAAGATTGAGACCGAAGACTGAAAACACGACTCAACGCAGGGTGTGGTATGAAATCAAGTCTGGCAAAGCTGGTCGGCTATAGTTGCCTTGCGTTCACGCTCACGGCAGGCTGTTCTTCCGCCGAAGAAACCTTCGTTACAACCATCAAGTTATTTCCTTCTCCCAAGGAAATTCTGAGTACGCTTGGAGCCACCGCTCACTGGCGTGCCCAGGGATCGGCTGTGGGCACCGATAATCTCGGTTCTATTGAGAATGGCCCTTCAATATCTCCCGTCCTGCTCAAGGAGTGTGGCATCCGGTCTTTTTGGCAGGGGAGTTATGAGCGAGGACCTCGGTCCGTTTCCGTGCAGATTTTTGAGATGGGAGATTCGTCCGGCGCATACAGTCTTTACACCATTCAGGTTCAGCCCGGCGGGCATCCTGAGACCACGGGAGATCAGGCGTCCTCAACCGACAATGACCTGTGGTTGTGGCAGGCCAATCTGGTCGTCCACATCCAGGATCAGAAGTCATCAGGAAAAGCAAACGCGCAACTGTTGGAGATCGCCCGGGCGGTTTCCACCTTGATCCGACAACACGCGGAACTGCCCAATCTTGTGAAGCGCCTCCCGTTTCACAATCAGGTTTCCGGGTCCTCCCGATATGCCGTCGGCCCGCAAGGTTTCTCGAACCTCAAGATTCCGCTGGAGACCAGCAAGCTGGGCTTGGAGATGGGCGCCGAAGTCTCAATGGCAAAGTATCAGTTCCCCACGACTGAAGGCCAACTCTTGCTGTTGAGTTACCCTACCCCTCAGCTTGCGCGCAAGTTTTATACCAACATGAAGGATGCCCATTCTCTTCTGCTGAACCCGTCCCCAACCAGCACGATTGTCAGCAAGCGGAGCGGACCCTTGATCGCTGTGCTGTTTGGAACGCTGAGCGAGGCCGAGGCCAAAACGCTGCTACAGGCGATTCAGTATACGGCGAACCTGACGTGGGACGAAATGCCACCCGGAGTAGAAATGGCAGCCTATCTTCTTAGGGTCAAGCAAAGCATAATGCTGACAGGAGCTTTGCTTCTTATTACATTTGGGGTCGGGGTGGTTTTTGGCCTGATCCGCGTCGCCGCCAAGCGCTGGCTGCCGATTTCAATTTTTGATCGTCCTGAAGTGGTTGAACTCACACAGCTCCGGCTCTGGGAAAGATCCGCTCCACCACCCACTGGCCCTCCATCAAAGTGAGGACAACATGCTGGGCTTCACAGTTTCGCGCACTCCGCGGCCCACTTCCCCCACGGGTCAATCCTGAACTCGGAATTTGAAAACCCGGAAATACTCTCTAAAAGACTGCAGAATAGAGGTGTGGACTCTTCTTTTCTTCCCGTCAGCTGCAAACAACCCTAACTCCGTGGATCGCTGAAATTGCTCCCTCTGGGAAAAGCCGGAGGCCGGTTAAGCTAAGACACTGGCCGATCGCGGGGGACCCGAAGGGTTCGTCCAGTCTCTGGCAAAAGCTGAAATTTCAAGTTTGAGATCGGGGCCGCTTGGCAATGAGGTTAAGGGCTGCCCCGAATAGGGAGCCCGGTGCGGCGGTTCCTAGACCGGGAAATCAGATCACTGATCGCATCGCCAGGGATGAGAGGGCAATCGTTGTCGTCCTTCCCCGATAGAGCCGCTTCCCCCGCAAATTTCAAAGCTATCGGTCGAGGGCGTTATCTTATGCGAACCTTCAAAGTCGAGATCCGGTTAGACTTTTACATCAGGAGTATCTCGTAGACCTCCGAGGAAGATTTGGAGGATTTTATGTACAGCGTAACAAGCATCCCGACAGCCAATTCGGAGATCTTAAGCTCTCCCGTTTTATGCACGGACGTGATCCTGACACCCTTCTTGTAATTAAAGGTTTCCTCCTGCTCACCCTCTGTGGTCGTCAAGACAAGGGTGCGACTCTTCGTATCAATAGACTTGACCTTACCTACGAATGTGTGATCGCTCTTCTGGCTCTCGCCTTTTTTCTTTTTGATCCCCGGGATTTGAGGACCGCCGTAAATTAGAGAAACGTCGGGAAGAAGGGACAACATAATTACGGGAATGAAGAGACGTAAAGCAAGCTTCTTCCAAGTAGACCGGCGCATTGAACCCTCCATTTCTCTGTCAAGGATGCTGTTCAAGACGGAATGAACCTCCCAAACTGTAACAGCCCAGGCAGCAGAATGGCAACTCCTAACAGGACAAATCGGAATGGATTGCCGAGATCCAAGGGGCTGTTCCCAGCCAGCAATCCTCTAATCAACACGCCCCTCTAGGCAATATTTCTTTTGTTTCAATGAGTTCCATGTCAGCACGGAGCCCCCTTGCACCCATCAAAATAATAAATTAACTTATGGATTAACTAAATATGTGTATTTACAAGATAACACTACGTTTATAATACAACAGATAAGACTTACATAAGCCGAAGAACGGGAGGGAATTATTTCTGTGGAAATCCAGTTTTTTTTATTGACAACCTGAGGGCCCGTTCTCTACTATGGCCTTGGTTTTGGTATTGACGGTTGCGCATCCGTCATTCCCTCCTTAACAAGAAAATGCTCATCCTCGCGGGTGAGCATTTTTTTTGCACGTGCAGTTTTGACAGACTCGGTTATAATTCCCACCGCGCCAGCGTAGCTCAGTTGGTAGAGCAACGGTTTCGTAAACCGTAGGTCGTCGGTTCAAGTCCGACCGCTGGCTCCATGATCCGCCGACGGGGTTTCCCTCCCGAATCCGCTCTCAGGCGAATTCTAATCCCTCCCCCCTCCTGAGAATTACCATTAAAATTCAGGTTGAATCCAAACGAGGTGGACTATCATTGAACCTTGGAAGTGTGGCAAGCCCCGCCCGTGTAACCTCGGATTACCCCAAGGATCGAGTTAGCGTTTCCATGAGCAATTCCAATGTCAGAAGGACGCCTGCGGCCGGCTTTTCGCCTGAGGATTTCGAGGTGGCCGAATTTTTCTCCGACCAAATTCCGAATTCAATCGTCTTAATGGCGAAAACTGATCCTAAGGAGGAAACATGCAAAGTGGCTCAAAAGTCGTTACCGCGATTCTAGCGATCGTTTTGTTGTTTGCCGCTGTTGAAACCTATGGCCAGAACGCCTACTCGCTCCTGGAAGGGTGGGAAGACGGCGCATGGCTTGGAGTGTCCATCAGCGACCTGACAAAATCCAAAGCGTCCGAACTTAAATTATCCGACGAAAACGGCGTGCTCATTGATCGCGTTGAGAAAGATTCACCTGCTGAGAAGGCGGGGCTCCAGCCCAACGATGTAATCATCCAGTTTAATGGAGTCAAGGTTTTGACGACGCGTCAGTTCACACGCATGGTGAGGGAACTCCTTCCCGAACGAACCAGCAGTCTTGTTGTCGTGCGCGCCGGGGCCCAGAAAACCATGACGGTCACTTTAGGGAAGCACCCCAGCGTGGATTCCAGCGAGGAATACACATTGAATCTGGCCCCCCTGCGTAAGGGCCTTGAAGACTTGACAGAGCGGTTCCATGGCTGGGAAGGGCCACGGGGTGCGATGTCCATTTTAATGGAACCCCGTCAGGGCCGTATCGGAGTCAACATTGATTCCTTATCACCCCAATTAGGCGAATACTTCGGCGTGAAGGATGGGCATGGGGCGCTCATCACTACAGTTCGAAAGGAAAGCCCCGCGGAAAAAGCCGGACTGAAGGCCGGGGATGTGATCGTTGGAATCGATTCCAAGGAAATCGCCTCAACAGAGGATGTGATGCGAATGATCCGCGCAAAAAGAGAGGGGGATCTCGAAATAAAGGTGCTTCGGGACCGGCAATCCAAAGCCTTCACCATCCATCTTGAGAAGTCTGAAGAGGAGTCCCGGCACAGCGGTTATCGGATCCAAACCCTTCCGAGGAGAGCAGGGGCCACCAAGTCCATCATTTGACTCCTCATGATTCCCCGGCGGCCTGCCCCGATTCCGTACTCAGCGCTTCCGACGTCACGAAGGGTGCCCGCAGGCACCCTTTTATTCGTCCATCTTCAACTCGCGAGTTGACAAACCGGGCTTAAGGGCCGGCGATTCACAAGAGTATATCGCCCGCCGGCCCTTCCCCATCGCTCGGGCATCCTCAGAATCGGAAAACAAGTCCGTCTGATGGCAGCCTTCTAGTGACCGCTGAAATCACCGACGATCCCCAACCAGTCATTCAGATTTCCCGCGATGGAGGCGTTCCAACCATTCAAGTGGACCCCGCTGGCGGCATGATAATAAGAATAACCGCCGAATACCTCGGCCTAGGGAGCGTCCTTGGCCAACGCGAGCACTGGAAAAAGCATCAAGAGAGCTGCGCCTAGAATCAATCGACGCATGACTGTGTCCTCCACAAGTACTTGTCGGAGCCGAGTCAGAATTCCCTTTCGGGAAGGCCTGCCACTTTGATTTCATGAGATTGGGGCCGGGTTGCCCGGGGAGGAAGGGCCTTCCCGGATGAAGAGAACATGCGATGATTCCCACAATCGTGTGGGCAGCGTTCCGCGTTCCCGCAGCGTGAATACAATTTTGAATGAATCCTTTTCGCCCGGCGGAAGTGATTCAACCTGGTCAATCAGCCGGCTGGGACCCGGGCTCATCTCCACCAACGCCAGCTCTGTGAAGATTTCGTCAAGCGTCTCTTCCGTGGTCCCCTCCAGCAGAGTTCCATCTTCCCGGAGATAGCTCAGATCCGCACCTTCGTTGAAGAAATGATCGGCGAGACAGGCACAGAGGGAGACCGCTCTCTCAAACCGCGACAGATCGGGCATTGGGAGACCATCCGTTCTGGCATCAAAAATCAGAACGAGGCGGCGCTCATCCTCACGGGCAAATTCCTTGACCTTGAGCGATTCGGCCCGGGCCGAGGCTTTCCAGTGAATCGTTCGGGCTGAATCGGTGACCGCGTAGTCGCGAAGCGCATACAAATCCATTCCCCGGCCCTTTAGATAGCTCTCAAATTCCCCGCTGATCAAGGGTAGGATCTCAAAGAAACTGTCGACCGGTTCTATCGATGGAAACACAACCAGTTCCCGGGGGTGAGGCCGCTCGACCCATTTCGTAATGAAGCCAAATGGAAATCGCGTGGAGACTCGAATGCTCGCCTGAGAGTATTTGCCGCGGCGTTCGAAGACCAATTCCAACCTCCGCCTCTGGGTGGAGGATGCGGGAAGGAACGGGAAGTAGATCCGACCAAAAGCAATGCAAGGGCCCTTCTGAAGGGCTGGCTCCACGCAGATCGAAAACGAGGGAAGCCATCGCTTCCGGTTGGCCAGTCTAATCGTTGCCAGCGATCCCTGCCGGGCGAATATCCGCTCTGGAAAATCAATGGACAGTTGGAGTCCCGTGAGGGTAATGCGCGATGCCACCCCGGAGACAACAATGGAGGCCAGCATCGTGGATAAAACGATAAAGAGCAGATTATTTCCGGTGTTGACGGCGGAAAGACCAATCAGCACCGTCACCCCAAAGTAGATCAACCCTTCGCGGTTGACCTTGAAAGAGATTCTCGCCCCCCTCCACTCTCTGCGCACGCGCCGTGCCAGAAACGGAACCACCGTGACCGAAATGAGCCCTACCAGGCCCAGGGCGATGAGCGCCAGCACGGCGGCGGTGATCAGTTGATTCTCTAAGGCGGCCGCCCGGGATGCCAACGCTGCGAGCAGGGCGACCAGCAAGGCCATCAGGGCCATGAGGAAATAACCCCACGCCTGAAGATGAGGTTTCTTAAATGCCATGAGGGGGCGCCTTAGAGCGGGACTTCCAATGATTCGATGATCTCGTCGAGAATCAGCTCGGCCTGTTCAATTTTCTTCAGCGTGGAAGAAAACTTTGAGTTTACCGTCATACGATGCGCGAACACGGGCTTGGCGAGTCGTTTGATATCATCGGGCAGGACATACCCCCGTCCTTCAACCAGGGCCAGCGCCTGGGCCGCCCGGTAGAGGGACAACGAACCCCGCGGGCTCACGCCCAGCGAGAGGTGTTCATGGGAGCGTGTACTTTGCACGATCCGCAGGACATAATCCACGAGCACTTCGTCCACCGTCACACGACGCACCTGCTCCTGAATGGCCAACACATCTTCAGCGTTCAATACAGGCTTCAAGTCGTCCAAGGGGTGATTGCGAGATTGGCTGAGGAGGATTTCCTTTTCACTGCTGGCCCTGGGATAACCCATTGTGATTCGCATCAAGAACCGATCGAGCTGCGACTCCGGGAGCGGGTAAGTGCCATGATGTTCCACCGGGTTTTGGGTGGCCATGACCATGAACGGCCGGGGGAGAGGATATGTGTGATTATCGGCCGTGACCTGGCCTTCATTCATCGCCTCAAGCAGCGAACTCTGCGTTTTGGGGGTGGTGCGGTTGATTTCATCCGCCAAGACTACATTGGCAAAGAGGGGGCCCGCCTTAAATTCGAAGTTCCGGGTGGCCTGATTGTATATGGAAATTCCGATGATGTCGGACGGGAGCAGGTCGCTCGTGAACTGGATTCTCTGAAAACTGCAGTCGAATGAGCGCGCCATTGCGTGGGCGAGGGTCGTCTTTCCCACACCCGGAACGTCTTCCAACAAGAGATGTCCCCCGGCCAACAAGGCCACCACGGAAAAGCGAATCGCTTCGTCCTTTCCCCGAATGACAGTGGCAATGGAGTGTTGGAGCGCTTGGATCCTCTCCCGGGTATCGATGTCTCTATCAACGTTAGGGCGCAAGGTGTGGCTCCGGATGACCCCGCCAATCCCGGCACAGGAGGGTTGGCTTCGCTTTTACTCGTTGACGCTCATCAGAAAGTTTGTTAGCTTAATCGCCGCCTTCGGGCGCTTAGCTCAGTTGGTAGAGCGTTCCCTTCACACGGGAGAGGTCATAGGTTCGAGTCCTATAGCGCCCACCAGTGCCTCAAAACAGGTTCCCACATTCCGGCCTAATTGTTAAGGAAAATCCTCGCAACAGCCCGAGTCCTCCTTTATAATCCATCCCCATTAACCTGGGAACTCGTTGTATCGTCACGCGCTATTTTTGAGATCTTGCCCTCCATGATGAACACTCCTTCTCGAATCCCCTCTCGAGTTTATGAATGCCGATGGGCAGAGGAAGGGCCACCCCTCACTGCGGATTTGGGAACGGAGTTCTGGGAGGCGGCCCAATGGCAAGCAATCTCCACCCAGTGGAACGGCGAGGCGGTTGATCCGCAATGGGAAACCTCGTTCGCGGCACGGTGGACTGAAGATTTCTTGTATTTCGGTTTTCACTCCCGATTCCAGAACCTCACCATGGTGGATCGCCCCCTGGTTCAAACACGAACTCCCAGTTTATGGGACAAGGAGGACGTAGTCGAGATCTTCATAGCACCGGATCTCAAGCGCCCGAACCGCTATAAGGAGTTTGAACTGAGTCCGTCAGCACAATGGATTGAAATCGACTTGGACTGGGACCGGAATTTGAAGAATTTCAACTGGGCGGCAGGGATGGAATCCCGGAGCACCGTAAACATGGTCCGGAGGCAGTGGCAGGCCGAGTTCCGTGTTCCGCTCGGATCCCTGGAGATGAAAGGAGTGGCCGCGGGGACCTGCGTCGCTCTCAATGCCTACCGGGTGGAGTTGAGGTCCTGCCTTTACCTCGCCTGGAACCCGACGATGACGCCGAAGCCCGACTTTCATGTGCCCCAGCGATTCGGCCAAATGTTTCTTTCGCAATAAAGCTCGCCTCCACTCACGGGCAGCATTTCAATTGCCGGTGAAGTTCGTCTGGTGGCACATGATGGGTTTGGCATGAAGAACGACGAACGTGTTGACAAGAAGACATTTTTTGCCAATGATAAAAACTCAATTCGGGTTCATCTCAAATGAGGTTGGGGGGAAACCCCCCGTTTGCCCGCCACAGAGAGTGTGATCCCTTTCCCAATGCGAGGAGATCGTTATGCGCAATTCAGAACAAGATGGGTCCTTCAAGGTCAGCGACAAGCGAAAGTTCACTTCTGATGGCGAACCCAGAGAGGAATCCAGTGAAACAATCGGGGAGGCAGCAACCCCACAGGCCAAGGCTCCCGCGGCGCCACGAACGCCACCCACGGAACCAACCCCTCCTGAAGCTTTTCAGATGACCTTTGAGACCCTGGTGTTGTCGCTAAGCTCGACAGCCATGGTTCAACTGGGGCTGGTGCCAGATCCCGCCACAAACCAGCCGGAGCCAAACCTGCCCGCTGCCAGGCAGACCATCGATATCCTTGAAATTCTCCAGCAGAAGACCAAAGGGAACCTCGACGAATCGGAATCAAAGCTCCTCGACAACATCCTCTATGAGCTGCGCATGACATTCCTTGAGGTGAACCAGTCGATTCAAGAACCACGATGATTATTACATTCTTAGGTACTGGGACATCGGCCGGGATTCCTGTAGTGGGATGCGACTGTGGGGTCTGCCAGTCGACGGACCAACGGAACACACGCACCCGAGCCTCGGTTCTGGTCTCCTTCGACGCCCGAAACATCCTCATCGATACTTCCACTGATTTTCGCGCTCAGGCGTTGCGGGAGAGAATTTCCCGTGTGGATGCCATTCTCTACACCCACTCCCATGCCGACCACATCCTCGGCCTTGACGATATCCGGCCCTACAATTTCTGGCAGCAGGGCGCCGTTCCCATTTACGGCCGTGTCGAAACCCTCTCCCACATCCGCCGCGCTTTTCCATACATCTTCGAATCAACTTCCGCGGTGAGCCTGGTTCCGCATGTGGAAGAGGTCCAGATAAGCGGCCCGTTTGAGGTCTTTGGAGTGCCGGTTACGCCCATTCCCGTGATGCATGGCCCCAACGAAATTGTAGGTTATCGAATCGACGGTTTCGCTTATATCACAGACTTCAAAACCATCCCGGACACTTCCCTTTCCTTGTTGCAGGGTTTAGAGGTGCTCGTATTGGATGCGCTTAGGCGGAAGCCGCACCCGACCCACTCCAACCTCGAGAATTCCCTCGCGGTCGTGGAAGTCCTGAAGCCAAAGAAGGCCTACTTTACTCACATGTGCCATGATCTGGACCATCAAACCACTGAGGCTCATCTTCCACAGCAGGTTCGCTTGGCTTACGACGGTCTCAGGGTCTCACTCGACTCATGAAACAATTTTCGCGCCTGGAATCCTTCCCCTCCGGTCTCCCCTCGCCGTTCGTTACGATCGGCAACTTCGATGGCGTGCATCTCGGCCATCAGATGATTCTCAAACGGGTCACCAAAGAAGCACTTGCTGCAAGGGGTTGTTCCGTCGTCATTAGCTTTAGTCCCCATCCACTCCAGATTGTGTTGCCCGACACCGCGCCGCCTCTGATTATGACCACTTCACAGAAGCTGGCAGCCCTGTCCCAACACGACATCGACTATGTCCTGATCATTCCGTTTGACGAAGAAGTATCCCGATGGAGCCCCCGCCACTTTGTGGAAAGGATACTGGTTCACTGTGTGGCCGCCCGCAAAGTTTTTGTAGGTTCCGATTTTGTGTTTGGATACCAGCAACGTGGGAATCTTGAGACGCTTCAATTTCTAGGAAAAGAGTTCAATCTTGAAGTGGAGGGCATCCCCCAATACACCTGGCGCCAGACGCGCGTCAGCAGCAGTTTGATCCGGGGCTATGTCCGCGAGGGGAATGTGGCCGAGGCCAATCGTCTTCTGGGAAGATACTTTACCCTGGAGGGTGGCGTCATTCATGGCGCCGGACGGGGCCAGAAAGTGACTGTCCCAACCCTGAACCTTGCCCCCCAAAACGAGCTGATCCCGAAAACAGGGGTCTACATCACGCAGACTTCATTTCAAGACGCAACATATCCCTCAGTGACCAATGTGGGAACCCGGCCCACCTTCGACGAGTCAACTCTTTCCATCGAATCACATTTAATCGATCTCGCTGAGATCGAGGCCCCCAGCCAAATCTCGATATCTTTTTTTCATCGTTTGCGCGACGAGAAGAAATTCTCCAGCCCGATCGAGCTGAAGAATCAGATTGGCCGGGATGTTCGGGCCGCCAGGAAATTCTTTACTCGGCTGAAGAGATTTACCGGCGCAACAGTCTCACCCAGAAGAACCTAGTTTCAACCTCGCGACTCCCGAACACCTCCCCTTCTTCAAGAGAGTCCGGCATCCCGGGTTCGATTCCGCCAATGTGGATGCCTTTCATTTGACTGCTCACACGACCGCGCCGGCAGATCAGGTGCGGCCAGGGATTCAAACCGAATGAGGATTCCTGACGGGGGTCGATTCAACAATTCCAAATGGCAGGACTGGGACAATCTCTACGGAGCCACGTTCGGGCTAGAACCTGCTGAAGAATCGAAGGTGGATGGACTGGCGGCGTAAGGGGCACTAATCAGGAAGAGGAAGAGAATCAGGACTTCCGAATCACCCATATTGAATTCAAAAAGCCCTGCCACCACCAGGGCGACTGTCGACAGTAACCCGGCGAGATAGGCCGCCCGCACTTCGACAGGCAGTGTATCTTTGAGGCTCCCGCGCCAGAATCTGACGAACAATTCAACGATCAGCCAGACAAAAGCGGCGAGGGCGAATATCCCCCGTTCCGCCCCAAGCTGAATGAAATTGTTATGCAGATGGCCGGTATAAAATGGGGGATTGCGTATTCCTTGATCCTTCAGGATGGAGTCAAATTCCTCCTTGATTCGCAGGGGCCCCACTCCAAACCAAGGATGGTCGAGGAACAGTTTCCAGCCCGCCTGAGCCATTTCGATTCGTCCGGCATTAGAAGAGAATCCGGTGTTCACAAATGAATCCAACCGATCGTGAAAGGCTCGTGGAAATATCGCGACCAGCACGAGAAAAGCGAGGGGAAAAACCAGGACGATACGCTTTCGGGCTATGAAAAGAGCCACGGCAAAAACCGCCGTCGTTGCAAGCCAGGCGCTTCGTGTGAAGCTTAACGCCACTGAGGCGGAAATCAAGACGGCAGCGCCAACCCACCCCCAGGTCCTCTTAATCGGAAGGATCACGAGGCACCCCAGAAGGGTCGCCAGGATCAATACCTGCTCCCCGCTGAAGGTCATCCAATGCCCCATGAAGGCATGAATGCGAAAGATGAGAGTGGGATCATCGGCGGCCCGGTGAGTGTGTTGAAAATGCCACCACTTCTCTCCAAACTGCGCCATCGCATAGAGACCGGCCAGGCTGCCCAAGCTGAACAAACTGTAATAGGTGCGCTTGATCCACACGAGGTCCAAGAACCGGATGACAAGGAAGCAAAGGAAAAAGAGAGGCAGTTTGCGGATCGCCGCCATCCCGTGATACGGGTCGACAGAAAAAAGGACCGAGAGAATGGTGGCCACGACGAAAAGCTGAAACGCCCTGAAAAAGGGAGGCCATTCGACAGGGATTCTCTTCTTCTCCCAGCCTTCCTTGATTCCAACGGGTAACCAGGAAAGAAACGCCAGGGCAAGAAAGGTCTCGGAAGCTGCAATGGAGATCACGATACTAACAATACTGAGGAACGTAAAAAGGCGGACAGCCTGCGTCAATCGGGTCATAAAGGGTCAGTGTGGCCGCCCTCCACCGGGGACTCTGGCGGGTTGAGATTTAACACGAGCTCCGTCCCGGAAAGAATTCTTGCTCGATGGACCCGGGGACTGCAGGTCTGCCGAATAAACCCTGAAGGGAGTCTATCACAGGCGGGCAAACCGTGCGGACAGAAACCGTCGCCAGGGAACTTCTATGGAGTCCCCTCAAAGGTTTGCTCCATTCCGCGCCGAACCAGGATCGCGGTCCGATTGCATGCCGCCATCACTTCGTCCGCCGGATTACCGCTGACAAATCTGCTCACACTCGAAGAGGAAGTTAACGTCGACATGATTCGACCTTGCAGGTGCAAGGGGATTTCCTGGATGATCTTTTGATCCACAGTGGGAGAGGACTTCCCCTGGATCAAACGGATGGAATGGTCAAGCACACGATAAAGTAGAATCGCCTCCTCAAAGACCGCTGCGGTGGAGTCGGAGAGAATTCCGCGGTGTCGCGCCGTTCCCACGGCCTCACGGAGCGTTGACCCGGCGCGATAGCGCATGCCGTTCTTAAAATGGCTGTAGGCTAGAGCGAATTCGATATCGTACACCCCGCCGCGCCCTTGTTTGAGATCAAAGGACCCCTCGAGAGAATGGGCCGCCTCCTCCAGACGCGTACGAATGTCCAGCAAATCTTCTCGGAGCACTTGTGGCCTCACCCCGGAGAAGCTCGCGTTCGTAAGTTTCCTTGAGACCGTCTTCGCCCAGGACAAATCACCCGCCAGGGGGCGCAGTTTCAAATATGCCGCGTGCTCCCAGCTTTTCGCAATTCCCCGGAAGTACTCAATCAAGTATGTAGCATCCTGAACCAGTTCCCCCTCCTTGCCACTGGGCCTCAAACGGAGGTCGATGCGGTAAAGCGGACCCTCGCGGGTGTAACTCGTCAGTATGGAGACCACGGTTTCTGCCAGCCGGAACGCCACCTCGCGGACAGATTCCCGCGATTTGAAGCTGGCGTAATCGCACGCGAAAAACAAGTCGAGGTCGGAGCCGACATCGAGCTCATTCGAAGCGAGACGCCCCAACCCAAAGATGCCAAAATGAAAATCAGGGTTCTTAAGGATTTTTCGCGTTGCCACCGGAGACCTCGCACTGAGCTGACCGATCGCAAGGGTCAGGGCGCCTGCCACGGCTTTCTCTGCAGTCTCAGTCAGCCGTTGAAGAGACCTCCCCACAGGAGGCTGACGCAGCACATCTTCTGCGAGAGTATCGAATATCTGGCGGCGAATCTCATATCGAAAGGAGCTCAATCCCCCTGTAGCGGCGGACGAAGCCTGATTTGATTTCCTTTTCCCGCTTCCTATTCGGGGAGCTCCCTCAAGGCGACTCTTGTTCCGCTGGCCCCTGGAAATAGCCGGGCGACTGGCCGACGTGGACTTCTCCAGCAGTGAGAGCGCCCAACCGGGGTTGCGCACCATCGCCTCAGAGAGAGTCGTCCCGGATCCAAACAGGGCCTCCAGCCGCTGGCACGAAGGTGCGTCCAGCTGAAAATCCCTTAGCAAATGTGCCTGTGAGATGAGGGCCTCAAGGAATGAATGGAAACCAGGTCTGGCGGCCCCCTCGAAATCAATCTCCCTAAGTGCGGACGCGAACGCCGGATGGATTCTTTCGAGTCTGGCCAACCCTGCCGTCATCTCATGAGATTCCTGTGAGCCAGGCCCCCGACCCATCTCTTCCAAGGCTTGACCCTCCCCGGGTCGAGCGATGACCTGGACCCGCCCCTCGTTCATGATTTGCCCGGAGATTCGAAGAACGTTTCCGCGGTGATACTCGATGGCGTGGAGCAAGGCCTCCCTGGCCGGCGTTTCGCGGGTGTCCTCGAAGCCCATCCGCAAGGCCAGAACCTGATGGTCTGACAGCTGATTGGAAAGCGTATGGGTTTGCTGTCCCCGATCCAATTGCAAACGATGTTCAATGATCCTAAAGAATTCATAAGCGCTGGCTAAGGCGAAAAACTCCGACCGAGGCAGATAGTTATTGTCATGGAGACGACGCAATGCCAGAACCGTGTTGCCCTCCCGGACCCAAGCGTCGTGGGCTCCATGGATGCGCTGCAGGCACTGTGTAATGAATTCGATGTCGCGGATGGTTCCTCGCGCCAGTTTTACATTAAAGCCCGGAACCTCGGATTGTTGCAGTTTATCGTCCAACTTGATCCGCATCTGCTCGATACTCTCAATAATGCACTCCTTCGCTTCCGGGGGATAGATGCGCACCTGCAGGTTGTTCAGCAGCTGCTTTCCAACCGCCAGGCATCCCGCCACGGGCCGGGCCTTCAGCAACGCCTGAAGCTCCCACGGTTGAGCGTGCCGATCATAATATTCGATGGCGCTTTTCGCCGAACGCGTCAGAAAGCCCTCTCTCCCCTGGGGGCGCAGGCGCAGGTCCACCCGGAAGGCCCATCCCGCTGGAGTGACTCGACTCACCGCTTCGTTGATCGCGCTGCTGAGTTTGATGAAGTATTCCTGATTCGAAATTCTTGTTTCGGCGCGCCCTTCAATTCCCTCCGTCTCTCCGTCGTGGGAATACAGGTACATCAAATCAATGTCCGAACTGTAGTTGAGCTCGTTGCCTCCCAGCTTGCCCAGGGCCAGAACAACGAACTCCGAGGGAGCGATTCTGCCTGCCTCGTCGAGAAAACGGGGAGCGCCATATCGGTTTCGCAGGGATTGGTCGCACCCTCGAAGCGCCTTCTCGAGCACCACGTCCGCCAACGTCGACAGCTCCCATGTCGTCTCCGCCAGGGTAGCTATCTTTGTGACATCTCGGAGGGCAATCCGGAGGTACTCCTTTCGCTTGAAACGCGCCAGCCGTTCAGCCAACTCCACACCACCCAGAGTGGATTCAAAGCGGGACAACTCCTCCAGCAAGTCCTCTTTCGATTTTACGAATTCAATGCGCTTGTCCCGGTGGAGCCACTCCACGTACTCCGGATACATGAGCAGCGTTTCGGAGAGAAAATGACTTTGAGAAAACAGCGGAATGAGCACATTGAGGGCCGCCGGAAATCTGGCGAGGTAATTGACAATCTTTTCAGGCGTGTTGGAAATGAACCGTTCAAAAAAATTGAGGGCGGTATCGGGATCGGCAGAGCCCTTGAGCAGGGAAACAAGCGGACTCAGAATCTCACGGGGCGCCGACCGTTCAATGTGACTCCAGTTCAGCCGTGCCCGCTCCCGATCGTGGAATGAAATGGATGGATATCGAATGGGCATGCAATGAAGGCAAAAAAAAGGGGACTACTCCTGCGATCAGCAGGTGGCAGTCCCACACATCTTAGCACAAACAGGATTCCCGGTGGCGCCAGCCCGGTACCGTACCCTAGATGTCGTAATAGAGCGCGAATTCATAGGGGTGAGGACGCAAATTCACGGCCTGGACCTCATTCTTTATTTTGTAGTTGATCCATGTGTCCAGTAGATCCTGCGAGAAGACATCGCCTTTCATCAGGAACGCGTGATCCTTTTTCAAGTTGTTCAAAGCCTCCTCCAGCGAGCCGGGCAACGTGGGGACGTCCTTCATCTCCTCCGGGCTGAGATCGTAGATATCTTTGTCGAGGGGCTCACCCGGATCCATCTTGTTTTCGATTCCGTCGATGCCTGCCATGAGCATGGCCGCGAAGGCCAGATAGGGGTTACACGAAGGGTCAGGCGGGCGAAATTCCAGGCGCTTCGCCTTGGGGGAGGCTGAATACATCGGAATGCGGACGGCAGCGCTGCGATTCCGCCGGGAATAAGCCAAATTCACGGGGGCCTCAAATCCGGGGACCAACCGTTTATAGGAATTGGTGGTGGGGGCAATCAGCCCTGCGATCGCAGGCGCATGTTTCAGCAGGCCCCCGATGTACCAAAGCGCCATCTGGCTCAATCCGGCGTACTGGTCGCCTGCGAAAAGCGGCTTGCCCTTGGACCACAGACTCTGGTGGGAGTGCATGCCCGAACCGTTGTCCTGGAACAGAGGCTTGGGCATGAAGGTCACTGTCTTGCCATGCCGATTGGCGACGTTTCGAGTGATGTACTTGTACAGCATCATGTTGTCGGCAGACTTGACTATGGTGTTGAATCGCTGGTCGATCTCGGTCTGACCTGCGGTCGCCACTTCGTGGTGATGACACTCGATCGTCATGCCGCACTGTTCCATGACTCTGACCATCTCCGACCGCAGATCCTGATAATGGTCGGTGGGGGGAACTGGAAAATAACCCTCTTTGTACCGCGGCCGATAACCGAGGTTCTCCTCTTTACGTCCCGAGTTCCATCGCCCTTCCTCCGCATCGATGAAGTAATAACCGCAATGCTCCTTCTGGTCGAAGCGTATGTTATCGAAAATGAAAAATTCTGCCTCCGCCCCAAAGTAGGCGGTGTCAGCAATCCCGGTGTAGGCGAGATAGGCTTCGGCTTTCCGGGCCACATAACGGGGATCGCGAGGATAATGCTCCCGCGTGATGGGGTCGATCACGTCCCCGATCATGCACAAGGTTGGAATCTCGTGAAACGGATCGATCCAGGGAAAGCTGGCATCGGGGATCAGCAGCATGTCACTTTCATGGATGGAGGCCCAACCCCTGATCGAAGAACCATCGATTCCAAATCCGTCTTCGAAACTTTCCTCCGTCAGCTCGTGAAGCGGGAATGATACGTGGTGCCATAATCCCGGAAGATCTGTGAAGCGAAGATCGAGAATCTTCACGTTATTCTCTTTGGCATACTCCAATACTTCTTTGGGTTGCATTCTTCCCTCCTTCAGGTAATAGGGTTGCGCTTTCTGGGCTGTGGATTTGGATTGGCTTTCGTCCTGAAAAATTATACGAGGGGTTCGGTTTAGTCAAGCAGATTCCCGAGCGATTTTCCATGGTCTCCCCAGGCCAATTCTATTCACGTGCCTCGCCTGATTTCCAGCCTCAAAGGCGCCTCCACCCACTCGGGAAGGAAGAGTGTGTCCGCGGTGCTTGGAGCGCCTCCACCCTGAGGTTTCCGTCCAACCGGGGTCGATCTCATGCCGGGATTCCTGCACCCGCTTCCGCATCGCTGATCTCCTGGGTGGATAATGAAATCCTGCTACTGGCCCGCTTCTTAGAATGCGGTCCATTCCGGTGTTCCGGTCGAGCGATCGATCCTGCGAAGGAGTCAGGCCATGACGGCAAATACCTTTTCAGAAGGCGCAGCGGCCCGGCCTTTCGAATCGGACTGGACCTGGGGAAGAATCAGGGGGAAAAACGGCAGGATGACGGCGGGTTCACGTCTTGAGAGCGCGCTGGCAATCGCGACAGAGACCGTATAGCACCATGACATGGTGCTTCATCTTGAAATGATATTTCTTCGCCACCTGCTCCTGCAGGTCTTCGATTTCAGAGACAAAAAACTCCACGGTCTTGTTGCAAGAAGTGCAGATGAGGTGATCGTGATGGGGATATTTGTAGTTGCGCTCAAAGCGTGAAATTCCGTCAGCCAGAACCACTTCACGTGCGACGCCACAATCTTTAAGAAGTTTCATGGTCCGGAATACTGTGCTGAATCCGATCCTTTGATCCCTCTGACGCGCCATTTGATAGAGATCGTCCACGCTCAAATGTGTTCGATGCTTCAGAAACTCATCCAGGATGACGTCCCGTTGGTGCGAATGCTTTAAGCCAACCGCCTTGAGGTGCTCTTCGAAGACGTGCTTCTCCTCAGTGACAGGGATGGTCCCTTGGGCCTTGCTTACTTCCGATATATCCAACACTCGGGCCGGGTTCATAGGGTCACCTCAAGGTCTATCCTTATTTTGTTGGGACCTGATGAGTCTGTGAACCGTAATCTATCAGTTCTCTCCATTCAAATCAACAAGTCCGGCCGTACGGGTCCTGGGAACCCTGCGCCCAAAGCTAAACACCGAATGTGACCAGGGAGTCATCCGGAGGCGCCACCCGTCGGACCCCATACGCTCGAATCGCAGAGCGTGGATCCCGCCCCGTTTATGAAATATCTCGAAGGCGACGGGGGGCGACAAAACAAAAGCTGCCTTCGTTAGTGCATCTGATTCGGTCGCTGTGGGGGCGACGACGCTCACCTCAAGGACTCCCTCCACAGGCGACCCCGATCGTGGATCAAAAATGTGTCCGAGGGTCTGACCTCCCACGCGCACATATTGTTCGAGGCTTCCCGAGGTGGAGAGCGAATTGTCATGGAGTGCAACGAAGGCAACGGCACGGTCAGGAACAGACGGATCCTTGACTCCGATCCACCAAAACTGCTGCCCGGGGGGGCACCCCATCCCATAGAAGGAACTGCCACCCGCGTTAACAAGGGCGGAGGTAATGCCAGACCGCCTCAGCGCTCCGACTGCCCGATCCACTGCATAGCCCTTGCCGATACCTCCGGGATCGATCTCCATTCCCTCGACCGGGAAGCGGATGGTGGCATGAGCCGCATCGACCTCGATCTTTTCCATTCCGACTTTGGCGCGGGCGGCTTCGATTTCATTCATCGTGGGGATGCGAGGTTGAAGTCCAAGAAACCCCCAGGCGCGAACCAGGGGGCCTACCGTGGGGTCAAAGGCCCCTTCGGTAAGCCTGTAAAACTCCTGACACTGTGTCATGAACCCAAGCAACCTGACAGACGCTTCAAAGGGGCCCGAGGCAGCCATCCGATTCATCCGGCTCAACTCACTGTTTGGATCGTAATTGCTCAAGAGCCGATCCACCCTTTGCATCTCTTCGAACGCCTGATTGGTTGCCTGCTCCGCCCTCATCGGGTCCTCATCATAAATCAAAATTTCGCACAGGGTCCCCATCACGTAACGCATCTGCCTGTGAAAGATTGAATGTGAATGGGACGCACTGAACCCCATCGTGGCCATCACCGCGACCACAGCGATACCTGCGGGAATCCAGGTCCTCCTGAAACCAGACAATCTTACAGCCGCAGGATGGGCCTTAGGGGTGTATTGACATGTCGCGCTCAGGGGATATCCCTACCTTCCGCCCGATCGAAGAAAGTAATAATCGACCAGTACCACCGCTTTCTTTACGCCCTTGGTCACGGCATATGACGAAAGAGTTGCACCACTCAAGTTAACCACATCATCGTTGACCCGGAGATGATCGGTGGATCTCTTCCCATGGAACTGGCGCAGAAAACGCGGCTCCTTCACTTCCCATCCCCGGGTCTCCCGGAACTCCATGATGGCGACGGTCTGGACTTTTCCCAACGGGTCGATGGCCACAATAAACGTGATCGGCTCGCTCTTTCCGACCTCGCTATCGATTACGGCATAACCATCGACCTTGGAATTACTTCTTCCGGAGAATATTCTGACTGATGTACCCATAATCTCAATCCCGTATCGCTTTTTGATCTCCTGCCGATCATCATCGGAGATCAGTCGTGTCTCTGCATTGACGCTCTGGGACTGGGGGAAGGCTATCTTCAAAGCTTGAGCTTCGGTCAGGTATTTCTCGGCGACCAGCAGCGGCGCGGTCACGAGCAATAAAGTGACTGCGAGACACAATGCGTGCGTCTTCATCATTCAGGTCCTTCCGGGCATTAAATGGCGGTGGGTCCCCGCAACCGCATGATAAGAACAGAAAAAGGGTTGCAACGGCAAGCTCGAGGCTACCCTCCGACGAGGCGGGAGGTGCAAAGCCGATAACTCAAATCAATTCACGGCTCAAATTATTTCCCGTCCAGAGATTCCCTCAACCACAATGGGCACGGTCTCCCCGCAGGTTCACACGCAGGCCCGTTTTCCTCTAAAAGCCGAAACTCATTCCCACAAGAAAACCATTCGTCGATTTTTGTGGAACCTCCGGATAAATCAACATTGATCCCGATCGGCGCTGATTGTGTTCAAACGCGAGCTGGAACGCGAAGGACGCCACGGGGCGGTAACTGATTCCGACCGTCAGCCGATCCTGACTCCGGTTCTCCTGAGTGAGTTCTGTGAGAATCCCCCGGTCGAACGCCAGGCCGGTGACGAGGTCTTTGAGCCAGACGAGCTCATATCGAACAATCGGGATCAAGACGGGATCCTCAAACCCTCGACCCAGGAGAGTCTTCTTCAAAAAATTCGGCCGCCAGTGATACTTGACATCGGTCCAAAAGCCGTACCGTCTCCGCGCCAGTCCCTCCAGGCTGAATTCCATCTCCGATCGCAAGCCACCATTCCCCGAATTCTCTAAAGAAGAGGTGAAGGTACGCTCCGCAAAGGCAGCCAGCACATTGCGGACATTTCCAAAATCAGAAACAATCACCTCCCCTTCCAGTGCAAACGCCTTGTGTTTGAAATTCCCATCCAGTCCGATCACTTGGACCGCTTCAGAGACCGGAAGAAAACCTGGCGTATATTTTCCATGATAACCCGAAAGGGCGATCTCGCTTCCCAGGCGCGGGCTGTAAGCCAGGCGATAACTCACGGCCTGAGCGGACTTCGTCCCGTCAAAAGCACCGGAGGTCAACCCCACCTCCGCTTCCGACACCACACGGCCCGGTTGCGAACCACCCGTCTGGTTGATCTGATTCAGCGCAAAATCCAGAGTGGCACCGCCCAACACATAGACTTGATAATCGATTCGGCCGCGCCCCCCCACGTTGCCATGACCAACCAGGCCCGCCCCCAATTCCCTCCATGCCGTTTTCACCGGCAGGACAGGACCATCGCGGTCGGTCAGCGTACGTCGAGGGAGATCCCAATAATCGTCGTCATGATTGATGTTGTAACGCCCCACCGGGGTTAAGACGACGCCGAACCGGAATCCGTGGTTTTTCGAAAAATCGAACTGGCCCCAGGCCTGTTCAAGTTCAATGGCTCCTCCATTGGTTCCTTCCAGGCCTTGTTCGAATTGAAGGCCGCCCGCACTACTCACGACCTTTCGTTCGACTTCCAGTTCCAACAGCCTCTCAAACTCCGTCTCCGTATAGATTCGAAGGCGATCGCTGAACCGAGCCTCTGTAGTCAACACGAAACGGCGAAACGTAAAGGCGTTGGCTGACCCGCCCGGCACAAAGTGTCCAGCCGCCACGTTGTTCGCTTCAAACCGGACTGAGCCATAACCACCAACTCTTACATGATCACCGAGCACGTTGACTGGTCCCGGGGGATTGCTCCCGGATGAGGTTTCCGAATTTACTCCCAAACCGTCGTTGGCGGTGAGGGGCCCCTTGGCCTGTTCAACGGGAACGACCGCCGTGACAGGGGTTCCGGCCCCAGCCTGCGCACCCAGCGCGATTTGCTTCCGGAGGGCATCGATTTGTGCTTGCAGGTCCGAGATTTTCGATAAAAACTGGTCGCGGTCGGACTTCTGTGGGATTGCACTTCCGGGTTTCGCCGCCTCCGATGTGCTGGAGGCACTTTGCCCCCAGGCAACTTCACTGCTCAAAGACAGGATCAACAGGCAGAATAAGCATTTCCAAGAACGCTGAAACCTCATATAAGAGCCTCCAGAGGGTCATTGCGTGGCGGATATGAGAAGGAGAGTCATCATTTGCCAACGGCCCGGACAGCCCTTCACTCTTCTTCCGAATCTGGCAGGGATACTTTTGGCCAGGTTCCATTGAAGGTGTTCACTCTGAGTTGTTTGGGGTCCGGGGTCCCCTCAGACGTTCGACAGAATGAGGATTCATGCCTCTCCCGAGAGGCCAAGGAGAACATGTCCCGTTTCCTGGCTCGTTTCCACGCCAACGCAAATCCCGTCAACGTTGAGGTCACCAGTATCAAGGCGATGACATCATTCACCGCAGGACCGTACTTTCCGAACAGCAGCCCGGAGTGCAGATCGGCAATCACTATATCCAGCCGCGTTCTTTCCCCTTCGTCCATGGGGCGATATTGCGAGGGCAGAAAACGATGGCTGACCGTTTTCTCCTCCAACCCCCAGTCGGTCCGATGATTCAGTACAATCCCGGTCAGAGCGAGACCCAAGAAATACAGGCCGACGGAAACCCCCAGCCAGAGATGAACCCGGGGCATCCAGGGGCCTTTGTCATGCCGCGTTAAAGAGCTCACTGGTATTCACCTCTTAGGGCGCACAAGCAATATTGAAAATGAATATCATTTTCAATATAAAATTACACCGAGGCATTTTCGATGTCAAGGCTCTTCTTGAAAATTCCAGGGGCCCTCTCGGCCAAACGGGGCGTCAGAAGGATCCCGGGACAAATCCTGCAGTTCCGAATCCGGCCTGTGGCCGGCTCTTAAATGACTCCATTTGTGCCTCCTTCAGACGGGAGGAAGAGATCAGGCTGTCAGGAGGTTGGACATCGCTGGATCCCGGAGGGAACGAAAGACCCTTCGCTCCTCCACAATGAGGTATGGGGGAAAGAGAGCAGAATCGAAGATAGAGCTTGAATAGGCTATGAAGGCCTGCCTGCCGGGACCGCGCTTTCAGATTGAACGGCGGAACGCAGTTCCCTATTTTGCGGGAGCAGCAGTTTGAGGTGTTGTGCTCCCGGAGCTCTTCACCCAGGGAGTGTACCGCATGGCATCGTTGTAGATGACGTAGACCATCAGAAGCATCAAAAAGACAAAGCCCACTTGAATGAGTCGTTCCTTGGCGATACGGCTCAAATCGCGACGAATGGCGCTCTCGATCAAGAGCACGAAAATCATCCCGCCGTCGAGAACGGGGATGGGAAGCAAATTGAATATTCCCAACTGAAGGCTAATAAAAGACATCCAATGGAACAGATCGCTGGCACTTGTTTTCGCCGCCTCGCCGGTCACTTTGAAGATACCGATCGGTCCGACTAGTGTTTTGGGCGAAGTCTTGCCAGTGACAAGTTGCCCCAACACCTTGAAGGTCAATCCGGCGATCCTAACGTTCTCCCCCACTGACCTTCGGACGGAGCCGAGCACGCCAAGATTCATTTTCTCCGTGGGGATGTCGGGTCTGAATCCAATGCGACCATAGCCAAGGGCCGGATCCAATACCGGGGTAATCTCCATCGTGAAGATATCGTTCCCCCTTTTCAAGACAAAGAGGAGCGGCTTCCCGACGCTCTTATGAATGGTGTCGTTGAGGTAGGAAAAATCATCGGTCTTGGTGATGGGGTGGTCGCCGATCTTCAAGATCAGGTCCCCGTCCTGAACGCCCGCATTCGCGGCAGGAAATCCCGGAACCAGGTTGCGCACCTGCACGGCAAGGGTGGGTTGAATTCCAAAATCGCTGATCCGCTCTCCTGTCTCAGGTAGCGTCACCAGCCGTGGAGTTACTGTCAAACCGAATTGTCTGCCGTTCCGCTCTACGGTGACCGCAACGGGTGCACCCAGATTGGTAATAGACAACATCTCGAGGTCATGCCAATTGGGATTCCCCTTGGCGTTCAATTCAGTAATCCGGTCGCCCGCTTCAAGTCCGGCCTCAGAAGCAGCCGAATTCGCCGTCACCGTTCCTACGACGAGCGGCTGCCTCAGGTACACGGGCTCCATGTAATTGAACCTGAAAACGGCCGAAAGAATGAAAACCGCCGTGATGAGATTCATGGCGGCGCCCGCCACCCCCACAATCAGTCGCTGCCATCGCGGCTTGTTCAAAAATTCATCGGGGGCCCCGACGGATTCATCGGTGGGATATTCGCCAGCCATCCGGACGTACCCGCCGACGGGCAGAACGCTGATTCGATAATCAGTGCCCCCCCGTTGGAACCCAACAAGACGTTTCCCAAAGCCGAGTGAAAAGGTCAGGACCCGCACCTTAAAGTACTTGGCGGCCAGGAAATGACCCAGCTCATGTACGAAGATGAGCACCCCCAGGACGAAGACGAACGACAGGATATAGACCAACGCGTTATACAAACAACTCTCCTTGATGGGAAATGAGACGCTGCGGAAAATGCATTATATCATAGCGAGCGCCACCCGCCGGGCCTCCCTGTCGGTTTCCAGACAGTGATCAATCGATTGAATCTTGATGGAAGGCAGCCGTTCGAGGGTCTTTTCAATAACCACGGGAATCCGGGTGATGGGGATTTCTTCGTTGAGGAATGCCTGGACCGCCACTTCGTCCGCCGCATTCAAGGCGCACAGCGCAGAGGGACCGGACTGGAGTGCTTGGTATGCCAGGGCGAGACAACGGAACCTGCCAAGATCGGGCGTTTCAAAATCCAATTTCATCGCCTTACCAAAATCAAAATACTGGACGTTGGAATTGAGCCGGTGCGGATAAGTCAACGCATACTGGATCGGCTGACGCATATCGGTGGCACTCAGCTGGGCCATGATCGATCCATCGACAAACTCGACCATGGAATGAATGGTCGACTGGGGATGAATGAGCACATCGATCTGGCTCGCCTTCAACCCGAACAACCAGCGGGCCTCGATCACCTCGAATCCCTTGTTCATGAGCGTGGCGCTGTCAATAGTGATGCGGTTCCCCATCCTCCAGGTCGGATGGGCCAGGGCTTCCCGCACGGTGGCATGGCGCATAGCGCGCATCGAGGCGTTGCGAAACGGTCCCCCGGATGCCGTCAGAATCAATCGCCGGACTTCGTGGTGCTGGCCCGAGCGCAGGCATTGATGAATGGCGCAGTGTTCGCTGTCGATCGGGAGCAAGGGTTTCCCCTGCCGGCCCATCTCCCGTGTGATGAGTTCCCCCGCCACCACGAGAATCTCCTTGTTCGCCAGGGCCACGGACTTCCCGTGCCTGACCGCCTCAAAGATTGGAACCAGCCCCACCACTCCCACAGTCGCGCCCACCACGAGCTCAACCGAAGGGTGGGTGGCCACCCGCGTCATGCCCTTCTCCCCGACCTCAATCTGGGGCCGGCGCCGGGCAGGCAATCCTCGCAGACACCGAGCCAAGGCGTCGGCGGTCTCGCCATCAGCCACGGACACAATCTGCGGGTGGAACTTTCGAATTTGCTGGGAAAGGAGGCCGGAATTGCCCCCAGCCGCCAATGAAACCACGCGGATTTTCTCGGGGAATTTTTCGACAACGCGGAGGGTGTTCACCCCGATTGAGCCCGTGGAGCCGAGTATAGAAATGTTCTTCATTCGGTTTTCAAGATTCTGCCCTGATAGGACCACCTCAAGCGATCTTGATAATACTCTTCAAGAATGCCAGCAAGGACGGATAATAATACATCACCGGAATGGCGAACAACAAACTGTCGATTCGATCCAGGACACCCCCATGGCCCGGGACAATCGAAGATGAATCCTTCACACCCGCCCCCCGTTTCATGGCCGACTCGGCCAGATCGCCGAGGACCCCGGCAAGATCCAGGATAATCGCAAGGGCGACCACGGCACCCAGGCTGTAGCCCCGCAGCCAATACCGGTGAAATACCAGAGAGACCAGCACACTCGCGATCAGCCCTCCCACCAAACCTTCAATTGTCTTTCCGGGGCTGATCCGTGGGGCCAGTTTGCGCTTTCCGATTCCTCGACCGACATAATAAGCCCCGATATCAGACGCCCAAACGACCGCCAGCAGAAAAAAAATCGATGCACGGCTGTCAAAGGGCGAATGAATAGTACCTGAGCTGGACGAGGAGTCCGGCCATGCGAGGAGCAGACTGAGAAAGCCCCCCGTGTAAAGTGTCCCTAAAATCGTTGCCCCCGAGGACCCGATCGCGCGGGGAAAGCTGCCCGCATCCGTCAGACTGAGAGCGAGGACCAGCAGGACGAACCCTGTCAGCGCGCCCATGCTCACATGCTGGGGAAAGACCCACTGCTCGGCAAGCAGCCACAGCGCGTAGAGGTGACCTGCCGACCGGAAAGGCATCAGTCCGCATTTCTCAGAGAGCTGGTAGAACTCGTGCAACGCCAGATTGCTGAGCACCACCAGCACCAGAAAGATCACCCAGCGCGGGGCCCAGCCCACCACCGCGACCGCGATCAGAACCAGCACAATGCCGCTCAACACTCGCGTCATGCCTGGAGGCCACCATAGCGCCGCTCGCGCTTCTGAAATTCAATGATCCCTTCCAGGAGATGCTGCCGGCGAAAATCAGGCCAGAGAACCGGCGTCACCCAGATTTCCGCATACGCGATCTGCCAGAGCAGAAAGTTGGATACCCGCATCTCCCCACTCGTCCGGATCAGCAGATCGGGATCCGGCAGGCCCGCCGTGTAAAGTTCCCCCTCAATGTCAGACTCATTCAGCTGATCGAGATCCAATCCGTTCGTCCTCATCCGGACGGCCAAACGCTTGAATGCATCAACTAGTTCGGCCCGCCCCCCATAATTCAGGGCGACGTTGAAAATCATTCCGGTGTTGTTCCGGGTTTCCTCCCGGCCGTACACCAGGTCCTTCTGAACCAGCGCCGGAAGATCGTCCATCCGGCCGAGAACCTGAAAGCGGATGTTGTTCCGATTCAAACGGGCCAGTTCCTTGTGCAGATACTCGCGCAGCAATCGCATCAAAACGCTGACCTCCGACTTGGGCCGCTTCCAGTTTTCCTTGGAAAATGCATAAAGGGTCAACGCCTCAATATTCAGCCACCGCGACATTTCGACTGTGTCCCGAACGGCCTCGATGCCGGCACGGTGTCCGGCGACCCGCGGCAGGTGGCGTCGTTGTGCCCAGCGGCCATTGCCATCCATGATGACGGCGATGTGGCGGGGCATCCGGTTCGGATCGAGCTCCTCGACCATCCGCTTGCTCCGCGCATCCAGGAGGAACGGGTCGGGCTGCTCAGCCTTGAGTTTCATACTCTGCTTAACCTTTCGGGTTCTGTTCCGCCTGAGCCGTACCAAACAGCATGGCGGACCCCTCGAACCCTTGCTCCGGACGACTCTCTCGGAACAGGCTCACATAGCTTTTCACAATATAGTCGCCCGGTGAAAAACCAAGCCGTGCCGCCACTTGATCAATCCAGTCAGGAGCACCCTCCAGCTCCAGAAATGCGCCGATCGGCGTTTCATCCAGCAACACATGCCCCCGGGAATCGCCCCTCGCCCGAAAAGCGGTCCGATACTTCTGATAGCGAAACGTTTCATTCAGTCCCAGTTTACGAAAAATATCCCGCATCGCCCCTGCGTCCGCCACCTCGGTTTGGATCTCGTCGCGCATCTTGTAACGGAGATTTCTTTCAGGAGGATCCTTAAAAGTGACGAGGGAGCGATCGCCGGATATTCTCAACCGGAGCATGGAACTCGACTGACGCAAGGTCTGGGAGGGAAAATCGTACAGCCAATTATCTTCAAAAACTCGTTCCCCCTCAGGTTCGAACCCGGCTTCCAGGAGATGGCGCCGGGCCTCGACGACATCGCTGATCCTCAATTTGATCTCGATTTCCTTCATCTTCTCTGCCGCGTGGAATTGACCCAGCCGGACCCCAGCGACCGCTTCACACCGCCCGGTTCGACAGGTCAGTAATGGCCGGACCCCCTTGGACCCCTGTTATCGATTGCGATCGATGACAAAATCGGTAATATCCAGCAACGCCTGCCGGTATTGCGATGGAGGGAAAATGGAAAGTTCTTCGCGAGCACAACGGGCGTATCCTTTGGCCTTCTCATGCGCCTCGGCGAGCGTGTCGTATTTTTCCACCAGTTCAATAATCTCACGGCGCCCCACGGAATCGAACCCGGAGTCCTCCAAAACCCGCTTCACCGAGGCGACCTCTTCCGGCTGGCAGCGGCGCAGCGCATATATCAGAGGCAACGTCACCTTGCCTTCTTTCAGATCGCTCAGCACCGGTTTTCCCAGAGTCTTCTCATTGGAAGTGAAGTCGAGGAGATCATCGGCCAGTTGGAAAGCCATGCCGAGGTTCCGGCCGTACTCCCCGATCCGGACTTCCTCCGCCGGCGAACGTCCTCCCAGAACAGCTCCCAGTCTGCCACAAGCTGCAAACAGAAGTGCCGTTTTCCGGGAGGCGATGTCGAGATAGCTGGCTTCGTCGATATCGCTGCGGCCCAGCCACTGGAGTTGGATCAGCTCGCCCTCCACCATTTTCTGGGTCACGTCCGTCAGGATCTCCAAGACATGAAAATTTCGCTCTGAGAGCGCCAGGACGTAGGACTGCATGTACATCCAGTCCCCGGCCAGAACACACGTCTGGTTCCCCCATTTCATGTGCGCCGCGGTGCGACCGCGCCGCAGATTGGAATCATCGATGATGTCGTCGTGCACCAGCGTGGCTGTATGAAGGAATTCGACTACAGTTCCCAACTTAATAGAGGCCATACTCCCGTTCGAGCCGCACAGCCGCGCGCAAAGGAGTAGAAGCGCGGGTCGCAGGCGTTTGCCTCCGCTCTGTTGGAGGTAGCTCCCAATCGATGAAATCGTTTCGACAGGCGAAACGACTTGCCGGCCAAATTCGGCTTCAACTTCCTTCAAGTCCGATTTAACAAGATCGAAAATCTCCTGAACGGTCACAGCTCGAACTCCTTTGATCCCGTATCCCAATTAAACCTGCAAGTTCTCCTCGTTACAGCCGGGAGCGCCCGGACCGCCTCTTTTTGGATCCTCAATTTACTGGCTGCGGTAATTTACAAATTGCATGTGAATGCCAAAATCGAGAGCGCGCAAATGGGTAATCACGTTCTGCAGGGTATCTCGATCCTTCCCGGAAACACGCACAAAGTCGCCGTTAATTGAGGACTGTACCTTTAATTTGGTCTCTTTGATGGACTTGATAATTTCGCGGGCTTTGTCCGGAGAAATCCCCTGTTGGAGGGTAATCTCCTGGCGGACCGTCCCTTGAGCGGAGGGTTCGACCTTCCCAAAGGACAACCCCTTCAGCGGCACACCGCGCTTTACCAGCTTCTGTTCCAGGATATCAGTCACAGCCTTCAGCTTGAAATCATTATCGGAAACCAGGACGATCTTATCCTCCTGGAGGTCAATCGAACTCTTACTTCCCTTGAAGTCAAAGCGCTGATGAATCTCCTTCAAGGCCTGCTGGATGGCGTTGGAGACTTCCTGTTTGTCAATTCTTGAGACGATATCAAAACTGTTTTCTACGGCCATATGCCTTCCCTCTGCGATTAGACAACCGGGAAAGAGAAGTTGTCAGTTCTCAGTTCTCGGTTGTCAGTGAGAGCATAAGACCGGGTTGCATTGTACTGACAACTGAGAACCGACAACTGACAACTTTCCTCACCCGACCAGATCATACTCTCGAATCCGAAGGACGGCCCCCACCTCGTCCGCCATTCGTTTGCAGGCTTCAATGTCTAGATTGGGCACCCGAACCACCGACATGGTGACCCGGGGCAACCATTTGACGCATTCGCGGGCAAATTCCAACATCCCGTTAAATGCTTCTCCCGGAAATTCCGTCCGACAGAGCTTTTCATACTTTTGCGCATCCGCGGCATTCAAACTGATAGAAACATGATCGATCAAACCCACCAGTTCCGGCACAATGTTTTTCCTATGAATCAGATTGGCGTGGCCGATGGTGTCGATGCGGGTGAAACCACCTTTGGACTTCACGGCGCGTGAAACCTCCTTGATGACATCGAGTCGAAGGGTCGGTTCACCATAACCACAGAAGACGACCTCTTCGAACTGCCGGGGGTCGCCTATTTCGGCGATGATTTCGTCCGCGCCAGGCTCCTCGTTTTCTTTCAAACCCAGGTAATAGCCCGATACGACCGGATCGTAGAGCCGGGCGCAGAAGACACAGTCGGCCGTGCAACGTGTGGTCAGGTTCACATAGATCGAATGTCGAATTTTGTAAGTGACTGTGCGCCGGCCGATGGAGGGATCCGGCAATTTGAAGAAGCGATTAAAATTGAATCGGGTGATGCGTGCAATGTCTTCCGTCGTCAATCCCTTTACTTCAGCCAGGGCCCTGGCTGTCTCCGCAACAAAGGCAGGTTCGTTCGTCTTGCCGCGGTGAGGTTCCGGAGCCAGAAAAGGACTGTCGGTCTCAATCAATACCCTTTCATTTGGCAAGGCACGGGCGACTTCGCGTATCGGCTGCGACTTCTTGAAGGTGATGATCCCGGAAAAGGAAACCAGAAAACCCATCTCGATCGCCTCGCGAGCCATCTCCAGAGTGCCGGTAAAGCAATGCAGGATCCCGCCCAGCCTGGTGCTCCTCCACTCGCGACGAAGGATGTCCAATGTGTCCTGCTCAGCATCCCGAGAATGAACCACGATGGGCAAGCCGAGGTCTTTTGCAATTTGGATCTGCCGGATGAAGACATCCCGCTGGATGTCACGGGGGGAGTGATCATAATAGAAGTCGAGGCCAATCTCCCCGATGGCCAGTACTTTCGGACGGGCGGCGAGTTCCTGAATCTCCACGAAGTCATTTTCAACAGCCAGTTTGGATTCATGGGGATGAATGCCGACCGTGGCATAGATCCAGTCGCATTGTTCGGCAAATCTGAGGGCGCAATCCAGCGTCCCAGGACCCGACCCGCTGCCGATTGCCAGGATGCGCTCGACACCCGCCGCTTGGGCGCGCGCCAGTACCTCGGCTGCCTTGCCATTGTACTGAGGAAATTCCAGATGGGCGTGAGAATCAATATACATTGTAGTCAGCGAGGAGGGGGGTTCGGGTTCCGTTTGCTATTTCAACCTCGCCCCATTGGGGACGTCCTCCTTGAATGTAACGATAACCGGACGCCCTTCCGGCCCTACTGAGGCCGCCACAATCATGCCATTGGAGTCAAGACCACGCATTTTCCTGGGCGCCAGATTGGTCACCACAACCACCTTCTGGCCTATCAGTGATTCCGGTTCATAGTACAGCGCGATACCGGCGAGGACTTGTCGGACTTCAGCCCCTATATCGACAGTGAGTTTCAAGAGCTTGTCCGCCTTCGGAATGCGTTCTGCCGTCAGCACGGTTCCGACCCGCATATCCACCCGGGCAAACTCCTCGATAGAGATGATCCCGTCGCCGCCTGATTCACTTTCCGCCACGGCCTCCGGAGGCACTACTGAGAGGGCTGCCGTCGGGGCTTGATTTCCTTTTCCCTCCGCCCTTCCTTCAGCGCTCCGAGCCGCCGGTTCGTCCAGTTTGATTTCTTCCATGATTTTCCCCTTATCCATCCTTGGAAAAATGGCCTTGATCTCACCAATTTCCCCCCCCGCGGTGAGACCGCCCCAGCGGAGCCGGGCAGGCCCAAATTCGCACACTTTGCCGGATTGACCCAGCTGTTGCCATACGGCTTGACTCCCTTCAGGCAGCACAGGCGCCAGAATCACAGCCAAATGCCGCACCGCCTCGAGGGCCGTGCACAGAACGTGGTTCAGTGTTTCGTGCTTCTCAGGAGACTTGGCCAATTCCCACGGTTGAGCATCTGTGATGAACTTGTCAACACGCGACATGGCAGCCCACACGGCTTCAAGACCGAGGCTGAAACTGTACCGCTCGAACTCGCGCTCGAATTGGGCCACCGCTTGCCCGACCGCCTGACGAACTTCCCCTGCCTCTGAGCCGAACTCATTCCCGGCATTCGAGGCCGACAGTGGGATCCTGTTTCCGCAGTACGCCCGCACCATGGTGAGTGTCCGGCTCGAAAGATTTCCCAGGCCCGCCGCCAAATCCGCATTCACTCGATCGATCAGCGCTTCGTAGGTGAAGTCGCCATCGCGTCCAAACACCATCTCGCGCAGACAAAAATACCGCACTTGATCAGGAGTGAAGTACTTCCGAAGGGCGTAAAGGTCGATGACATTGCCAAGGGTCTTCGACATCTTTCTTCCGCCCGAATGCCACATCCCATGAGCGAAAACTGTCCGCGGGACTTCGATGCCTGCCGCCATGAGGAGGGCCGGCCAGTACACGGCGTGGAATCGGAGGATATCTTTGCCCACCAGGTGCAGGGCCGGCCAGAATCGGTCAAAGTCCTGAAATGATCGGTTCCCCCAGCCCAGTGCCGTGATGTAATTCGCAAGCGCATCGAACCAGACATAGATCGTGTGTCGAGGATCGCCGGGGACTTCGATTCCCCACTTCACCGAAATACGGCTGATGGAAAAGTCCCTCAATCCTCCGGCGACGAATGCGATCACCTCATTGCGCCGCGACTCGGGTTGAACAAATTCGGGGCGTGATTCATAGAGCTTAAGAAGGCGATCCCCAAACCCTGAGAGTTTGAAGAAATAGCTTTCCTCCGCCACGATCTCAAGCGGCCGTTCGTGGGTGGGACAGAGGGGCTGCTCGGCCCTCTCCTCGACTTCCTTGAATTCATTGCAGTAGACGCAGAACCATCCTTTGTATTCTCCCCGGTAAATGAAACCGCGTTCGTCCAGGTGTCTCCACAGATTCTGCACCCCCTCCTTATGGAAGGCATCGGTCGTGCGGATCCATCGACTGTATTCGATATTGAAGACACGGAAAGTCTCCTGAAATTCTCCCACGATTTCGTCGACATGCTGTTGGACGGGAATTCCCCGCGCCGCAGCCGCGCGCTCAATATTGACCCCCCGCTCGTCAGTCCCAGTCAGGAAGAAGGAGTCGATTCCCCGCTGCCGCCAGAACCGGGTCAGGGTGTCGGCGACGAGCGTGGTGTACAGATGGCCCAGATGCGGCTTGGCATTCGCATAGTAAATCGGGGTTGTCACGTAAAATGATCTTTTGGTCTCAGTCATAAGTTATAACTTCAGGGTTCGGATCTTGGCGCTGGCTTCCGCGAGAACCTCCTTCAGGGGGATCGCATTTTCTTCTGCCAGGCGTTGACAATCAGCGAACTCAGGCATGGCATTGAGAACAGAACCATTGAGTCGCGCCACTTTAACCCTCACCTGACCAAATCGGGTCTCGAGGGTCACTAGCGATCGATCCAGAACGCGGCGGTGGGCCTTTTGGATCCGCAGACCAATGGTGGTGGTCTCCGCAAATACGAGGCGGGTGAGGGCATCCAGTTTGGAGGGGTCGCAAATCACAGAAAGACATTGACCGGGTCTGTTCTTCTTCATCTGGACCGCGGTGATATACACATCAAGTGCCCCGGCAGCCATCGCTTTTTCAACAAAATAGCCATAAATCTGGGGGTTCATATCGTCAATGTTCGCTTCGATGACATGTACAATTTCCAATTCCCTCCCATCGTCTCCCTCCGGAACGCTTGTTTCCTCACCCACAAAGACACGTAACACGTTCGGGAAGCCTTCAACCTCCCGAGAGCCTGCGCCGTAACCCACCGAGGTTGATTGAAAGTCTTTCATTCGTCGGTATTCAGAGGCCACTGTGGAAATGATCGCGGCACCGGTGGGGGTGGTCAGTTCCACCTCGGGCCCGGCCGAGTAAATGGGAATACCCTTGAGCAGTTCAACCGCCGCTGGCCCAGGCACAGGCAACTTTCCATGCTCGCAATCGATGAATCCCGATCCCACGTTGATGGGGGAACTGATGATCCTCTTGAAGCCCAACCAATCAAGACAAACGGCGCTGCCTACAATATCCACAATTGAATCAACGGCTCCCACCTCGTGAAAGTGCACCTGCTGGATGGGGACATCGTGCACTTTCGCCTCAGCCTCACCCAACCGCCGGAAAATCTTTTGAGAAAGAATCTTCGCACCGGAATTCAATTTTGATGTCTCTATCATTTCCAGGATCTCGTCGAGGGATCGGTGCGTGTGTTCTCCCGTGAGATGCCCATGCCAGGGGCTACCCTCCAGGCCCCGCCCCTTCAGGTGAGCGCGTCGGGGAGTCACCGGATTCCTTTCCGAGGCTGGGCGTGCAGGCCCGGTGACCTGCACATCAAACCTGAACGCCGAAATTCCATTTCGCAAAACCCGGGATTGCTTCAGCCCATAGCCTTTCAGCTTCAACTTGGAGAGTTCTGCCCTGAGGTCCGGAAAGCTCACACCTGCCCCCAGCAGGGCGCCAATTGTCATATCGCCGCTAATTCCCGCAAAACAATCGAAATACGCAACGGTCATATTCAATCTCGACTGAGCAGTGACTGGCAGGACACCCGTTCATCCCCTTCGCCGCCCTGCCTCTACTATAGGTATCCACGAGGTCAATCTAAAACCCGCAATGATAGAAGCAATATCAGGCAATGTCAATTAACCGCCTCAGATTGGAATCGAATTGCGGGGGTCGAGGGGGTGGGCTATAATTCGGCGCTTTTGGGGAGAGCCAATGTACCACACTATTCAGCAGAGGGTTCGCGAGCGCGTGTCTGAATTTCTCAAATTGGAATTCGGAATCGAACATCTCGATTTGAAACTCGAAATTCCCCCGCAGGTTGAGTTTGGCGAGGTCGCGCTGCCTGTCGCGTTTGATCTCGCAAAGCGCCTCAAAAAGCCCCCGCGAGTCATCGCCCAGCATATTGCCGAAACAATTGGCCCACTCGACGGCATTGAGAAAATTGTCGTCGCTGGAGGCGGGTACATCAATCTGTACCTGCAACGAAGCAATTTCTTTGCTCTTCTCAGCGACGCGAGACTCGATCAACTCGAAACCTCTCCCCGGCCTTCGGACAAGGTGATTGTCGAACACACCAATATTAATCCCAACAAATCTGCCCATATTGGCCACCTTCGGAACGCCGCCCTCGGTGACAGTTTCGTCCGGCTGCTTCGATTCTTGGGACGGACGGTAGAGGTTCAGAATTACATCGACAACACCGGCGTTCAAGTCGCGGATGTCGTCGTCGGATTCGAGCATATTGTAAATCTCTCTAAAGACCAGGTCGCCTCGCTGATCGACGATCCCCAAGTGAAATTCGACTTCTACTGCTGGGACCTGTACGCCCGGGTCTCGCACTTCTATGAGGAAGATCCCTCGCGACTTTCACTTCGTGCCGAAACCCTCCACAACATCGAACGGGGTGGAAATCCGACTTCAGAACTCGGCGATCTGGTGGCGACGGCGATTGTTCGCGCCCATATCGCCACCATGCTGCGCCTGAATATCCAGTATGACCTCATGCCGCGAGAGAGCGACATCCTCCATTTGAAATTCTGGGAGAAGGCGTTCAATCTTCTGAAGGAGAATGGCGCCATTGTACTCGAGAGCGAGGGAAAGAACCGCGGCTGCTGGGTGATGAAGGGGATCGAGTCCACCGAAAAAGACAAACAAGACTCTACTACCGAGGAGTCATATGACGAGGACAAGGTCATCGTCCGGTCCAATGGAACGGTAACCTATGTGGGAAAGGACATCGCCTACCAGCTCTGGAAGTTCGGATTGCTGGGAAAGAATTTTTTTTACCGGAAATTTCATGTTTATAAGGATGGCCATGTCCTCTGGATGTCGTCGTCTCAGCCGGGCACGGATCCTGAACCCTCCCCGCGCTTCGGGGGCGCCCGGGAGGTCTACAACGTCATCGACGTGCGCCAGGCATACCTCCAGAACATTGTGGTGCAGGGTCTGCGCGCCCTGGGCTTTAACGACGCGGCCGATCATTCTATCCACTTTGATTACGAGATGGTGGCATTGTCGCCACGATGCTGTGCAGATTTAGGGATTGACCTTTCCGCGGAGGACCGCAAGCGACCTTATGTCGAGGTTTCCGGGCGGAAAGGGCTCGGAGTCAAAGCCGACCAGTTAATTGACCAGTTGATTGCCAAGGCGCTCCTGGAAGTGGAAAAGCGCCATTCGGCTCTGCCTGCCCAGGAGCAGGAGAGGATTGCGCGGCAGATTGCGGTCGGGGGTTTGAGGTATTTCCTCTTAAAATATACCCTGCACTCCGTCATTGCCTTTGATTTTGACGAGGCACTCAGCTTCGAGGGCGAAACGGGCCCTTACATTCAATACGCGGTGGTCCGCTCCAAGAACATTTTTCGAAAGTATGCCGAAGAGAAACCTGCTTTTTCCCTTGAGGGCCTCCGTGCCCGGATGCGGCGTTGCCCTTCGGGGAAATTTCTGGATGGAGCCGCAAACAACGAGGTATGGGGCCTGATTTTGCTGGCGTCGCAACTGGGGGTTCTCTCCACTCAAGCCGTGGCCTCCCGTGAACCTGCCGTCGTGGCAAAGTACGCCTTCGCCCTGGCCCAACATTTCAACAACTTCTACCACAAACACCGTATCCTTCCCGAGCCTGACCCCGAGCGCAAAGAATTTCTCTTAATGGTCGTCGATATTGTGATGCGCAGCCTTGAAGCTTCGCTCTCTTTGCTGGGCATTGAAGTACCGGAGAAGATGTAGCGGGGAGTAATTGATGAAATGAGCTCCCCGGGGAATAGGAATACTCCGGCGAGTTCGTATTCACGTTCGCGCGCGAGAGAGTACTGTCGTCGCCACAAAAAAAACCGAACTCCGGAGCTCGGCTTTGTGTGATTCCTCGAAGAAAACCCTCGATCAGTTTCCCTTTGCCTCAAGCGGCTTTTGTGTGTCTCTCCAAAGGTCGGAGATGCGCCGGGCGCCCACAAAATTTCTTTGATACCAACTCTGGCTGAGATTACTGATGATGACCTGCCCTGCTTTACGCGCTGCATGAATAAACCGGTTGTCGCCAATATAGATGCCGACATGAGTGGGTATCCTGCCGCGCGTCGAGAAAAACACCAGATCACCCACAGCCAGCTCGGCCCGCGCCACCCTATTACCCAGTTTGAATTGTTCTCGCGCTGAATGAGGCAGTTCAATTTGAAATCTATCAAACAGGGTTTTTACGAGGCCGGAACAATCAACGCCGCGCTGCTCCGACATGCCTCGCCACCGGTACGGAACCCCGAGGAAGTCCAGACCGGCTTGAACCAACTGGCTGGGAACCGAAAGGTCCGTCTCTTTTTCGCTTCCCGAAGTCGCATCATTGACCAAAGCCTCGGAGGAACGAAGAGCTATCTCCGGAGAATTGTCCGCGTCTAATTCCCCGTCGGTCGCCGCGTCCTCCATGGGCTTCTCCCGGATTCTCTTCCCTCCCGGCAGTCCTTGCGATTTCCCCTCTTTCCGATTCGCAGCGTTTTCCGGTGAAGCGATCCAGAGACGCTGCCCAATTCTCAGGCGATTGCTTTGAAGGCGATTGAAACGCTTCAGAGCTTGGACACTGATATTGTTCGCCCGGGAAATAAGGCTGAGCGTATCCCCCTCCTGAACCACATGGATTAAAGTGGGGCCCTTTCCCGCATTCGTGATTTTGGGGACGTCGAGTTGGGCATATCTGGATTGGATGACAGCAACGAGGACAGGACCCGGTGATTGTCCAGCCGCAAGCAAGGGGGCAAACCAGGAAACGCACAGTGCAAGGGCAATACGTATTTTCATCCGGTATGATTACCTGCTGGCTTTTATTTTTTCTCAGCTCGGACTGCTTTTTGACTCGGCCCTGGACAACTCAGAACGACTTGGATAGATCTCAAAAACCTTCGTACAGTTCGCCGAACCGGGGAGAAACCTTGGTTCGTCGGATCAGTGGATAGGGAGATTATACAGACATGAATGAGTAAATCAAGAAGAACTTTGACATTCCTGGATGTTCTGGATTCCGGGGGGTTGATTGCAATGAACTCGCGGATTGGGACGACCGATGAGGAAAATAAATTGGCAGGCCGATAAGCCGAATTCTGTTCTCTGGACGCATCCGGACAGAATCACCGGATACATTCAGAGTGACGATCATTCCTCTAGCCCCGCCATCACTGACGGGGTCAAGCGACCTACCCGCCATACCCTTCCGCCTCAGCGGAAATCTGAACGGGCCATTCTTTTCGGCCTGAGCCGAGGGTGTGGCCTATTTGGTCTTGCTCCATGTGGGGTTTGCCCTGCCTCCTCCGTTACCGGAGGAGCGGTGCGCTCTTACCGCACCTTTTCACCCTTACTCCGAAAATCGGGAGCGGTATATTTTCTGTGGCACTTTCCGTCACCCCCGGTTCCCCCAATTCCTTTTGGGATCCCCATAAAGAAACCAGTGAATCCAGAGGCGCCCACGCGTTACGTGGCACATTGCCCTGTGGAGTTCGGACTTTCCTCCCCGGTCCCGTTTTGCGGGATCGCGACGATCGTCTCGACCTGCCAAACCAAATTATAAGCGAACTCGACGTAGACTGCCACCAGAATTCATGAAACTCATACGGATCCACGTGCGAAGAGTCGGGGCGTTTCAGATGACTCGTTTGGAAGATTCGTTTTGAAGTTCTTCCTTCCACTGGGGCCAGTCGGTATAAACGAACTGTTTGAGGGCATCCGAATAGCCGCGCGCACAGGCGCCGCTGAGAGGAATCTTGTTGCCATTGGCTGAAATCCCTCCATCGAAATCCAAGGTCGCGATACACAAGGATGACCGGGGTTGGATGATGGACATCTTGATGCGCTGGTCCTTCGGCACATACTTGTTCCAGAGTTCATAGTAGCGGTAATCATCATCCACGGTCGTATCGAGGACCGTCTCCACGGTTCTCATCAGGCAAGGCAAGGTAGCGTTGAGTTCCTCCGGGTTGTTGAGCGGCTCTGCCACGTTTTTCGGTTCCACCTGTACCACGATGAGGTGCGTCGCCCCTGCTTCGATGGCATCACGAATGGGGGTGTTGTTTCCAAACCCACCATCCACAAACGTATGAGGGGGTTCCAGGGAACGCCAATATCCCTTGGCGGGCATCTTGATTTTTCGGGCTGGAAACACGCCAATGATGGAAGTCGATGCCAGCAACGCGTCCAGGAGTAAACAACCATTCTCCTCGTACAACAAGTCGATGTAATCCGGGCCGCAGTGATCGATCCCCTCGGAATGGACAAAGAGATCGCTCTTATTGAGGTCGTACCGTTTCAACCTCTGGGTTACGAGTTGTTCGCGGTATTGATCACGCAATGCGAGAAAGAGGCACTCTGTTTTGGCATTCAAATCGGTTGCGGTGATCATCAATTCCCGAAACCGGGGATCGTCCCCTTCGACTTTGGAATGCAGCCACGTAGTGAAGGTGAGCCCGATGCTCGCGGAGTCCGTCCGAGCGGCCGTCAGGTTATGGTCGGACAAGACCGTTTGGATCTCCCCGCATAACATTTCCTCGAGGGGCCGCGAGGAAAAATAAGCGGGCGCATCCACCTGCTGGATGCTCTCCAAGAGCCGGTTGGTGTCCAGTACGTCCAGGGGCAGCTTCAGCCAGCGAGTCAGAACCTTTTTTGTAAACCGCGGGATGTGTCGGGCTAGGACTCGGAGATTGTCGAGAGATTCGTCATTGACAGGGACTATCCCCAACTTAATCTTCAACCAGTGATAAACCGTGAGGACCACCCTGCCGACAAAGAGGTATTCGAGGACCATCACGACTGCAAGCAATACCAATCCGTAGAAAATCCCCGTCAGGAAGTTACTCCCCAACCTTCCCGTGGCCTTCGAAATCCCTTGATTCTTGAAGCTGACATAGTACCCGGTGAGAAATATCAGTGAGAAACCCAGGGCAAAGAAAACCAGGTTCAAGATTGAGACCGCGATCGCCAACCAGGCAAGCTTCCAGCTTACAACGCGAGAATAAAAAGTGGAAAGAAGCCCATCGCGAAGGATGGCTTTCTTGCTGATGCGTTGCCAGAGTCCCGTTCCCTGCCCATTGTAAAGCCGTTCGGTCTCGCCCACGGCATAGAGAACGGCATTCAATGCTCCAGCGGATGTTCCGATGACCAGGTCCACACGGACACTATTATCTTCAAGTGCTTTCAGGACACCTGCCTCATACGCCGACTTGGCCCCTCCACCGCTGAGAATCAAGGCTGTTCGCATCGTCGAATCTTCCCCGACTTTGACCGCCGGGACTCCTCAGATAGACCTATCGCTTGGACGTGTTAAGATGAGATTCTCTCTCCTCCGTGACCCGAACGCCCTTGTCACCTTAACTCACCTCGAACGGCCTAACAATTTCGAAAGGTCCTCTTCGCCCAGCACGGGCACTCCCAGCGATCGGGCCTTTTGGAGCTTGGAGCCTGGTTCAGAGCCGGCGACGAGGTAATCGGTGTTCTTGCTGACGGACCCGGTCACACGGCCACCCGCTTCTTCTATCATCCGGGTCGCCTCATCGCGCGAGCAGTTCACCAGGATCCCTGTCAAAACGAACTGTTTCCCGGACAATTTACCGTCCGCTTTGCGGGCCTTCTTTTGTTCAAACCGGAGGCCGGCTTCGCGGAGTTTCTTGAGCAAGTTCAAATTCCGGGGTTCATGGAAGAACTCAAGGATTGCTTCTCCAACCCTTGGACCCACTTCCTCAACCTGATAAAGCTCTTCCGGGCTCGCCGTGGCGAGCTTATCGAGGGATCCGAAATGGTCAGCCAGGAACTGCGCTGTGCGCTCACCCACAAACCGAATGCCAACAGCAAAGATGAGTCGGCCAAGCTCCGTCTTCCTGCTGGTTTCAATTTCCTCCAAAAGGTTCGAGGCGGACTTTTTTCCCATGCGTTCCAGGTTCGCCAGTTGCTCAAGGGTCAAGCTGTACAAGTCGGCGGGATCGTGCACCAGCCCCTTATCCACCAACTGATCGACCAAAGCTTCCCCCAGCCCGTCGATGTTCATGGCCCGGCGCCCCGCGAAATGGAGGAGCGATTCTTTCAGTTTAGCCGGACAGGCAGCATTCACGCACCGGTAGGCCACCTCCCCTTCAGGATGTTGAACTTCCGAGCCGCAAACCGGGCACTTTCGGGGCATTCGGAAAGCCCGCCCGTCAGCAGCCTGTTTGACCACTTTAACCACCTGAGGAATAACTTCTCCTGCCCGCTGGATCAGGACGGAATCGCCGATTTTCACCCCCAGGCGAGAAATCTCATCCATGTTGTGGAGCGTGGCATGACTTACCTTAACACCACCCACCTCCACGGGATCGAGGTCTGCCACGGGAGTCAGGGTGCCGGTCCGACCGACCTGGGCGCGGATGTCCAGAACCCTGGTGGTTGCCTGCCGCGCCGGGTACTTGTAGGCCACAGCCCATCGCGGTGACTTCGCGGTCGCCCCGAGTTCTTGCCACAAACGGGTGTTATTTACCTTAATTACGATCCCGTCGATTTCATAATCCAGCTCTTCGCGCCTCGCTTCCCATTCCCCGATGTAGCCAAGCACGGCGTCAATGGACTTGCACAACCGCCAGTGCGGGTTCACTTTGAAACCGATTTCGGCAAGCACTTCGAGCATTCGGGCGTGCTCGGGCATGGGCTCAACGCCCTTGACCTGCAGGTAATAGAGGAACATATCCAGCTGCCGATCCGCGACGATGCGCGGATCAAGCTGGCGCATCGTGCCGGCTGCCGAGTTGCGCGGGTTTGCAAACCGGGCCTCCCCGGCCTCTTCGCGTTGGGCATTGACCGCCTCAAACGCCTTACGCCCCATCAAGACCTCCCCACGCACCTCAAATTTTGACGGGCTCCCAATCACCTTCAGTTTCTTTGGATCAATGCGCAGTGGGACTGATCGGATGGTTTTGACATTCCCCGTGACTTCCTCTCCGACCACCCCGTCACCCCGCGTGACCCCGTGAATCAATACGCCGTTTTCATAAGTCAGCGACATGGAAAGGCCATCCAACTTCAACTCACCGACGTATTCAATCATTTCCCGGCCGGACAGTTCGCGGACCCGGCGATCAAAATCCCTGAGTTCATCCACCGAGTAGGTGTTGTCCAGGCTCATCATCGGCGTCGCATGGCGCACCTTCGAAAATTCTTCGGCGGGTTGCCCCCCGACCCGCTGAGTCGGCGAATCCGGCGACGCAAACTCCGGGTGTTCGGCCTCCAGCCCCTGCAATTGACGCATGAGCTTGTCGAACTCCCGGTCCGAGATCTCCGGATCGTCGAGGGCGTAGTAGCGGTATTCATGGTGACGGATGAGGTCTCGCAGATCTTCAATCTGCTTCTTGATCGCAGCTTTCGGGGGCATGGATTCCTCGCAGTCGTCCGGGCAGGCATTCTAGCGAAAGACCCTGACGGACTCAAGAAGCAAACAGAGAGGACGTCGGAGGAGCTGGGGGAGCGATCCCCCCGGGTATTGCGCCCTTTAAACGCAAACGAACTTTGGCTTCAAACAACTTTTTGACAAGGAATTCCCGCTTCGTTATGATGAGCGGTCTTTTGAGTCCGGCCTGTTGGCACACTCGTGGTTCCCTGTCGGGCCCAAAGCCGCCTCGCTGAAGTTCCATCGAAGATATCAATCGCATGTATTCAATAATGGGAAAGGTCACTGCATTTTTGAAATCTATCGCCGCGACCTTTGGCGGTCCGGGATTGTTGATCATTGCCTTTTTCGATTCTTCGTTTCTATCGTTCCCCGAAGTGAACGACGTCATCATTATGACCAACTCCTTCCACGACCCGGAGCGCATGTTGTACCTGGCCACAATGACGGTGATCGGATCGGTTCTGGGCTGTACCGCATTGTATTGGATCGGACGTCGCGGTGGGCATGCCCTCCTCCACAAGAAGTTTGATCCCGTTAAAGTCGCCCGGGTGCGGCGATGGTTTGATCGCTACGGGGTATTGGCGGTAGTGATCCCGTCAATTCTTCCTCCCCCCACTCCCTTCAAGATCTTCGTCCTCTCAGCGGGCGTTTTCGAGATCAAGCCGTGGAAGTTTATTACGGCAGTGTTATTCGGCCGGAGCTTCCGGTACTATTTGGAAGGGTATCTTGCCATGAAATTGGGAGAGCAAGGGGTGCACTGGATGCGGGAACATTATCCCTGGGTGGCTTTGTCGATGGTCCTGACCATCCTCGGAATCTTCGCGATCTACTTCTTATTGCGAAAGAAACATGAAGAAAGCTTGAAGTAAATGGTCCCGCGGGGATTGTTCCTTGATCACTTCGATTGTCCGGTCTCGCGAATCCACAATCCCAGCATTAGCAATCCCAGACCCACATTCACTCCAAAGAAGGTGACCGAACGGCGGTGCAGGCGATCGAACTCCGCCCGCATCGGGGCCTGAACGGCAGGCGTCTCGATGGGATCCATTCGCGTCCGCAGGGCGTGCATCCGCCGGTCAATCCCATACCAGGAGTAAAGGGACATCGCAAGGGCCACGGCGGCAGCAGCGGCCAGGATCTGCCGGCGGACGCTGCGGGGCCGGCTCTCAAGGGCGAGATCGACCAGAGTCAGAAGAATGAAACCTGCGAGAAGTATGCAGGAGATATAATTGAGTTTATAGAGCGTGGTGCCCACCAGCGTCCCTGCCAGTTGGCGGGTCGGCAAAACCTCGAAGGCTGAGGGGGCGACCACAAATCCAAAAAAAATCATCCCGCCCAGCCACAGGACCAAACAGAGCGCTTGTAGGAATCGTAGGATGGGGTGCATCAGGGATCTCGAACTAGTGCTGCGATGAAGGGGAATGGGTTCCCGGCGTGCGGAGAGTCCCTTCCGCTTTAATCGCCTCCGTCACCAGCAATTCCGCGAGCGGGAGGGTTGCCTCGTTCAGCGCGTCCAGGGCGGCCTTCAATTCGTGCCAGTCTCCGCCCGCAAGCGCCTTCTGGGTCCGATCCACGATCCCAACGATCTTCTCCCGCATCGAGCCATCGAGCTTCTCACCGTGCTGAGACATCGTCTTGATCGTTGCGGCGACTACCCGTTCAGCCTCTTGCTTGTGATCGACCCACATGCGGCGGTCCATATCTTCAAACGCGTGTTCCACAGATTCATCGACGTGGCGGGAGACTTCTTCTTCCGTCAATCCATAGGTCGGCTTGACTTCAATGTGCTCCTCTTTCCCTGTGAATTGATCTTTCGCGGTGACATTCAGAATTCCGTTCACATCGATCACAAACGTGACTTCGATGCGGGGGACCCCGCCGGGCTGCGGCTTGATGCCGCTCAGGGCGAAGCGCGCCAGGGTTCGATTATCGGCCGCCATCTCACGTTCGCCCTGAAGAATATGGACGTCAATGGCGGTCTGGTTGTCCACCGCCGTCGTAAACACTTCCTTCGCCGTGGCCGGGATGGGTGAGTTCCGGAAAATCAACTTGCTCATCGCCCCCCCATAGGTCTCAATTCCCAGCGAAAGAGGATTGACATCCAGCAACAGGACGTCGGAAACATCGCCGGATAGCACGGCGCCCTGGATGGCCGCCCCGATCGCCACGACCTCGTCGGGATTTACACTGGTGTTGGGTTCCTTCTCAAAAACGACCTTCACCAGATCCCGGACCAGGGGCATGCGAGTGCTTCCCCCCACCAGAATCACTTCATCGATCTCACTCGGTGCCAGCCCGGCATCATCCACGGCGCGCCGGCACGGATTTATTGTCCGCTCCACGATATCGCGGCTGAGGGTCTCAAGTTTGGACCGGCTCAGGGTCCGATGGAAGTTTGAAACCTTGCCATCCCGGGTATCCAAAAGTGGGAGGCTCAGTTCCACCCCCTCGTTAAATGAAAGCTCGCACTTGGCTTTCTCGACTTCCTGGCGAACTCGCTCGAACACCTCCGGAGCCCTCCTGAGCGCAAACCCATTCTCGCCCTCAAATTCCGAATACACCCACTCCACCAAACGCTTGTCGAGATCATCGCCTCCCAGGTGAGTATCTCCATTAGTGGCAAGGACGTGGAAAATCCCCTCCGAGAGTTCGAGGATGGAGATATCGAAAGTCCCTCCACCCAGATCAAATACGGCAATCTTTGACACATGTTTCCTGTCGAGGCCATACGCGAGAGCCGCCGCAGTCGGCTCGTTGATGATCCTCACAACTTCCAGGCCCGCCAGCCCTCCTGCATCCTTGGTGGCCTGACGCTGGCTATCATTGAAATACGCCGGCACCGTGATGATGGCTTGACCGACTTCCGCCCCCAGGTACCGGCTCGCCCGATCCTTCAACGTCCGGAGTATCATCGCCGAGATTTCCGGCGGGGTGAGTACGCGCCCCCTCGACTTGACTCGTACCATCTCTTCCGGTTTTCCGACGAGCTCGTAAGAGAGTGAACTCTCCTCTTTCGTTACTTCACTGTGCCGCCGACCCATGAAGCGCTTGATTGAATAAATCGTGTTCCGGGGATTAAGAACAAGCTGGTTCCGGGCCGCAACCCCGACCAACGGGGTACCTACTTCCTCGAAGGCTACGATCGAAGGACACAACTTCTGCTGTTCGTCATCCGGGATCACTGTGACTTTCCCACCCTCCATGACGGCCACGACCGAGTTGGTGGTCCCGAGATCAATGCCGATGATTTTATTGATCATGCAATCTTCACTCGTATAGGGTGTCCTTGATTCGACGAATCAGAGAATCCACATAAGAGATCTCATCCATCTTGACTGCCAGCGCAGCGACAATCTGGCGCCGCTTGGCTCTTGCCAGCACATCCAGAACCTCGAAATTGTGCGTACTGTCACAGAGCGCATCCCATTCCTGTTCCTTGGAACGCAAACCCTGCTCAAAGGCCCCCCGGTGCGTCGTCAGACCTTGAAGATGCTCTTGTAGCCGCGAGATGAGAGCAATCAAATGGTCCCCATTGCCAGGGACTGGGTCGTTTCCTGCTCGCTCCTTGGCCTGCTTCGCTTGATGAACCTCCGACATCAGTTCGTTGACTTCTTCCACCAGTTCAAACAATTCCACGGGAACATGGCCGGACTTTTCCTCCCGTTCCCCAAGCTCCTGGCGAACCAGATACTGGATTCGCCGGGTGCGGTCGCGCAGCGTATTGAAACCGTTGTTAATCAACACCGACTTGCGGAGCGCGATTTCACGCATGCGCTCATCCGAAAGCTTAGCCGCACGATCCGGGTGAAAAGCACGATTCAAATCAAAAAACCTCTCCTTCAAAATGGCGTCATCCAAATTGATCTTCTGCGGGAGTCCCAGAATCGAGAAATAATCTTCGTTCTCCGGCGTTGGTAGAATGGCGCCGCACTGGCTGCACCAGTGTCCGGACTCCCGGGAGTCACAGCTTATACAAACGACTCGCATAAGTCCTTTCCTCAGCTCTCTCTTTTTAAAGCCAGCGGAAGCACTCTAGTCCTTCATGGCTCCGCACTCTCAAATCACTGAATGTAATCGGCCCAAGCCTGGACAATGCTCTCCAATTTCCCCTCCATTGAGGTCTTTGGATTCTTCTCGCCCTCAAAGCCTTCCAGGTTTACGACCCACTGCATCAAATCCACAAACCGGATTGAATAAGGATCCTGGATCTCCGGGTGTTGCACACTCAGCTGTTCGGCGATTTCTTCTACGTCATCCCATTCCATTCTAGACCGTCTCCCGGATTCAGATTCGATTCTTGCAGGAAATTGCCCTCAGTTGGAGAGAGTGCCAGATTCTGAATACTGTCAGTGAAAGGACTCCCCACAACTGCAGCTTCCATGGGCATTAGGGTTTCTGAACTTGAATCCTCCGCCCTGAAGGGCGTCCACAAAGTCAATCTCTGTCCCTTTAAGATAAAGGAGGCTCTTCAAGTCCACATACACCCTGACCCCATTCGATTCAAAAGTCTTGTCACCCTTCCGCTGCTGGGTCTCCAAATCGAGGTTGTACTGTAATCCCGAACAACCGCCGCCTACCACCCGGACTCGAAGGCCAGCGTCAGGCTGTCCCTTTTTCTGAATCGTTTGCAGAATCTTCTCAGCTGCCGCCTCGGTGATCGTGATCATGACCAGATGACCTCGTCCTCATTCTTATTTCTTATAAAGGACCTTCAACCCTATAAATTAACGTTTAAGTCAAATATTGTCAAACCAAAAAGTGCTCCCGCAGATGGAACTACAGGCAAGAGCGGTCTCTCCTTTTTAATAAATTCCCCTCACACCAAGGCTCATATGGAGAGTCAATATATTGTGTAATACTGTTATTTATCAATAAATTATAAATAAGATGCCCTCTTCAAGACCACCCTTGAAAATAGCAAGCATAGGAGCTCCATGTTGGAGGATTCTTCGCGGACAAAAAGCCCTTGACACCCAAAGTTTTTTACGTTACCGTAAGGTTTATAAAAGAGGTTCAGTTTATGGCTACACCCCATAGCAATCATCTCATGAGGATTGGTAAACTGGCGAGAATGACGGGGATAACGCCACGGACACTCCGATTTTATGAGGAAATAGGGCTCATAACCCCGACGGAGCATAGCATCAAGGGGAATCGGCTGTATGCTCTAGAGTGCGTCGACAAGATCGTCACCATCAATAACCTCAAAGAGTATGGTCTCAAACTGTCAGAGATCGAAGAAATATTTCGTGCCAAGGACAAGGCTGCGAACAAGAAAGACGCCGTTGGCAAGATCAAAACGATCCTGACTGAACAAGAGAAAGCCCTCAATTTCAAGATCGCCTTTCTTAACAAAATGAGGGAAGAGCTTCATAGTACTTTACAGGTCTTAGAGGGCTGCCCTACCTGCCGATTTGAGCCTCTTGAAAAGTACTGTCAGGAATGCATCTTTTACGAGGGCGAGATTCCCACGACGTTTAAGGCATTGGTTTCTTGAAGGAACACATCAATCGGACGAGAGGATTTATGCTGAAGCTACCAATCTACATGGACAATAACGCAACGACCCCTTTAGATCCGCGCGTGTTGAACGCCATGATGCCGTATCTGACGGAAAGCTTTGGGAACGCGGCCAGCCGGACCCACTCCTTCGGATGGGTGGCTGAGGCAGCCGTTGAGAAAGGCCGGGAGCAGATTGCTCAGTTAATCAATGCCTCTTCCCCGGATGAAATCATCTTTACGAGTGGCGCCACGGAATCTGACAACCTTGCCCTGAAGGGGGTGGCGTGGAGCTACAAATCCAAAGGCAATCATATTATTACCCAAAAAACGGAACACAAGGCGATCCTCGATTCGTGCAAATACTTGCAGAAGGAAGGCTTCGAGGTGACCTATCTCGACGTGGACAAGTATGGAGTTGTGGATCCCGAGTCGGTGCGGGCGGCTATCACGGATAAGACCATTTTGATTTCGATCATGTATGCCAACAGTGAAATTGGAACTATCCAGCCGATCCCCCAGATAGGAGAGATCGCACGGGAAAAGGGGATTTTGTTCCATTGCGATGCGGTTCAAGCGGCAGGCAAGATCCCTATCGATCTCCAATCGACTCTGGTCGATCTGATGTCTCTTTCAGGTCACAAGCTCTATGGCCCTAAAGGAGTGGGGGCGCTTTACGTTCGCAAGAAAAAGCCCTTTCTCAAACTCACCCCTCTCATTCATGGAGGCGGCCACGAAAAAGGAAAACGTTCCGGCACCCTTAATGTACCGGGGATCGTGGGGTTCGGCGAAGCATGCGAACTGGCGCACCGGGAACTGCCGGAGGAGATGAAGCGCCTCACCCACCTGCGCGATAAATTGCGTGAAGGTTTGATGGCGAAGTTAGACTATGTCCATCTCAACGGGCACCCGGAGAAGCGCATCCCCGGGAGCCTGAATCTGAGTTTCGAGTTTGTGGAGGGAGAGTCCCTCTTGATGGGTTTAAAGGATGTGGCGGTTTCGTCCGGGTCAGCTTGCACTTCCGCCAGCCTCGAGCCCTCTTATGTTTTAACGGCGATCGGTGTGGGTCCCGAGTTGGCGCATACATCCATTCGGTTTTGCGTCGGCCGTTTCAACACCGCCGAGGAAGTCGATTTTGTGATTGAAGCGGTCGTTAAGCACGTGACTCGTTTGCGCGAGCTCTCGCCCCTTTATGAAATGGTGCTTGAGGGCATCGACTTGAATTCCATCAAATGGTCGGCTAGTTAAACCGGCTGAAGAGAAAGGTGGAGACGTCGGGTCAACGACACGGAGGGAAGTCGAAGTGGCTGTACCGGGACCCCGGAAACAAACCCGGTGCATTATTCCAAGGATCCCGGTAAAATAATAATCGCGAGAAGGAGCAACCATGTACGATCCAAAGGTGATTGATCATTACAATAACCCGCGCAACGTCGGGAGTTTCGCTAAAGATGCCGACGGCGTTGGCACCGGCATTGTGGGGGCCCCCGCATGCGGGGATGTAATGAAGCTGCAGCTCAAGATCAACGATCAGGGTGTGATTGAAGACGCCAAATTCAAGACATTCGGGTGCGGGAGCGCGATTGCCAGCTCCAGCCTCGCCACTGAAATGGTCAAGGGAAAGACCATTGATGAGGCCTATGCGATCAAGAATACACAAATTGTGAATGAGCTCAAATTGCCCCCGGTCAAAATCCATTGCTCGGTTCTAGCGGAGGATGCGATCAAAGCAGCGATCGAGGACTACCGGAAAAAGCACGGGAATGCGACGCCCCCCAGTGCCGTTCCGGTTCGGACGACGGCTTAGTCTGGTCACCTTTTTGGGACTCCCTGGGCTGGAGGAGATTGATCGGTGGTCTTGAAAGGGACCCGGAATTGGTTACGCGAGAGCAAATAGAAACCGTCCTTGAGAAGATTCGACCTGCCATCCGGTCGCATGGGGGTAACGTGGAGCTCGTGGAGGTCGCTGACAACTGCGCAACTATCCGATTGGTGGGTCATTGCATCGGATGTCCCAGTTCGATGTTGACGCTGCAATTTGGCATCGAAGAGACTCTCAGAGAAGAAATCCCGGAGTTTGATCACCTTATCGCGATTTCACCTTTCGAATGAATTGGGACGCAAATGATGGCGAATGCAAATGCCCGAGGTAGAGCTCGGGCTTTTTTTGGGTACGAAATTCATCGATGGCACTGTTTACCTCGGCTTCGTAATAGCTCTTCCACAGGGTGCCATAATCCCAAAGGGTAAAACCTGATGTCCAAAACGACACTGACTCATCCGGAAAAAGGCTTGCAGGAAGCATCCCTTGACGAACTGATTCGAGAGATCCTGGTCCGTATCGGGGAGGACCCGGGCCGCGAAGGACTCGTCGAGACTCCACGGCGTTTGGCCAAAGCGCTTGCCTATTTGACCCGCGGCTATCAACTCGATCCTCAGAAAGTTTTGAACAATGCCCTCTATTCAGTTCAATACGACGAAATGGTGATCGTGCGTGACATCGACCTTTTCAGCATGTGTGAACATCACCTTCTTCCTTTCTTTGGCAAATGCCATGTGGCCTATATCCCCAATGAAAAGGTCATAGGCCTCAGCAAGATTGCCCGCCTGGTCGAGATGTTTGCCCGCCGACTCCAGATTCAGGAAAGACTGACTTGCCAGATTGCTGAGACCATCAACGAGGCGATTAGTCCGGTCGGGGTGGGTGTCGTGATCGAAGCCCAGCACCTTTGTATGATTATGCGGGGAGTCGAAAAACAAAACTCCATCGCCACGACCAGTTCTATGCTGGGTGCATTTCGTCAAGACGGGCAAACCCGGCTTGAGTTCCTGGAGCTCTTGCGCAGCTCCAAAACAACACGAATTTAAGTTTTTCCCCCACTTTCTCAGGTAATGAGCAATTCCCCTCCTGCGGGGCTGCAGGTACGGGAATTTTTCCCCTACACCACCCTCCAGTTTCTACCGCTCAATCCTCCTACAAAATAAAAAACGTATTTTCAGTAACTTATAAGAGACCGTGGTTTGGCCCCGGAGGTGCTGTAATACAAAGCGATCCATCTAGGTAGTGGAAGTGAGGTCCAGGATGCTAAAACGAATATCCATCCTTCTTGCTTTAATAATTCTGGTCGGCGGGTCAGGATACCTGCTTTCGTCCAAGTGGCACGGCGACAGCGCCGCAGCAAGCTCTCGAACCGCACAGACGGGGCTGGAGCGCATTGATGAAGAGGCCTCGTCGATTGTCATTCCGGAAGGCACAGAAATCGAAGTTCGATTGCTCAACACGCTGAGCACGAAAAGCAATAGGGTCGGCGACCAATTCAGCGCTTCTGTTGAACGACCCATTCAAGTTGATGGCAGGGAAATCGTGCCCCGGGATGCTACGGTCCTTGGAGTAGTCACATCGGTCAAGGAATCCGGAAGATTGAAGGGTCGCTCCTATATATCCTTGAGACTTCAATCGATCCAATTGCGGAGTGGTAAGAAGCTGGAGGTGGCCACGAATTCCGTAAGCCGGCTCGGTACCTCCAACCGTAACCGCAACTTGGCCCTCATGGGCGGTGGTGCAGGAGTCGGCGCCGGAATTGGCGCGATTGCAGCGGGAGGGAAGGGTCTGGCGATTGGAGGCCCTGTGGGCTTCGGCGCAGGACTTGCCACTAAAGCCCTGATCCGGGGACATGAAGTCACGATCCCTTCGGAAACCCTCCTACACTTCAAGCTGAAGGAGCCAAAGAACGTCAATGTGTCATGATGGGCGGGTCTGCAAGATGCGCCAGGGCGCGAAAGGAGCGGAACCCCACCAGGGTATGGAATTGAGGTCAAACGATCGAGAGGGCGCCCTGTCTGATCTGCTGAAAACTTTTATACCGTTTTTTTAGGTAATAATGAACCAAAACTAACGAACGCAAACTAAGGAGGAGCGACCATGATTGGTACTAAAACGATGAAAACAATTGTGCTGCTGAGTGCGGTTGCTACAGTGCTGTTACTCGCAAGCGGATGCGCCACAAAGAAGTACGTAAAACAACAGATTGACCCCTTGACGGGTAAGGTCACCGAGCTGAGTGAGCTGGCCCGGAAGAATTCAAATGATATCAAGGATGTCGATTCACGGGCCCAACAGGGGATCCAAACGGCAACCAGCAAGGCAGACGCCGCCGATGATAAGGCAATGACTGCTGATAAGAAGGCTGAAACCGCGCAGTCGATGGCTACCGACCTGAAAGGCCAGTTAACGGGCGTTGAGGGCAAGCTCGGGAATATCGACAACTACAAGCAGACGGAAACCGTCACGCTCAACTTCCCTTTCAATCAATATAAGCTGAAAGAAAAGGAGACAGCGTCCCTGGATGAGCTCGCCTCCAAGATAAAAGACCGCAACGCTTATATCGTCCAGATCGAGGGTTACACGGACTCAGTGGGGAACAAGGACTATAACTACGATCTGAGTCAAAAGCGTGCCGAGACTGTCGTCCGCTATCTCGCGGAGAAATACGATATCCCACTCTATCGATTGTTCATTGTGGGACTGGGTGCGAGCAAACCGATTGACGACAATAAGTCGCGTGCGGGGCGTGCAGAGAATCGCCGCGTCGAAGTACATCTCCTCGAGAATCCGGAGATTATGAGCGCAAAGAAGTAGTTCATCTAGGTGGTTGGAAACGGAGGGAGCGGTGACAAGGTTGTTATTCCTGAATATTTCATCCTTTCACCTCTCCCTCCGGCGGGCATAGATTTGGTGATCGCCGGGTTGCACAGGTGCTCGGTCTCCAGAACATCCCCCCTACTCACAAAGATTACAACGCTCAGGCAAGCTTACGGCCGCTTCCTTAAATCAATCCGCTTCAGTTTTTCAATCTCACTCTGCAGCTCTTTGATGATCAGAGCCTGTTGGGCTTGCGTGGCCTGAAGTTCCCTGATCGTCTGCCTTTGACGCGTGTCGCTGCTCTGTAGCGCACCTGCCGCCTCCTTCTGCTTGTCATAGGAACTCCGGACCTGACTGAGGGTTTCTTTTAATTGCGCTTCAGTTGTTTGAAGAGCCTCGATCATCTCCGTCTGCTTTGCGTTCGCATTCCGGAGCTGGCTGAGCATATTCACCAGATGCGCGATGACACCGGCATTTGTCGCGTAGGCACTCATGGGAACCTCTGCCGGAATGCGGTTCAGCAAGGTCACTGCCTGATCGTAGTTCTTCTGTGGGTTTTGCTCTGAAGCGTAGACGAGCCCGCACTGAAACAAGGCATGGTCCAGCACCGGGCTCTGGGGATACTGTTGCAGGAACTCCTTGCAGGAGGATATGGCTTCGTCAAAGTGGTCTTGCGTCGCCAGCCGATTCACATTGGCAATTATTTGCTCATGCTGGCGAATCGAATAGGTTGGCGTCTTCACGTTCGTTTTCTTGGCACAAGAGATTATCAAAGTCATCAGGGTTAAGACCACTACCAGGATCGCCCATGCCCGTCTGGTGTTCGGAGTCATCCAGCCACCTTTTCTCTTCCAGGGTGTGTCGTGCTTGCAACCGCGAGACAAAAGCCAAATCCCCGATCTCGAGTTGAAGCCCTGAATAAGATACCACTCTCACCGGGTCACCTGTAAATTCTCGGGAGGACCCGATCGGCGAAAAACTACAGCATCTCCTCATTCGGATTTCAGGTTAAACTCGAGGACATGTCTAAGGTTTTCACACCCGTCTTACACAATCTGACTTGACTTCCTTAGTCCCTGGGGCAGCGAAGTTGGCAGTGCAAAATGAAATCGACTTCCCTGCCCCAATTCGCTCTCCACCCAGATTACGCCGTTGTGAGCCTCGATAATGCTCTGACAGATGGCCAGGCCCAAACCGGTTCCTGTCTTCGAAGCTTCATTTCCATGGCCGGCCTGATAAAACCTCTCGAAGATTCTCCTGGTTTCTCCGGGAGGAATTCCGATCCCCTTGTCCTCAACACTGATCACGATATATTCCCCGTGAGGATCGCAAGGAGAGGACGAGGGATCGCTCCCATTCCAGGTATTGAAAACGGGGACGAGTTGTTGCCCCGACGCCCGGTGGCAACCCACCCGGATCGTGGTGTTCTCGCGGGAGAACTTGATGGCATTGCTCAACAGATTCTCCACGACCTGGACGATTCGACGCGAGTCAATGTTGGCGCGGGATTTTTCCGTGTCCCCTTCCGTCACAATGTGAAGGTTCTTCTCCCGCAGCAATGGCGAAGCGCTCTCGACCGCCGACTTGAGGATGTCCGAAACGTTGGAACCCTCGATCTGATATTCCATGGCCCCTGCCTCGATCCGCGACAGATCCAGCAGGTCGTTGATTCTCCGGGACAGCATATCTGATTTTTCCCGGCTGATCGTCAGGAGGCGTTTCTGCTTGTCATTCAATGGCCCAATCGCCTCGCTTAAAAGCAAATCGTTCGTGGCCAGCATAGAAGCGAGCGGGGACCTCAGCTCATGCGAGACATGCGATACAAAACCTCTCTTCAATTCATCGAGCTCACCCAGTTGCTTGGCCATGGCATTAAATGCCTGTGCCAGTTCCCCAAATTCATCACGCCGGTTGAGGTGGATCAAGGTTCTGAATTTCCCGGTCGCGATCAATCGCGTTCCTGCGATCAGCTTCAGCAGAGGCCGGGAGATCTTCTGGGCCAGAAACAGACTGAGACCCACCGCCAGGAGAATCGAAAACAATCCGGCTACCCAGGCTATCTGTCGTGCCCGCCGGCGTACGTCCTCCGAATATAACAGGCGCCCTTGCACCACATCGATGGTGCATTGCTCCAGTTCCGAGTATTGGCGCTTTAAGTTCTGGGTCAGATCGAACTTGCGATTATCGAGCGCGATCAGATCTTCCGTGGTTACCGCCCCTTCCGATCCCAAGCGGCGATTGAAGACCTCCTTATATTCGGAGTAGGTCTTTTCAATCTCCCGCGCCTTCGCCTGTTCCTTCGGACTGACCAGGAGCCGGCTCAGTTTTTCAAAACTCGAATCGAACTGTTTCTCCAGACTGAGCATGCGCTCTAAATAGTCGGGATCCTGCGTCACCAGGAACTTCTGATCCGAGATGAAAATGTCTTCAAGGAGTCGACCTTGCTCCTGTTCCTCCGTGCGTGCGTGGATATCGATATTTGACAAGTCCCGGTTCGTCCGGTTCAGCCAACGGATTTCCACCATGAAATAGATCGCCACCGCGACCAACAGGACTACTAAGCTGAAATACCCCAGTGTAATCTGCGTCCGGATTTTCATTGGCTTGATCGCTTGGAACCGGCGGAGAAAAACAACAGGAATTTAAAACCAACCCTCGGTGAGGGCAGCGCTTTGCCCTGAGGGGCGCAACCCGTCACTCAATACCTTGATGGTTCCATTGTGAATGATGTCAGCAAAAAACCGGGTTCTGACGATAAGTCAAAATCCGGTTTTGCTTAACCGGCCCCGCGTCAGGACTGCTTCCGATCCGCCTTGCATCCGGGTCCCGGCAGTAGTACAGGAAGGATCGCTGTGCCCCATGGAGATAGAATGGCCGTTACATTGCGGATTCAAGATCAGCGATTCCATAGGCCTTCAGCTTATTGCGGATCGTCTTCACATCCACACCCAGGACTCGTGCCGCCTCCGCCTTGTTGTTATCTACTGCCTTAAGGGTCCTCAGGATAATCTCCCTTTCAGCCTCGGAGAAGGGGGTGCCCGGCTTGATCGTTATCATCTGTTCCTGCTCCGCAGTGGTCTGGGTCAAATACGGGGGCAAGTCCTGAGGCTCGATCCATTCAGATTTGGCCACAATGACGGCACGCTCAATGACATTTCGCAATTCGCGCACATTTCCCGGCCATGAATAGCTCATGAAAATCTGCTTGGTTCGACGGGAAATCGACTTGATCTTCACTTGATGTTTCAGGTTATACATTTCGATGAAATGACGAACCAGGAGCGGAATGTCCTCCTTCCGTTGTGCCAACGGGGGCAGTTCCACCTGGACAGTACTTAGCCTGTAAAACAAGTCTTTGCGGAGGGTCCCGTCCCGGATCGCTTCCTCAGGTCGATGATTGGTGGCGGCAATGATCCTCACGTCAATGGGTATGGATTCCCGACCGCCCAAACGTCTGACACTCCCCTCTTCCAGCACCCGGAGCAACTTGGGTTGGAGATTCAATGGCATCTCGGCGATCTCGTCGAGGAACAGCGTCCCCTTCGTAGCGAGCTCAAAACATCCCGGCCGTCGATCCGTAGCCCCAGTAAAGGCTCCCCGTTCGTGCCCGAAAATCTCACTTTCAATAAGAGTTTCAGGAATTGCGGACGCGTTGATGGCAATATAGGGCTCCATGGCGCGAGGGCTCGCCTGGTGAATGGCATTTGCGACGACTTCCTTCCCCGTACCGCTCTCCCCTGTAATCAAGACAGCCGCATCCTTGGCGGCCACATCATGAATTAACCCAACGATTGATTTGATCGCGGGGCTCCGTCCGATCAACCCGTAAAAGGATCCTCCCGAATGCAGAAGCTTGTCGAGATCGTCAAGCTCCACCATCTCGACCTCCTCTTCGTAAATATTATCGAGAAGGATTTTCAGCTTCTTGAAATCGATGGGTTTTGTAAGGAAGTCAACTGCCCCCAGTTTCATGGCTTCCACACCCAGATCAATCGTCCCCTCCGCTGTGATCAGGATGAGCTTGGTGTTGGGATTGATAAGCTTTAACCGCCGAAGGAGTTCAAGCCCACCCAGCTTGGGCATAATCAAATCCGTCACCACCACGGAGACGGCGTCCTTCTCCATCCTTTTAAGGGCCTCCTCACCGTCCTTTGCCTCAATGGGTTTGTAACCCCACTCCTGCACTATGATGGAGAGTATCTCGCGCGCCGCCGCGTCATCGTCAACGATAAGGATGTGCTTGTCTGTTGTCATGTTTGAACGGAATTATACGCCTCTCGTCGCACTTCAAAAAGGAATTTTTTCCCTGATTCAGCTTCAGTTTGAAGGCTCCTTTCGCCTTTCAAATTTGTCGCTCTTGAGCTTATTCCTGTAAATTCTTCAAATTAAGAAATTCTTCAAGTTTGGTCACGCCATTGCATGTACCAAAACGGAACAGTTGTAGAGGATGGACCTCCATTCGAGCAAGAGTATAGATGTAGAGGGCAAAATTGTTCCTTGACAATAAAGAGGCACCACGGTTCTCTACGAATTGAAGGGTTGGCGGTACTGACGCATATTGATCGACCTTTGGATAATTAGAAGGATGGGACAATTCGAGTGCGCAAGGTAGATCCGGTTGCAGCGGAAAATGAGTTTCTTGCAAAAATACGGATTACATTAATGGCTTTATAGTTGCGATCAGTCAACCTGAGTGGATTGGCTAGATCAAGGAAAACTCAAGTTTCTGCCCGTGAGCTATTTCCTCCTTGAATTTTTCTCGCGAGGCAGAAGGACGCGGCAGGTGGCGCTACCCCCGCCTGCCGCATTTTTCCGAGTCCCAAGGCAATGAGTCGTGGCGATAGATTTTGGTGTGAAGCGTTCGGATCGAACACGTTACTCGGTTAAAGGGTGTTAGGTTTTGGGCGGAGGATTTTGGCGTGAGGGAGTGGATTGGCCTCTTTATCCGCCAAACGGATCTGCCCGTGAGTGAGCTCCTGGCTGAGTTTTTCTCGCGAGGCAGTATGGACGGCGGCAGGTGGCGCTACCCCCACCTGTCGCCATCGACTTGGTAGGAGGACGGGGCCGAGCATCGAGAGTGGTGCCCCCAAGAACCTGTTTGATCACTTTTCATTCCTGCCAGGATTCGGAATTGATACCAGGCAGTCTCAAGTTAATTGCAAAAGCGACGCAGCTCTTGTAAGGATTTTTCGACCCGGTTCTGCCTGTGAGTAAGCTTCTATCTGAATCTTCCTCACGAGGCGGAAGGATGGCGGCAGGCGGTGCTACCCCCGCCTGCCGCCTCAAAACGAGATCTTCCCCCCGGTTATTTCCCCAAGCCAGAGTCAAAAACCACTAACTTCTCTCAAGACATGCGAGGAAAGAAATGTAAACTCTTTTCTGTTTCCATCCATCGGGAAGAGAACCGTGCTTTGCGAGAGTGCGTGCCAAACCACTTTCAATCCCCGGGGATACCGGTTGACCTCAGATTCAGAAATTGGAGGCTCGTTTCTCTTAACACCCCTCGACCCATGGCTTGGAAACTTCTCTGAGGGTGGTCGGACTTGGATGAAGCGTCAAGGTCTCCTCCCCTTTTTCTTGAAGGTGCCATCCCCGGCTCGAGTTCCAGGTCTTGGAGTCTCTTTGAAGACCCCTCTCAGCACTCGTCTTCCACTCCCTCGCAACGCAGTCTTTGATCTGAAATTTGAAATTTTCGATTTTGCAAGCTGACCAGAGACGGCTTGCACGCCCACTTTGATCGCGCCGTCCCATGACTACCCGTCTTGGTCCGTATCGGTTAGAAACACCCCCCCCCGAGCTATGGACGCGCGATTTTGGCCCCTTCCGCTAAGATCCAGGAAGCGTTTATCGATCTCTCCTTCAGTCCTTTAGACAAGGCCTGCGGATTTGCAAATTCGGAATTCATGTTGAACTCGGAGTCACAAATAGAGGCCCCACCTTCAGAGCCTGCTTTATTCATCTTCTCTCAATTGGTTTTCTCTCCTCAAAACCAAGAAAGGCGCCGAATCCATGGTCGGTCAAGGACTCCGGCGCCTCTCTCATTCCAAAAAGAAAATGTCCAACCTCTCTTACGTCACCCCATTCCTTCAGCAGTCAAGGTGAAATTCAAGCCACACCCTCAAGCGGCCTGATCAGAGGCCTTCCTTCCCTTCTCCTTTCGCGAATCCGGCACAAGCAGCATGTCTTTTGTATAAATCAAGTCCTTCGTATCGTAGATGGCAAATTCAAATTTGTGGCCGTGGGTAATGGCGTCCGTGGGGCAAGCTTCCACACAAAACCCGCAAAAAATACATCGGCCGTAATCGATGTTGTAAACCTTGGCGTAACGCTCGGCCTGGCTAAATCTTTCCTTCTCCGTATTCTCGGCGGCTTCAATGTAAATGGCATTGGCGGGGCAGGCGGCAGAACACAAAAAACAAGCCACGCACTTTTCCAGCCCATTCTCATCCCGCTGAAGTTCATGGATTCCGCGATATCGCTCTTCAAATTTTGGCAACACGTCGGGATAATTCTCTGTGATCGCGGGCCGGAAGACGTGCCTGAGTGTCATGCCGTACCCCTTGACGAGGGCCACTGACGCGTCCACAACCTCTCTAAGTAGATTCATCTTGTTCGTAACCCTGCCTTCTATGGCATTCTTCTGTTACTATTCCACGACCTCAGCTATGAGAAAGCGTTAAGTTATCCTAGCCCTGAACAATTGTCAATGTTTGGAGGCCGAAGCCGTCACCTTGACTTTAGCTCAGAAGGTTTGTTATAAGTTGAAACGTCGGCTGGAAGCTTAAGAAAGCTACCTGTCGGTTCCCTCAGATAGTCTTTGACCACAGGTGAGGCGACCGTGGTCTCTCCTATGTCATTGAATTGGCTTGCTTCTCAGGCCTTCAGTGGGCCACCCGGGAATGCCAACGACCATACAACTCAAAAGAGGTTTAGAATGGCAAAAGTAACAACACAACGGAGTGTCAAGAAGAAAACGTCGAAAAATTCGCGACCCGTTCAACGTCAAAAACCCTCGGGGCGGCCTTCGTCAAAAGTCCCGATCCGACGGGTGGAAGGACGTGTACAAGCCGCAAAGGCCCGTCCCCCGGAAAAGCGCTTGATCAAAAGGACAGTGACCCCGGAACGGGATCCTCAAGCGGTCAAACTCTACGAAGCCGCCTTGAGAAGCTTTGCCTCGCACGAATTTGCCAAGGCCCGCGACTCCTTTCAAAAGGTGATCGACCAATTCCCAAAAGAGCCCGACATCGTCGAACGCGCGAGAGTTCACTTGAGTATATGTCAGCAACGACTTGCCAAGGGTCCCGGTGGTGCCAAGACGTCTGAAGATCTCTATAACCTCGCCATCGCTCACTTGAACCGGCGGGAATTCGGAGAGGCGCAAACGAGCTTGGAAAAAGCCCTTGCCCTCGATCCCAAAGGGGACCACATTCTTTATGGAATCGCCGCTCTCGAGTCTCTGCAAGGCCATCTGGAGCAAGCGTTGAAGTACCTTCAGCGGGCCATCCAACTAAATCCCAGAAACCGCACGGCCGCAATAAACGATTCGGATTTTGAACTCATCTCACCAACCACTGAATTTCAAGCCCTCGTCCATGGGAGCTCTGCCAACACTTAGAGTGCTGTTGCCCATATTAAATTGCCGGGTCAGTCCGCCTGGGTGGACGGCCTGCAACGCAGAAACACGTGGTGATGTTGGAGGCCCTCCCGCAGGTGCAAGATCGCCGGGCGCTTGCGGGTTTGGGCTCCAACCCGTTAAGGTCCGGACGCGGCGGACGCAATCGTTTCCCCATACTTTGGGATTGGCGGGGAGCCGGAATTCTGCGAACATACGCCCATGTCAAACTCACTGATCGCTGTTGTGATGGCTGCGGGCAAAAGTACGCGCTTCAAATCCCGGCGCTCCAAACTGGCCACACCCGTGCACGGGAAAAGTATGATTGAGCGCGTGATCGAAGCCACGGAGGGGCTTTCCCCTCAGGCCATCTATGTCATGGTGGGACACTGCGCGGAAGACGTTCAATCGGCCCTCCGAAAACACCCGGTCGAGTTCATTACCCAGGAACCTCAGCTCGGAACCGGTCATTGCATTCTAGTCGCAACGCAGCAGATCCCGCAAACATCGGGAACGGTTCTCATTCTCAACGGGGACATCCCGCTCATCGGCTTGAATCTGCTGAAGAAAATCCTGGAATCGCACCACTCCGAGCGAGCTGATGCGACGGTGGTCTCAACCTGTTTGGAGGACCCCTCCGGCTACGGCCGAATACTTAAGAACCGTTCCGGGAAGATCACCCGCATCGTCGAAGACCGCGACGCTACCCCGGCTCAGCGGCGTGTCAAGGAAATCAATGTAGGGCTCTACCTGATTTCCCTGGATCTCCTTAAGAAGTTCATTTCCAGGCTCAGTAATCAAAACTCTCAACAGGAATATTACCTGACTGACCTGATCGAACTGCTGATCGCCGCCAGGAAGAAGGTCAATGTCTTTGGAACTCCCGACCCCATGGAGGTTCTGGGGGTGAATGATCGAATCGAACTCGCTGAGGTCATCCGGGTCCTTCGATTGCGGACTCTCCAGCGGCTTATGCGGGATGGCGTAACGATTCTTGATCCCGCCACGACCTCGGTGGAGGAGGACGTCACGATCGGCCAGGACACAATTCTTTTTCCGGGTGTTCGCATCGAAGGACCCTCCTCGATTGGCCGGCGTTGCGTCATTCGCTCACATTGCCGCATCACCCATTCAATCCTCGGAGACGATGTCGTGGTTAATGACTTGAGCGTCATCAACGAAAGCCATGTCGCCGAGAAAGCCTCCATTGGCCCGTTCGCCCATCTGCGGTTGGAGGCGGAGGTCGAATCGAATGCCCGCGTCGGCAATTTTGTTGAGCTTAAGAAAGCCAGGCTCGGCCAGAACTCCAAGGCCTCTCACCTCACCTATCTCGGTGATACGACGGTGGGGCAAAATGCCAATATTGGAGCGGGTACCATCACGTGCAACTATGATGGCGTCAATAAGAATGTGACCGAGATCGAGGATGACTGCTTCATCGGCAGCGGGGTGGAGCTGGTCGCTCCGGTTGTCGTCCACAAAGGCGCCTATGTGGCCGCTGGGTCGGTGATCACCCGCGATGTTCCCCCCGATGCCCTGGCGATTGCACGCGGCCGGCAGGAAAACAAGCAGGACTGGAAACAAAAGCGCGCTGAACAGAAATCGAAGCCCACAAAAGCATAGGTGTGAAGAGAGGGGAAAACTCATGTGTGGTATTGTAGGCTACCTGGGAAAAAAGCGGGTCGTTCCTGTAATCCTCGACGGCTTGAAGCGGCTGGAGTATCGCGGCTATGACTCTGCCGGAATCGCTGTGGTCAACGAAGGCCATCTGGAGATACGGCGGACCAGCGGGAAGCTGCGCAACCTGGAGGAAGCCATCCGCCTCAAACCGCTCGATGGGACCTATGGAATCGGACATACTCGGTGGGCGACCCACGGCCGTCCTACTGAGGAAAACGCGCACCCGCATCGAGACTGCAAAGGGGAGATTGTGGTGGTCCACAACGGCATTATTGAGAATTACCTTTCCATTAAGAACGCATTGATCGCAGAGGGACATCGTTTTGTCACCGAGACCGACACCGAAGTCATTGCCCATCTGATCGAAAAGCATTCCAATGGAAACCTGGAGACGGCAGTCCTGAAAACCGTTCAAGAAATCAAAGGCCTCTTCGCCCTGGCCATTCTCTCTACAAAAGATCCCAACAAGATTGTCGCAGTCCGCAGTGGACCTCCCGCCATCGTTGGCTTGGGGAACGATGAGTTTTTCGTCGCTTCCGATGTTCCCGCCGTCCTGCCTCATACCCGCGACATTATTTTTCTTGCCGACGGAGATATCGCGGTCGTAACCGAGAACGGGGTGTCATTTATGGATTTCAAGGGCGCGGCCGTCACCCACCCCATTCAACACATCATGTGGGACCCCATCATGGCTGAGAAGGGCGGCTTCAAGCACTTCATGCTCAAGGAGATCTACGAACAGCCTCGCGCCGTCCGGGACACGATGGCGGGACGGCTCTCGTTGGAAACGGGAAAGATCTTCCTGGATCAGATGATGATCGATGAAGAGGAGTTTCGCCGCTTTACGAACATGCGGCTGGTGGCATGTGGAACCTCGTGGCATGCTGCCCTGGCGGGAAAATTTATGCTTGAACGCCTGGCGCGGATTCCCGTTGAAGTGGACTATGGCTCCGAATTCCGGTATCGCAATCCGATTATTACTCCCAGCACGCTGACCATGGTCATCACTCAATCCGGCGAAACAGCGGATACGATTGCGGCACAGCGGGAGGCGCGGCAGCGGGGGTCCAAGAGCCTCGCCATCTGCAATGTCGTCGGCAGTATGGTGGCCCGCGATTCGGATGGGACTATTTATACGCACGCGGGCCCGGAAATCGGCGTCGCTTCCACCAAGGCCTTCACCGCACAGTTGACCGCCCTATATCTGTTTGCCATCTGCCTGGCGCAAACCCGGGAGCAGATCGATGAAAAGGTTTCCAAACGATTGGTTCAGGAGCTGACGGAGATTCCGAGCAAAATCGAGAAGATTCTTCAGCAGGACGAAACGATCGAAGAGCTCTCGCGGCATTTTTTCCGCTGCACTGATTTCCTGTTTCTCGGCCGGGGAATCCATTACCCGATTGCCCTCGAAGGGGCGCTCAAACTCAAGGAAATCTCTTATATTCATGCTGAAGGATACCCCGCGGGAGAGATGAAGCACGGCCCCAACGCCCTGATTGACGAAAATTTGCCCGTGGTCATTCTCGCCTCCACGGATTTAAATGATCCCGAATCGGTCATTCTTCGCGAAAAGACAATGAGCAATGTCAAAGAGGTGAAAGCCCGGGACGGGATCGTCATCGCGCTGGGGAGTGAAGGAGATCATGAACTCGCCGAAGCCGCCGATTACTTCCTGGAGACACCGCAGACCAATTCGCTATTAAGTTCGATTCTCGAGGTGGTGCCCTTGCAGCTGCTTGCCTATCACATTGCCATCCGTCGTGGCTGCGATGTGGACCAGCCGCGAAACCTGGCCAAAAGTGTCACGGTGGAATAATACTTGGATTAAACCCGGTCTATGGCTCAGTCGGAGAATTTTTGTTCTGGATCTTGAAGTCAGATGTCAGAGGTCGGAAGTCAGAAGTCAGAAGTCAGAAGTTGGAAGTCGGATATGAGAAGTCAAATCTTTTATCTCTTGGTTTGGAGATTTTACTACATCGGATGTGTCCTTCTTCTGAGCTCTGACTACTGACGCCCCACTTTTGAAATCCGACATCCGACTTCTGACTTCCGACTTCTGATTTCTCTCGCCAAAGCAGCGTCGTCTCCAAGATTTGAACTATTTCTGCACGGATTTGTCATCTTAGAATCTAAGAACGGAATCATCTCTTTTACGAAATGGGCGGTGCAGGAGCCATTCCCATTAATAGAACCAGTCGGTCCGGACCCGCGTTGCTCACTCCATGACTAACCCCAGCGGGCGCCCACACGGTCGTTCCCATTTTCGCCTTCTGAGTCTCTTTTCCCACGGTAAACTCACCCTCACCTTCCACAACGAAGTAAAACTTGTCCTGCTCCGCGTGTTGGTGTGTCGGCTGCGACTGACCTGGCTCCAAACAGTTTATGCCAAGCAATAGCCCTGGGGTTCGAAAAAGAGTGGTTTTAGAGGGTTTTTCCTGGGAAAACCGAATGTGGGCTCGGTAGTCTTGAAAATAATCCATCATTGACCTCCTCATGTCGGACTCGCCGAATGTTGCCAGTTTGTTGATCTCCTCTCGATGAACAAGAAAGGAAGTAAATCTTAGAGAGCCTTGCGGAGATGGATGTCTGGACCTTGAACGCTTATGACCGAATTCGCTGACGCATCCGGGGAACAAACGGACGGGAAGTGATTTGACCGCGAAATTCAGAATCCCATCTTCCCGGAATTGGTGTTCCGCAAGATGGGCACGATCCGTTTGACGTGAGGGAATAACCGATGATTAAGTAACCGAATCGCTCGATAAGGAGCACACCGCAATTGGGACAACCAGTGTTCTCCAACCCACCGACCAGTCCCGGGAGATTTCCGGCGTAGATATAACGCAACCCCGCTTCCGCGCCAATCCGGCAAGCACGCAGCAGAGCCTCCGGCGTAGTGTTCTCAGGATCCGTCATTTTATAATCTTTGTGAAATGCGGTCACATGCCAGGGGATATCCGGTGAGACGCCGCAAAGAAACCCGGTCAGCCGTTTCAATTCGTCCTCAGAATCATTGAACCCCGGGATCAGGAGCGTGAGGACCTCCAGCCAAAATCCCAACTGATACAGCCGCCGGATAGAATCAAGTATCGGCTGCAGACGTCCTCCAAGTTGACGATAGTGCCGATCATCAAAGCTCTTGAGATCAACCTTGTAAAAATCAACCCAGGGCCGGAGGTATTCGAGCACCTCCGGTGTGCCATTTCCATTGGAAACATAACCGGTCATTAACCCTGCGCCCTTTGCCTCCTTGAAAACCGCCACGGCCCACTCGCTCGTGATGAGCGGCTCGTTGTACGTGCTGACGATTACCTTGGCGCCTTGACGCAGGGCATCGCTCACCAGGGACTGCGGCGTGACTTTCATCGGCGGCGAGACAGCCGTTGGATCGCGCAAGACCTGGGAGGTCACCCAGTTCTGGCAATAGGCGCAGTGCAAATCACAACCCAGCATGCCAAAGCTGTAAGCCAAAGCCCCGGGATAAGCATGGAAAAAGGGTTTTTTTTCAATCGGGTCACACTGAACTCCGCCTACGTACCCCCAGGGAACGAAGAGAGTCCCCCCCCGGTTAAACCGGACCTTGCATACCCCCGGTTGCCCGTCGGGGACCCGACAGCTATGTCCGCAGGCATAACAATGCACCCAGCCCCCATCGAGCTTCTCATATAGTTCGCCCTCGCGAACGTTTTGATTGACAATGTCTCGTAACGTCGTCATAGCGATGAGACTCAAGGCAATATTATACTATTTTGGGGGGAAGAAAGGGTCTGATCAGTTTGCGCTCGCGTCCGCCGGTTTCTTGGCAGATTCGGTCACAAACAACAGTCTATTTCATCTGTTTGATCTATCCGTGAGGATCCGCTACATTGCGACGGACGGAAGCGCAGGCCAAATCCATCAAAAACCGGGCAGATCTTCGCCTGAATATATCCATCCCACCGGCCTTCAGTCGATTCGTGACTTCAGCTCACTGGCAACTGAGAACTGTCAACCGACAACTGTTTTCGACCGAATAGACCAAACAGACCGAATAGACTGATCATTTCTCTTACCACACGGAAAGATACCGCTCACCCCGGTCGGGAAGGATCGTGACTACGTTCTTGCCTGGGCCTAGGTTTTGAGCGACCACTTGAGCGGCCACGACATTTGCCCCGGCACTGATCCCGACGAACAGGGCTTCTTCCCGTGCCAACCTTTTGGCCATCCGGATCGCTTCTTGCGTCGGGACCTTCACAATCCGATCGATCTTCTGCAGCTCGACGATCGGTGGGATAAACCCATCGGCGATGCCTTGGATTCCGTGACTCCCGGGGGCCCCGCCCGACATCACGGCTGATTCCGCGGGTTCAACCGCCACGAGCTGCACCCTGCGATTCGCTCTTCGCAGGGCCTCCCCGACTCCCATCAGCGTCCCACCTGTCCCTACTCCCATGACGAAGGCATCCACATCCGCTCCCAACTCGTCGAGGATTTCACGACCGGTGGTGGCGGTGTGGGCCGCAGGGTTGTCGGGATTCGAAAACTGACGAGGCAGGAAGATTGCTGGATCTTTCCTCGCTCGCTCCTCGGTCTCCACCACCGCAGGCTCAATGTCAGAAACATCTTCGATCAGCTCGAGTTCAGCCCCGAACGCCTCAATCATCTTTCGACGCTCGATGCTCGCAGTCTTTGGCATGATGATGACAACCCGGTATCCCTTCTGCGCCCCGACCATGGAGAGCGCGATCCCGGTGTTTCCACTAGTGACTTCAAGGATGGTTGAGCCAGACTTTAATTCGCCCCGCTCCTCGGCCCGCTCGATGATGTAGCGCGCAATCCGGTCCTTCACACTCCCGCTCGGATTCATGTATTCTGCTTTGGCGTATATAGTGGCGCCGGTCGTGGAAGCAACGTTTTTCAACTCGAACAATGGGGTGTTTCCAATGCGGGACAACAGGGTGGGACAAGGCACCAGAACAGCAGACATATCAAGCCTCCCTCAAGCCGTTGCTAGTGATGGTATATCACAAAGCAACGTTGCGGTCCAAGTGGTCTGTTTTGTCCATTTCGTCTATCCAAATAGATCCGCCACAATGATGGGAGACCTTCACCTGAAGAGACTGAAACCCAAAAACCCAGCGGATGCGAGCGCAGACTGAACACGCTATTTTCTATTGACACCCAGAGCACGCTTTGTAGGTGTAATCGTTAGACAACCAGGCTGCTCCTATGTTCGACCACAGCCGGACGAAAACGATGCTTCCGTCATTTGGAACTCCCGTCACCACTGTCGACAGATTCGTCCCCTGCCCGGCACTGTAGATTTCCTGTCCTCCAAGGGTTTTGCCCACTTGCAGATAGATCTGCGAGGCTACGCTCGTCCCCCATGAAAAGGTGACTGTTCCTGAGCTTAACGTCGACCCTGGAGGTGGACTCACCATGGGTGCCTTGGTGGGCACACAACCCGTGCAAGACGAGTAAGTATAGTCGTTGAATAACCAGACACCACCGATGTTTGACCACAGCCGCACAAACACGGTGCTCCCGTTGTTTGGTAGGTCCAATACTGACGCCGACAGGTTTGTCCCCTGCCCCGCACTGTAGATCTGCTGTCCTCCTGGTGCCGTGCCCACCTGAAGATAGTATTGGCCCGCCAAGCTCGTGCTCCATGTAAAAGTCACCAAGGAGGCGGTCAAGGTCGATCCCGCAGCCGGGGCCGTCATGACCCCCCTAGTTTGAGTGCATCCGCTGCAAGCCAGATAAGTATAGTCGTTGAACAGCCAGGCAGCCCCGACATTCGACCACAACCGCACAAACACCGTGCTTCCGTCGTTCGGAATGTCCAATACTGTTGCCGCCAGGTTTGTCCCCTGCCCTGCACTATAGATCTGCTGACCTCCCGGTGCCGTGCCCACCTGCAGATAGTACTGGCCCGCCGAGCTCGTGCCCCAGGAAAAAATCACCGATGACGAGGTCAAGGCCGACCCCGGCACAGGAGCAGTCAGGGCTGCCTTGGTAGGCGTGCATCCGCTGCAGGCCAAGTAGGTATAGTCATTGAAGAACCAAGGGCCTCCGATATTTGACCACAACCGCACGAACACCGTGCTGCCGTTGCTCGGGATATCTAACACCAACGTTGACAGGTTTGCCCCCAGGCCTGCACTAAAGATTTCTTGGCCTCCCAGCGTCTTTCCCACTTGGAGATAGTACTGAGAAACCCCCGTGCCCGGACTCCATGTAAAGGTCACCGACGACGAAGTCAAAGTCGCTCCCGGCGCCGGACTAGACATCGTGGCGGTTGCCGATATGGCAACCGTGTACAATTGACTCCCGGTACAACCGTTTACGTCACTTGACGTGATGGTGATCGGAAAGGAGCCTTCTGCAGTCGGCGTGCCCGAAAGCAAGCCGGACGAGGAAAGCGTCAGCCCAGTGGGCAGGGAACCAAGTTCACTGAAGGTGTTAGGATTTGTACCGCCGGTTGCCGTCAGGCTCGTTGAAGGGTAAACCACTCCTTGAACTCCCGACGGAAGAGTCCCCGGACTGAGAGTGATGGCTGAACAAGTGCCTGCTGCCGACACCACGCTCTTCATCACGATATTGTCGATGATCACTCCGCAGGTGTGCCCCGGCCGCACATCGGCGCAAGTGCCGATGCTGTCCTGGGTGTAGTCCGGGCGGAGTTGGACGGTGCTGCCGGCCATACCTGGCAACCTCATGCTGACATGTTGGAAGCCGCCGGAGGAACCGGCCCATACCGACATATCCTGGAAATAATTCGGGTTGCTGCTCCTGGGTGTGTGCTTGGGGAAATGGAAGAAGCTGCCGGTGACAATCGACTCAGAAAATGCCTCCACCAAATTGGCGCGGGCGAATCTTCCCGTGGTGAAGTCACTGATACGAAGTGTGGCCCCGTCGTAAGCCAGCACATTGAAATTCGGATCATCTTCCGTGTCATAACAGATATCAAAATCAAGCGTGATGTCCTCGGCACTGGCAGGAATCACGATGTTGGGAGTTGCAACTCGCTCAAAACGAGTGTTGTTGCCGCCCGACCCATCGTTGGCGTTTGTGTGGAACAGCCCGTTCGACGCAGTCCCACAGAAACTATTATTCGTCGTCCATGGAAGGCCTGCCGGTCCCAGTTCGCGAGTTTCGCGCCCGCGGCATACGTGCTTTCCAGGAATTCCATCAGCGCGTGGCGTGGCGATTCTGCGCTGCGCATGTCGTCGTACATCAGAATGAA
>JAIQFY010000098.1 GCA_020072965.1 Terriglobia bacterium | reverse complement strand
ATTCATCGGCCGCCAGGCCCGGGATGAGGCGAGGCTGGCCACCCTCGATGGGAAAGAGATATCCTTTCTGGTCGGGACCCACGGCGGCGACCGTCTTGCCATCCGGGGAAAGCGAAAACGAAAAGGCGTTCGTCCCTTCCGGCGAGACAGGTTGCGGTTTCTTCCCGTCGACCCCTTGATCAAAAAGATTGGGGGACTGTCCCTGGGGACAGTCCCTCAAAATTCGGACGCCTTCTCAGCCTGACCCCAGAAATCCAAAACCCGGCGCCATTCACGTCTCCACGCTCGGCCCCTGCTGATCCAATCATCCCGCAGCATGACCTATCCCCAGGCAGTATACGACAGCCTCAGATCGGCCATCGAGGCCCAGCATGCGATTCATCTGGCTGTCATGAAATCCACCAACGCAAAGAGCCGCCAGGTTCATTTCGGCCACGAGCAGGCAGATGTTTTGGGCACAATGGCCTGCCTCCAACAGGACATAACGATAGCCACGAGGCCCATATTTGTTCAGTGTGCGTGAAAAAACTGCAGCGAAGAAGAGGACCACATTAGCATTTTGAAGGAAGTACTGTGCCATCAGACACGAACCCATCTCCTCGAGGCGGGGACCCTCCGGCAACCACTCCAGACAGTGGTGAAGCACATCGTAGTGATACAGGCCGTCTTTAATCCCATCTACGTCGTTTGTGACCGCGTACAACTCCAGTGGGTACAACCCCCCCGCAGACGGAACAGTACGCGTCAACATGGTTTGATCACCCTCAAGTTGCGCGCTCCCTGTGATCCCGTAAGCTCCATACAGCAGCCTTGCCACCGCTGACAACGGCAGGCTCTGCTTCTTGAAGTCGCGGCACGAACGGCGAAGATAAAACAGGTTTTCTAATGGCGACGGGTCGCCATGGAACAAGCCGTACCCCGCGGTTCCGAAGGGAGTCGGTTCTCTCCGCATGGTTGGAAATTCGGAATCCAAGTTTGCATGTTCTGAATAAGCTCCACAACCAGGCCTTCGCCACTAAAATAAATTTCACTTTTGGGCCCATCACGATGAGACCCACATCGTGGTGAGTCGCAAAACTCGTTCAACGCCATGCGTTTGGACTTGAAGAAGGGGGGAGGCTCTTCAATGTCAGGGCATTTTCGTGAGGCAGGACACGGACAGGGAGGTAGAGAAGGGACTTGAACTCAACATTGATTGAGCAAGAATGTTTTGAACTTGAAAACTACAAGGCGGGAGCAGGTGGGAAAGTCCGAGCGGCGGAACAAAGAGAGGACCCGTGGAATCGGATCCTCCCAAGCGTGTCAATCATCGCGCGCTTCGAGCGAACGGAAGCCAAACAGGGGGGGGATATTGCCATGAGAAACGTACTTGTTCTTTTCATCGTGAGCATCTGTTTCGTCAGTCTTGCGAGCGCCCAGGCGGTTGTTCCGGGCTGGCAGGCGGTAGACGGTTCACTGAAACAGACGTCGACGGACGACACGATGGTCTGGGGCGTGAATGCGGGGGGTGAGATCTACCGCCGGCCCGTCGACGGATCCGGCACTTGGGAGAGGGTCGCGGGTGCCCTCGAGCAGGTGTCCGCCTCGGGCAAGGGCTGGATCTGGGGCGTAAACAAGAACAACCAGATCTATCGGTGCGCCAAGCCCTGCCCTGCCAGTGGCAGTGGTTGGCAATTGGTGGACGGCGCCGCCACGCAGGTGTCAGCAGATGACACTTCCGTGTGGGTCATTCAACCCAGTGGGAGTATGTGGCGTCGTCCGGTAGACGGGTCCGGCGCCTGGACACCGGTCTCGGGGGAAGGTTGATCGGGGTCGAACCAAGTCAACTCATTGAAATTCTTGTCGATCATCGCAAAAGAGGATAGTATTTAGGTTTTGGAAACTGTTTTTTGCCCCCGAAATAATCCCCCATTTGGCAACTTGGATCCGCAGGGAAGCCGGCCATGGCGAGAGCACATCGGCATTATCTGCCGGGACAAATCTGGCATTTGACCCACCGCTGCCAAGAGCGTCGGTTTCTGCTCCAGTTCATCCGCGACCGGCAAGCCTGGGTCGGATGGCTTTGTCGATGCTGACGGGTGGAGGTTTACGCGCAGCTCACCGGATGGTCCGGTGAATCACTCCGGAGTCGACGGTGGCGCCGGTGCGCGAAATGGTCTGAAAAGACATCTCATCGCCGGCTATTTCGATGAGCATGAAGGAGCGGTCGGTATCAAATCCCCTGTCGGTAATCGCGGAACGCGCGAGGTCGCCCGCACGCAACTCCCCGGAAGCCCCTTCCGTGAAATAGTAGATTCCATGTTGGGGATGGACCCGCTCGTACACGTGGTCGTGTCCCGAGAGCACGACGTCCACGCCATACTTGATGAACAGCGGCTCCAGCAATTGCCGCAGATCGAGGGCGGAACCATGAAATTTTGCCGATGAATAGAGGGGATGATGAAAGATGCAGATCTTCCAGTCGCCATTGCCAGCATCTTTTAGCTGCGTCTCCAGCCACGCGGTCTGTTTTGGGTCCATGTAATTGCTGTTCAAAACAAAGAAGCGCACGTTGCCCTTCTTGTACGTGTAATAGCTCTCCCCGTTCATGTTGAAGGGTTTGTAGAAGCGTTCATTGGTGTTGTCGTGGTTTCCCAGCGACGCGTAGAACTTGACGCCGGCATCAATGAGCGGCTTATAGGGCACCGCAAACTTCCGGTCAAAATCGGCCGGTTTGCTGCCACCGTAAATGTTGTCGCCCAGCATGGTCACAAACTCGAAGGGGAACGCCTCGCGCGCCTTGAGCATTTGTTGGGCGGTCTCGTACTGGGGCGGCTTGCCCGTCCCCATGTCTCCAATCGCGGCAAAGCGGACCGAATCGGGCTTGAGAGGAAACTTGAACTCGTCCGCTCCCAGGACCGACATGAGAACGGTAAGGATGATGAGAAAAAGAAAGATGCGGCGTCGCATGATTTATTCCAGTCTTTCCAGGATTTACGGAAGCGCTTCGTGAAGCAGGTCTACCACCAGATTGGCTCTCCGGTCGACCAGGACCAAATCGCGGCCCACGATGCGGTATGCCAACTCGTCCGGCAGGGCTGGAAGCTTCTGCAAAAGAGTGGGCGGGAAGGTTGTTTCGGCGATCGCATCCGGGTAGATCCCGTTCACCCGCAGGCGGACTCCCTTGACTCTGTCTCCCTGTCGGAGGGTGGTGCGTGCGGTGGCGTTTTCAGGATCCTGCCACACGCCGCGAATCACATGCCGAAACGCTTCGCGGCTTGCATGGGTGAAGATGTCGCCCGGCCCGGCGTGGGGACGCGCCTCACGGATTTTTCTCGCCATCGCTTGTTGGTGCGCGGCGATCATTTCTGGCAGTTCCTCCTTGTTCTTCAGGGCCGGAAGCTGCTTTTCGACCGCCTTGTGCAGTTTGAGATACTCCTCCACGCCGCCCATGAACTGCTTGAAGCCCGCCGCGTCGTTTGTTTGTTCTTTGTTTGGGGCGGCAACTTGTCCCGCGAGCACCCCGGCGGCGGCGAGGGAGAGTGCTACCAGCAGGGCATACTCTCGGTACGGGACCCGTCTTTTCGCTCTCATTCGACTCTCCTCGGCGGCAGGTTCACCGCTCATGACCTAGGATTCGCTCTTGGCTTCCTTGGCTTCTTTGGCTTCCTTGGCTTCTTTGGTTTCTTTGGCTTCCTCGGCTTCTTTGGTTTCTTTGGCTTCCTCGGTTTCTTTGGCTTCTTTGACGACCTGGGCGTCCTGGGCATCCTGAACCGCTTCTTTGACGGCTTCCTTTACCGCCTTCTTGACCACCTTCTTCATGGTGTCCTTGACGTCCTTATCGTGGAGCACGTCGTCACCGGCCTTAGCCACCGCTTTTCTCACGGCGATCTTCACGCTGGCTGCGAGTGGATCAAGTTCCTTCGCTGGGGCGGGGCTGTCTCTATGGGCGAGACCGTCTCTTTCTTTGCGGTCGGCGTGGTCCAGTCCGATTCAAATGTGTCGATCAGTTGTTTCACGGCCCGGGCATCGCGGACAATGAGGCCGACCTCGCGGCGCGCGTCCAGTTCCGAGGTGCGAAGGCTCTGGCTGCCGACGAAGGCCTGGCGCCGGTCGCGGATAATCGTGCGCGTGTGCAGGCGTGTGCCGCCGAGTTTTTGCACATCCAGCGGGACACGCTCCGCCACCGAGCCGATGATCTTGACCTCGACTCCCGCTTTCACCCGCTCCTGCAAGACGCGAAGCATTTCCTTGTCCGAGATCTGGGGATCGTAAATCAGCAATTGCTTCTTCGCCCGTTTCAGGAACGTGGCCAGTACCTTCCGGGAGTTCTCCGGGCTGACGACAAACGTCTCTTCCCCAGGCACGTACTTCGTCCGGATGCAGTCGGCCTGGAACAGTTTTGCCGCTTCGCGTATCCAGCCGGCGCGGGTGGTCACGATGCCGAAGCCACGGCTGTGGTCGATATCCAGATGTGTGAAATTGAACGACAGCACGCACAGGACACGGCGATCGATCAGGATGTACTTGCCGTGATAACGGATCAGGTCGTCGGCCGTGCGAGCCACAATGATTCCGGCGGCGAGGCAACGCAGCTCCAGCTTGCGCAGGCCCTGTTCGCCGCCGCGGTTGGCAAATGCGATCAAGGCGGTCACCTTGACGCCCCGCTCCGCTGCCGCCTTCAGCGCCATCTCCACGTCTTTGCGATCGAAGCGGAAGATGGCAATCTCCACACTCTGCTTCGCGCTCTTGATGGCAGAGAGCAGTGGCCCCACTCCGTCGGCGGGCTCGATAATCAGTTTCACGATTGAATCTCTCCGGTTTTAACCTGGTCAGGCAATTTTATGCGTCGAGCCTCCCAGCCTAGATGCTTCAAAGGGCAGTTTCTGCGAGCCGTCCTCCGTCTCCTTACGATCACAGCGCTGCAAGTTCTGCAATTCTCTTCCGCACGGCCTCGGTGTACACCGTGACGTCTTCCGGCGCATAGCCTCCGGCACGGAAGCAGTCGCGGATCTGTTCTTCAGAAAGCTGCGAGAGCCTCTGCGCCAGCCATTTGACATCGGCGCGCGGGATGTGTTGGGTGACCTTTTCCATATCGGAGCGGGCGTGCAACACGAAATCCACGAAGTCGGGCCCGCTTTTCCCGATAAATTTCGAGTTTGCATACTCTTTGGAATCGCTCTTGGATCGCGAGAGCCGATTGCCCGTATTTCCTAAAGTACCCCCCACGTCGCTCACCACATACCTGCGCTCCCCGTCCACTTCGTAGATCGAGTTGTTTACTCTTTTTAAGTCCCAGTTGTTCAACAAGGACATCATTATTCGCAAGCCGTTCAATTCCCGCTTGTTGAGGAAAGGATTGTCGAACCAACCCCAATCGCCGAGCTTCTTCACCCCTTTCGGCTTGCGTTCTAGGCGCGCTTTATGGACCGTGCCGTCGGCAGAAACAAAATTACTGCCACGGCCCAACTTCGGCATCCCCGCCACTTTGAATTCCGCCAGGTAATAATCCTCATCCACGAAATAGCCGGCGGCCCACAGTAAGCGTGTCGCCGCGGTTTCCGACTGGGGTTCCTGGCCCAGCTTTACCTTCCACTGGACACCCTGCTCGTCTTTGATATCGAACTTCGGACTGGTTCCCTGCTTGTCTTCCTTGACGAAGGTGAATTTGCCGTTCGGGTCCGGCGCGTGCTCTTTCCCGCCGGCACCGTAGAGTAGATTCAAGGATGCGACGTCGCCCGGATCACGCCAGATCACCTCCGGCAGGTTGGCGGGATTCCCCTTCTCTTTGTTCTTATCTTTCTTTTGTGCAGCGAATGATGCCGAAAACACCAACAACATCAGCATCACTGTAAAGTACAGCCTGGCTTTTGTTCGTCGCATGGTTTGTACCTCTTCCCTATTGAAAGAAACTGTTAACTGGCTACCGGTTAATCTATGGTTTGCTGAGCGCCTCGGGAGTCTGGATTCTGTACAATTCTGCATACACTCCATTTTTCGCCAAGAGGGCCTCGTGAGTGCCTTGTTCCGCCAATTCGCACTCTTTGATCACAAAAATAACGTCCGCATGGCGGATGGTGTCGAGATGATGTGCGATGACGACGGAAGTTCTACCTTTCATCAGTTTGTCGAGGGCTTCGATGACGGACTGTTCGGAGGCGGCATCCAGGCCTACGGTCGGCTCATCAAGAATCAGGATGGGGGTATTGCGAATGACCGCCCGGGCAATGGCAATTCGCTGGCGTTGCCCGCCCGAGAGCGTGACGCCGCGCTCGCCGACCATGGTGTCGTAACCGTCGGGCATTTCCTCGATGAATTCCTGCGCATTGGCCAGTTTGGCAGCGCGCTTGATTTCCTTGGGCGCGGCGCCGGGTTTGCCATAGGCGATGTTTTCCCAAATCGTGGCGCGGAACAGGAGGGTGTCCTGCAGGACGAAACTGATCTGATCGCGCAGCGACTTCAGCCGATAGCGGCGAATGTCGGTGCCATCAATTCCGACATGTCCGGAAACGGGATCGTAGAAACGTGGAATCAAGCTCACGAGTGTGGTCTTCCCGGTACCCGAAGGGCCCACGAACGCCGCGACCTGTCCGGCTTCGATCTTGAAGCTGACGTCTCGGAGCACCTCCTTCTCCTTGTCGCCTCCATAGTTGAAGCTGACCTGGGCGAATTCGATTTGACCTTTGAGCTTGGGGGCTTGGCGCGCGCCCGGCTCATCCTTCACGCGGCTTTCAATCTCCAGGACTTCCTGAATGCGCTCGTAACCGACCATCGACTTGGACACGGTATCGGTCATTTTAGAGAGATCACGCATCGGCTTGTACATCTTCCCCAGATACAACAGGAACACGATCAGCGTACCCGTGGTCAGCTGGTCGGCCAGTGCAAGCCGTGCCCCGTACCACAACACAAGGCACGTCCCGATGGCCACGATGACCTCCACCACCGGTGCAAGCTTGGCTTTGATGCTTCGCGCCTGGAGCCCCGCCTCCACGTTTTCCAGACTTTCAGACTCGAACCGCTTCTGTTCGTAGTCCTCCCGGGCAAATGCCTTGACCACGCGGATGGAGGTCAGCACTTCCTCCACCAGGGAGAGCAGTTCGCTTTCTTTTTTTCGAACCGCACGCGAGGCCTTCTTGATGCGCCGCGTGAAGGAATAGACCACCAGGAAAAGTACCGGCGAGACAGAGAGGGCAATGAGCGTAAAGCGCCAATTGAGATAAAACATGACCCCGATCATGCCGGTCAACGTCATGACGTTGACCAGAATGCCGAGCAGGGCTGAATTGATGAAGTCCTGGACGGCTTCGATGTCACTGGTGACCCGGGTGATCAGATCGCCGGTCCGCGCTTCATCGTGTTCGGCCAGCGACAGCCGCTGAATGTGGTGGTACAGGGTCCGGCGCAGGTCGTGCCCCACCCATTGACTGACGCTCGTTGTCAGGTATTTCTCGAAGTAGGCGCTGACGGCGCCGACAATCGCAATGAGAGCGACTGCGGCGATGGCGAAGTTCAGAACCGCATAGTGGTCCTGGCCGAACAGCCGGGTAATAATTCCGGCCAGCCGAGTGGGAAGTTTGCCCGAGCGCTGAATGTTATCGACGACAATTTTGATGGGCCACGGCTCGAGAATATCCGTGAGCGCTTCGCCCAGCACGGCCACCAGCGCGAGGGTCAGCGCCTTCCAGTGAGGACGAACCAGGTCGATGATCCTCAGTTTTCGCGAGGACCCGGACAACGGTGGTTTGTTAGCCTTATCGGTCATACCATTTTATAGGGCCGGGAATGCCGGACGGGGTGGTTGTGATCAATTGACCTGATTCCATGAGGCGGCGGTCCGTTCGAGCGCGAGAGTCTGGTTTCCAGAGAACCTCGCTTTACTCCGCCATGTTACTCAGGGGTAACTCGGGCGTCTGTGCAAATGAGCACACCCCCCAAAGGTTCCTCACAGAGTGGAATGGGGGTCACCTATCTCTGCGTTGTGTCTGGAGGCAACACTTCTGCCACTCTGCCCAGCCAAGAGTCTTGGGCGTTCCCCCCCGGTCGCGAGTGATCAATTTTGTGCTAACCACACCCATTATAAAACAAAAGGGACCAGGCTGGAATGGCGCTTAGTTAAGATGGCGAATATCCCCTGTTCCGCTTGGTAACCGAAGGAGTTATAGCGCGGATGATTTGCTCGGACAGTTGCCGCAGTCGTGCCAGGCGTTGCTCCAGTTGGTAGTTTCGTCGGATGGCCGCTTGGATGACCTGAGCTTGCTCCGCGGTCAGCGCCTGGGTGACGGTCTTGTTGTCGATCTTGCGAGTCCACAGGTAGTACGGCCCGTAGGGGGTAGAGACGCCGCGGACCGTGCGGTGGAGATAGCGTTTGACGACGCTGCCTTGAAGGACATACCCCTGCGGCGGAATCGCCGCCGCCAGCTGATTAAACCCCCGGATCAACTGATTGAGTCGACTCATAGATTCCTCCTTGCCACGGGATTCTATAAGTATATATACTTATAGAATCGTCCGTCAAGGAGGTGCCCAATGCCGGGATACGCCGAAGGCCTAAGGGGGTTTCAACAGCGGCTGGCCGCCGTGTGGACTGGCGTACCGGACGGCGCTTGGACAAGTACGATCGGCTCCTGACCTGGAACCAGCCCCCCAAGCTTTCCTGGTGGCTCCCCCAGCCGCTTCCCGATTCCATTCCCGTCCGCGTGCTGAGAGTCTGCGTCCCCATCCCGGGCTCCCGAACCCGTGTCCTCTTTCCGGCGACCACGCTGCGCGATCCCCAACGCTTCCCCACCGATGCCCTCGCCGAACTCTACCGCCGCCGCTGGCAGGTGGAGCTCTTCTTCCAGGACATCAAAACTGTCCTGCACCTGGACGTGCTGCGGTGTCTCAGCCCCGATATGATTCGCTGCGAACTCCACATGCACCTCATCCCTTACAATCTCATCCGCGCCGTCATGCTCGAAGCCGCCCTCCTTCACGCCACCGATCTCCATCGACTCAGCTTCAAAGGAACCGCGGAAAGCCTACGGCTTTCCGAATGTGACCCAGAGGCCTCCTGTTTCTCCCTGCGACAAGGCTCAGCCTCGTCGCGGCTGGGGGAATGGACAGCCAATGTGGTTTCCTGCATGGAAAGGCTGAGCCTTTCCATCCGCCAAGGCGGAAGCGGCAGAGCCGCTGCAACAACGAACTGGCGGGGTACTTCGCAACTGGAGCAAGAGGGGCTAAGTCGCGACATTCGTCTCCCCCTGGTTCGGAATCTTTTTCTTGCTTTGTCAGTGATGAAGTTCTATGCTTTTCCTTGGCCATCAACCTCCCCTGGCCGAATTCCTTATCACTGAATCGATTGATTGCCGGGATACCCTATACATCACGCTTTGTGTCACACCAATGAAAACACACCGACCGGTTCGATCGAATGATGAATCCTCTTCCCTGAAAAGCGCCGCAGGATTGCCATGAGAGCAAACCGCGACTCCGCCGTGATGCAGGATTGATCTGAAAGGAGGCTACGATGAAGATTGCCGCGCTCATCCTGAGCCTGCTCCCGTTCCTTTCGTTGAACGCCCAAGACTCAACTGCGCTCGTTGTACAGAACCTCAAGATTGACGCACAGAAAGTGACTGTTGATTTCGACGTCGTCAATCAGTCCACCAGACCGATTCGCGCCTGGATGATGACGGTCACCACGAAGAAAAAGAAACTTCTGCCCACGAGTTCGGGCGAGATCGCCCCGCCCGGTGGTTTCTGGACTGCGAATCTTCTGACGACTTCGGAATCCTGCCGGGAGGAAACTACGGGATCGTTGGCGCCGGGCCAATCCCGCCACTGCTCGAACCACGTGGAATTCGGCGAGCCCGACGCCACCCTTCTCGACGCATCGGTCCGTTTCACTGCAGTTCTTTTTGAAGATGGAACGGCCGAGGGCGATCTCAAGCTGATCGATTCCGCCATCCGGAAGAGGCAGACGAGCTTCCGCTCCGTCCGGTATTGGCAGGAGCGCTTTCAGGAGGCGTGCAAAGCGCCGACTCCGATGGATCAGTTGAAGACCTTTGAAAAGATGCTTTCCGGCTCCGATCCATCGGTCCCGCAGGATATGCTTTACGACAGCAGCGCGATGGTTGTACGAAAAAGTCTCCAATTCCAGGTCTCGAGTCTGATTCAGCAGGTGGGGACGCGAGGAGTCGATGCGGGCGGGATGATTCAGAAGTTGGATGGAATGATCCAGCAGCAGGTCCGACAGGCAACCGAATCCAGCCGGGCTTTCCCACCTCGGGATATTCCATATGGACCTGCTGACACGGCTGCCGCGATCCAACCCATTGTCAACCGGACTTCCAGTTTTCATCTCATCAAGACAGAGCAAATGGATAATCAGCTCCGCCTGGTTCTGCGCAATGACTATGACAAAGAGGTCGTGCAATACGCCATCGGCCAGAAGGGCGAAGGGCGGATGGGCACCATGAGCACCCGTGATTCACCCATCGGGCAAGGAATTGCTCCGGGTGAAGTAGTTGACTTCACTTGGGGTCCGGTGCGGAATGAGGACCCCCCGATCGAAATCCTCTGTGTCATCTTCCGGGATGGCGCCGGGGATGGTGATCCGCGGACGATTCGGGATTTGAACGAGGAGTGGGCCGGCCATTTGGCAGAGAAGACGAGGGCTCTTCCCCTGCTGCAAGCCATTGCCCCCTTGCCGGAGAAGGAGATGGGGGCTGCCATCGATCAGTTGATGGCGGACCTTCAGAAGCGCCCTTCAGAGGAAAACGACCCCGATCACTCCGCTCGCTTCATCACGGGAATGAAACAAGAACGGCAAGTGCTCGCCCAGGATCTGCAGAGAGTGCGCGAGCAGAAGGATTCCCGTTACAAAACCGAGTTGACGCGCATCATCGAGCACTACCAGGCGGTCTCACAGCGTTGAGATTGTGGCGCCGCACCTAGAGGCCGCGGCAGGGCCGTAAACTGGAAAATGGATTGTGGAGATGCGACCATTCTCAACTCTTCAAGTATTAAAATACCTCAGGTGCAAAAGACGCGGAGACACAGGCTTCAAGGGAAGCGTGATGGCAAGAACAGCGACGGTCTCTCATGCCCGGCCCTCATTTCAATCCTTCGACGAGGTAGAGGTCGGAGAGGCTTCGAATGTAGCCATACATGAAGTTCTTGCCGTCTGGAGTCACAAAGATAGGACCGATGACGTTGATGCCGGCAGAGTCGGCGGGCAGGAGCTCCT
>JAIQFY010000052.1 GCA_020072965.1 Terriglobia bacterium | reverse complement strand
CCTTCTCCCGCCAGCATCCGATCCACTGCGAGCCTTTTAAACTCTCGACTGAAAACTCGCCTTTTCTTCGTCTGGGACATGGCTCTCCTTTGTGAGCACCGTCCCTATTATCCATGTCTCAGTTTTGGGGTCCACTCCACCCTCTGCCCGAGAGGATCAAGATCAAAACATAGACACTCGGATTCATGGTATCCACACAACAAACATCGCAGCTCATTATTGAAATCTGGTTCGTCAAACAACCAGGGTTCTTCATCCTGAAGGTCATCCAGGGCGACATCCCGCATCCCCATCAGGGCGATGCCACCAAAGACACCGCGCCAAAAATCCTTCACCTGTCACCCTCCCTGCAACCACTCATCAACCCATTAGCGTGTGCAAGGATTAGCGCCACCCTGGGGGAATGGCTCAGTTATCTGGCCGTCACGTTTGCACACCACGTGAGGAAAATCGGGCATTCGAGATGATCATATCATCGGGCCAGGGGGTTCCCCCTTGCGAAACGATTCAAGCGTCCATATGTCGTCCTTCTCGGAGTGGCGAAGGATGTAGAGGTCTCCGTCCCCGGCTCGAATCCGGAAGTAGATCGCATCCGGGTCATACCACCGGTCCATCACTTCTTCCACCGTCAACCAACGCTCGCCCAGCTGAAAGCGGAGTGGCCGCTCGTCTGCCTTGAAGCCCGAATAGCAATCCACTTGCACGATCATCATTGTTGCGCCCAATCCTCTGTTTCCGGCCAAAACTGAGATTATTGCCAGAAGTCAGCTGGCCCGAGGCAGGGATATCGGCCGTCGCGGCGAGAGTCAGCGACCTGCTCCCTGTGTGACCGACGCATGTCCTAGAGGTGCTGGAGGCATGCTTTATCACACGTCAGTGGAGGCCCATTGAGCAGAGAGCAATACTGGACATCGGTCATCTTCAGTCCGGCATAAGAACACACGAAATCCGCCTCCCTCTGGTCTGCAAGAACTTTGGCTTTTTTCTTTAACGTGGGGCACTTCACAGAGCGTTTCCTCAGGCCCGGGCCCCATTGCCAGATGGCATAGCCCACGGCGAGCCAGGACACCAGCCCCGCCGCGATTGCTAGTACAAAAGTGAAAGTCATTGGGAAGTCCTCCTTCGCACGGGTTTGGGTGACCCGATCGCACATCACTATTGTTATTCTACCTGAAGCGCCCACCGATGTACATGACAGCGAACCGAGCGAGCTAATGACCCACTCTGGTCTTCAAGCCTTGGGCCGTCTTCCCTATTTTCGCTCACCGACCTTGCATCCCACCTCATATAAGTCAAATTTTCAATATACAGACAGCCAGGGTACCGTGTAATCCTTTCCTGGTCTGATTCGTCTTTATCAAACAGGGAGAAGATATGGGGCAGAATGAAGAGGGGGTCGTTTTGAGCACGGTTCAAGAGAGGGCATGCATCGGTATGGCAGAACTTGATGACTTCGACCTCCTGGTACGAAACCATCAGCGCCGTATCTACCGGGTTCTGCTCGGCATGGTCCGCGATGTCGATGCAGCAGAGATCTTGACTCAAGAATGCTTTCTGAGGGCCTACCAGAATCGTGCTTCTTTCAGAGGTGAGGCGAGTGCGGGTGTCTGGCTCTTCAAGATCGCAATAAACCTGGCTCGGGATCATCGACGAAGCCGCTTTCGACAATTCTGGCACAACGTGTTTTCTGGTCCAAGCGAGGTTGCCGAAGCTGGGGAAAAGCTGCCCGACCCTCATGCCTCTCCAGAGCAGATGCTACTGGCAAAGGAGGGAATTGCCAAAGTTTGGGATACCGTCGAACTGCTTCCCCCCCGACAGCGCGCGGTCTTCATCCTTCGCTTTGTTGAGGAGATGAGCCTCGGAGAAATCGCTGAGTCGACGTCCCTGAAAGTGGGAACGGTCAAGGCCCATTTGTTCCGTGCTGTCAGCGCTGTCCGGCAGCGACTTCAGGAAGGAGCCAAAGATGAGTAACCATCTCAGCCGGGATCAAGTCACCGAATGGGTCTCCGGCACAAATGAGGAGGGCGTGAAGCTCCATCTCGAGGCCTGCGATGTTTGCCGTTTCGAAGTGGAGCGCGTGCGGGCGACACTCGCCGGTTTTCACGATTCGGTCCACGCCCTGGCTCAACGGGATGACAGTTTCTGGAGAAGGCAGCAGTTTGCCATCCGGGAACGTCTCTCGGTGAAATCCTGGTTCCCTTCAGCCTCCTGGGTATGGGCGACGGCAATGCTTGTAGTGCTGGTGGCTTCCCTGCTCATGATGCGCACTTCAAGGATTCCTCGGTATGGCACAACCGAGGCGGCAGACGAAATCCTGTTGCAGGAGGTTCAAGGGGACATTGCCCGGGAGTACCCCGAGGCCTTAGCCCCCGCGGTGCTGATCGCCGAAGAGAGAAATGAGATCTTAAACCGAAAAAGCAGTCACCCATCAAAGAACACATCAAGAGAAGGAGTCCAGTGAAATGAAAAAATCAATCATCCTGTTCGCCGTTATGATCTTTATTCTCCCCATCGGAGGGTTGGCCCTTGCCCAGGAGACCCCTCCGCCTGCCCAGGCGCCGGCCGCCAAAACTATGCCTCCACCGATGATGCGCCGGTCGGCTGGGCCTGCATCCGCCATGGGTCTGCGAGGCCCGGGAAAATGGTGGAAAAACTCCGAGCTGATGCAGAAGTTAGGCGTCCGAGATGACCAGATCCAGAGAATCGAAAAGATTTTTCAAGATCAGCGCCTTCAGCTCATCGATCTGCATGCCGCGCTCGACAAGCAGGAAGCGATCCTCGAGCCGCTCGTTGAAGCGGACCAGCCGGACGAATCGCAAGTGTTCGCTCAGATCGACAAGGTCGCCCAGGCGAGAGCAAACCTTGAAAAGTCAAATGCCCAGATGCTCCTCGCGATCCGCCGCGTTCTCACGGTCGATCAGTGGAAACAGCTTCGAGACCAGCCGGGCATCGCACCGAACCGTGGCGGGCGAGGATTTGGGCCCCCTGCGCCACCTGCTGCTCCTCCACCCGCGCTTTGAAGTCATGAAGACTGTCCCCCCGCAACGGGGACAGTCTTCACTTAAAATGTCTCCGGCGAGCGCCGCGCCGAATGTAGCACCGCGAGAACCTCGACTTGGTCCCGCCGAATGCGGTAGGGAACAATAAAGGGTGTACCGGCAATGATGAGTTCACGGGTTCCCTCAACGCGGCCTGAACGGCCGAGGCTAGGGTGTTCTTCCAATACCGTGACGGCGGTGAGAATGCGTTGGATCACTTTATCCGCCGAGATCGGGCTTTCCGCAGCAACATACTCATGGGTGCACTTCAGGTGTCCGACCGCCAAAGACGTCCAGCGCACCTTCACCGGTGTCGCCGCCATCCAGCAGCCATCTTCGTGACTCTCGCGTGATCAACCAGCTTCCCGCGGTTGGCCTGTCGCAAGCCTTCCTTGATCTGCTCAATCTGCCACTCCTGAACCTTAAGGTAGGCAGCCACCGCCTCATTGAGCAAATAGCTACGATCGCGGTCGAGAGCCTCGGCTAAGGTGTCAAGGGTGCTCACCTTATCGGAATCCAAACGAAAGCTAACGGTCTGCTTATCCATATCACGCCATAATACGTTGTAGGACAGCGTCATGCAACGACATTCTTAAAGAATTTTGACATGACATCGCTTCTTACTTTGGGAGCGGGTCAGCTTCGATCGGACGGAGTGGCGGAGGGTTCCAATTTTAGGTCCCCATTCCTGCGGCTAACTACCGAGATTACGGTCGCCGTTCTCGGATCAGGCGGATGGCTTCGGGAAGCGCTGAGTCTTTCTGTCCGGCGGAAGGAATCTCGATCTCAGCATTCGTACTGGCCTCATCGGTCTCCCCTGCCGCTTCCCCGGGCGACAGAAAAAGATTAGCCTCCATGCCATGCTGTTTCGTATAGAGGTCGTAATAGCGGCCGCCGGCGGCATACAGGGATTCGTGGGTACCGCGCTCGATGATCCGGCCGGCCTCGATCACCAGGATCTGGTCGGCACGGCGGATGGTGGATAAGCGGTGGGCGATGACGAAGGTGGTTCGCCCTTGCATCAGGTAGCGCAGTCCTTCCTGGATTAGCGCCTCGGCTTCGGAGTCCAGACTTGACGTGGCTTCATCCAGGATGAGGATCCGTGGATCGGCCAGGATGGCCCGGGCCATGGAGACGCGCTGCTTTTGGCCCCCGGAAAGTCTGACGCCGCGCTCCCCCACCACCGTGTCGTACTTCTTCTCAAAGGTCTCCGCGAATTCATCCACGCGCGCGATACGGCACGCAGCGAGGATCTCTTCCTCCCTCGCCTCGGGACGGCCGAAAGAGACATTTTCGCGAATGGATCCGTCGAAGAGAAACGTCTCCTGGAGCACCACGCCGAGCTGTGTGCGGTAGGAATCGAGCCGCACCTTCGCCAGGTCTATCCCGTCCACCAGCGCGCGTCCCTCGGTCGGCACATAAAATGCCGCGATGAGCCCGATCACGGTGGATTTGCCTGCGCCCGAGGGCCCCACCAGCGCCGTCACTGTCCCCGGCTTCGATTCAAAGCTGATGTCCATCAACACCGGCTTTCCAGAGTCGTAAGCAAACCCGACATGCTCGAACAACACCTGCCCGCGGATGCGGTCGAGGTTCACGGTTCGCTGGGGGTCGGTGTCTTCGGGCTTCTCGTTCAGGATCTCACGTGTTCGTTCGAGGCCCGCGATGGCTTCGGTAATCTGAGTGCCGATGGCAACGATCTGAAAGACGGGTGCCACCAGCATCCCCAGGAAAATCGTGTATTTGATGAAGGTGCCCAGCGTCATACTGTCGGAGAGGATTCGATGCGCGCCCAGAAGCATAATCACAGCGCTGACCAAGCCCATCAGGGCCGTTGCCGAGAGGCTCATCAGCGAAGTGGCGGTCAGTGTCTTGAGTACGTTGTCGAGCAGGCGCTGGACCCCGGACGCAAAGACCTTCGCTTCGCGCTCTTCCGCGTGGTAGCCCTTCACCACCCGAACCCCGCCCAGCGACTCCGTGAGCCGGCCCGTAACTTCCGCATTGATCTTAGGGCGTGCCCTAAAAATCGGCCGAATCGTCTTGAACGCCTTGTTCAGCCCGACTCCGAAAACCAACAAAACCGCAAAGGCGACGGCCGTCATGGTGACGCTGATACGCAGCAGGATCACGAGTGCCAAAACCGCGGTCATCAGCCCGCCGACAAGTTCAACCAGGCCGGTTCCAATGAGATTGCGAACCCCTTCGACGTCGCTCATGATGCGTGATACGAGCGTTCCCGTTTTATTGGAGTCGTAGAACGACACCGGAAGTCGTCCGATGTGCGCCTGCACCTGGCGGCGCAGGTCGGCAATCATCTTCTGTGCCGACTTGGAAAGCAACTGCGTCAACGTGAACGATGTGATCCCCTGCACGACCGTAGCCCCCGCCACGATCAGCACGATGGGCGTGAGCAGCTGGATCTGTTTCTTGGTGATGACATCGTCGATCAGGTACTTTGTCGAAGCCGGCAGAATCAGCCCCGAGACGCGGTTGATGCCCATCAACACAAGACCTACAGCGAGAATCCCGCGTCTGGGTTTGATCAGCGCTATGACGTCAGGCAACAACTCCCAGGAGTGCCTTTTCTTTGCGGGTTGGGTCGACGGAGCGATGCTGATTCCAGCTTTCATCGGATTCCACCTGGGGTGAACGAATTGTTCTCAACGAGTGACGGCTGGATTGTAACACTGTTAGGGTTGGACCCGAATGGGTCAGGCGGAAGTCGGGGGGTTACCAAAATCAAACTGCTATGCTCACTCGTACCTCAGGGACACCACAGGGTCGACCCGGGTGGCCCGTCTCGCTGGAATGTAACAAGCGATCAGACCCGTGACCGCTAGTATTACAGACACGGTCAGGATCGTCGCCGGGTCGATCGGGCTTACCTCGAACAGCAGCGTTCGCCCCAGGCGTGTTAACGCGAGAGCGCCAGCAAGTCCGAGCACCAGGCCGGCGGCTGTCAGTCGTGCCCCGCTCCCGAGAACCAGCCGCCAAACATCGCGGGGCTGTGCCCCCAGGGCCATTCGAATGCCGATTTCATGAGTCCGTTCGCTGACCGAACAAGCTATGACGCCGTAGATCCCCACCGCCGCGAGCGCCATGGACAGGGCGGCGAATACGCCCATCAGCAGAAGATTCAGGCGTGGTTGGGCCAGTGAGGTGGAAAGCAGTCCGTCCATAGTGTTCTCGTCATAAACGGGTTGGTCGCGGTCGAGTGCCTGCACCTGCGAGCGGATCGCACTGATGAGGCTGGTGGAATTCACATGCGTGCGCGCGACGAAGTACATCTGTCTCACCTTCGAGGATTGTCCCTGCGGAAAATAGGCTTGCTGACGCCCCTGGGTATCGAGGGCGTAATGCTTCACATGGCCAACCACCCCGACCACCGTCCGCCATCGCGGGATCGGCGGATTGCTTTGGGGAACTGTATCGATTGCGATGTGCTTGCCCAGGGGATCCTGGTTCTGCCAGATATGCCGGGCGAAGTCGATATCGACGACCGCCACGTAAGGTGCTTGATCGTTGTCCGCATCAGTCAGGAGTCGCCCCTCCATTAGAGGAATTCGCATTGCCTCAAAATACCCCGGTGTGACTATCCGCCGGTCAATCTCCAGGAAGGGGAAATTGAACCTGGGAACCCTCATCAGGTTGGTTGCGGAACTCTCCTCAATGAACACCGAACCGGAGGAATTCGCGCCGCTCAGCGGGAGTTGAGTAATCGCCCCGGCAGCCTCAACACCGGGCAGGCCCCGGACCCGATCGAGAAGCTGCCGATAAAATCCTGCGATCGGCGCGTCGTCCTTGTACTTCTCCCGGGGGAGGGAGAGTTGCAGGGTCAACAAGTGCTCGGTTTGAAATCCGGGATTGACTGCGATGAGGTGCCGAAAGCTTCGGATGAGCAGTCCCGCCCCGACCAATAGCATCAGTGCCAGGGCGACTTCAACCACAACCAGCGCGCCCCGCAGCCATTGACTCTTTAAGCCCGCCGAGGACCCGCGGCCGCCTTCCTTGAGTAAATCCTGCAGGTTTGATCTGACCGCATGAATGGCTGGCGCCAGTCCGAACATCAGGCCGGTCAACACTGCCACCATAAACGTGAACGCAAGGACGCGGGTATCCAGACCGATCTCTGCCATCCGGGGGAGATCGTTTGGAGCAAAAATCTTGAGCAGCTTCACTCCCCAGCCGGCAAGGAGTAGGCCGATCCCTCCCCCGAGGACTGCAAGCAGGATGCTCTCCGTGAGTAGCTGTCGAACCAGCCGCCACGGACTCGCGCCCAGCGAGACGCGGATGGAAACTTCCTTCTCCCGCGCCGAGGCGCGCGCCAGGAGGAGGTTGGCAATATTGGTGCAAGCAATCAGCAGTACACAACCGACGGCCCCGAGAAGAACGTAAAGCGCCGTGCGAACGCTGCCGACCAACTCCTGCTGCAAGGGAATCAGGAACACTCCCCAACCGGAATTCTGAGTGTAATAGTCAGGGTACTCGCGCGCCAGCATCAGGGCAAAGCGGTTCATATCCTCGGAGCCCCGGGCCGCAGTCAAACCCGGCTTCAGCCGCCCCAGGACTTCGAGGTAGTGCGAACCACGATTTCTTGGCCGGTTTCGGTCAAGGGCCAATGGCGTCCAGATGTCGTTCTTCCCAGAGAAGTCAAACCCGTCCGGGAGCACACCGACAACTGTGTAGCTTTCGGAATCCAGACGGACCGAGCTACCGACGATGTTCGGGTTGCCGGCAAACAGGTTTTTCCACAGGTTATAACTCAGCACCACTACATGGTTGTGACCCGGAAGGTCTTCCTCGGCGCTAAACGCGCGTCCCATGTGAGGGCGTACCCCCAAGATCGGAAACAGATCCGCGGTGGACGAAGCTGCGGTTACGCGGATGGGTTCACCTGCCTCGCGGGTGAGGTTGGCCCCGTCGCCGGAGGAGTAGGCGGCCACCGCCGAAAATGCCTGGTTGGTGTCCTTGAGTTCCCACCATTCCGGCTCGGAGATCCAGTTCTGGGGGAGGCCGTGCTTTTCGAGCTTTCCCCATACTTTCACCAATTGCGATGGGTCCTTGTAAGGGAGGGGCCGCAGCAGGACCGCGTTGACGACGCTGAAAATCGCCGCGTTCGCGCCGATGCCGAGAGCGAGCGTCAGGATTGCAACCGCAGTAAATCCGGGGTTTTTCGCCAACATCCGGATCCCGAACTTGATGTCATTCCAAAGGATTTCCATGATTCACCTCGGGTTATTGGAAGAATACGAAATTCCTCCCTTCCGGGTTCAAACTAAATAGGGCAGGGTTCTCCCGCGATCCCTGTACCTGTATACTGCCCCTTTGAAAAAAGGTTACGACCCCTCGATCCCAAGAACTTAAGGCTTCGGAAGCCGTGCGGAACATTTCGCTTGAACTCGTGCATAGCAAATCATAGACTTTTCAAGGCTCCGAAAAACTCTTATTGAGGCACCATCTTTCGTCGATGTCCTTACAGCTTGCTCCAAGGCACAAACATCATTCCCACTCGTGGGACCCAGCCCGGTGAGGGACTGTGAACCGACGCGAGGGCTGATTTTATCCGCGAGTGTGGAGTGCCCACTGGATCCCTTCGAGAGGTAAACCTATGCACCCGGGTTCTGGAATGGAGGGCCGTCGGATCCGTCGGCTTCGCCGCGCTGAACTGCCTCTCGATACTGTCGAGCTGGCGCGCTATCTCATCGGAAAAACACTGGTCCACGATCTCCCGAAGGGCAGGATCAGCGGTCGCATCGTCGAAGCTGAGGCGTATCCCCCGGGGGATTCCGCCGGGCATGCCTTTCGCGGAGAGACACCGGGAAACCGCTCCTTGTTTTTCGGACACGGATATGCCTACGTCTATTTCACCTATGGCTCGTCCTTCATGATGAACGTCACGAGCGAGCGGGCCGGGATCGGCGCTGGGGTTTTATTGCGGGCCGTCGAACCCATGGATGGGATCATTTTGATGGAACATCACCGGGGCACGACAAAACTGCTCGACCTTGCCCGTGGGCCGGGACGACTTGCCGCCGCCATGCAGATCGACAAACGTTTTGACGGCATTGATCTGTGTAACAAGGGGCCACTTTGGCTGGGAGCGGCGGTGGGAACACGCGGCCCGATAGGCCGGAGTGTGCGCATCGGCATTACACGCGAAGTTGACCGCTTGCTTCGCGTCTATGAGCGTGAAAATCCTTTTGTGAGTGGTCCCCGGCGGTTGCGCGCGTGAATCTCGTAGTAATGACGTAAGTCGTTACTACTTCGTGAGCGGGAGGATCAATTGTCCAATCAATGCACTCATCTCGATCAAATTCGCACCGTCAACCCGAAATCTAACGGCTGTGAGGAGTGCCTCAAGCTCGGATGGTCGTGGGTCCAGTTACGAATGTGCCTGGTCTGTGGCCATGTCGGCTGTTGCGATTCTTCGAGGGGGCGGCACGCAACCGAACATTTTCGGAAGAGCGGTCACCCGGTCATGGAATCCCATGAGCCTGGACAGACCTGGCGCTGGTGCTACATCGACTCGGCGTATGTTTGATAGCTTTCCAATCGTTGATGTCTTGCCCGGATCATCAATAGAAGCATGCTTCATTCGTCATGCGTCGCAGAGATTGCCTGCTCCCAGGGACCGATTCCTCCACTCTCCGCTCCCCTCACATTAGACCCTTGCCTTCAACTCCTTCTACAAGTAAAGTGAGCACCGTCCAGTCTCATTCGGGTCACATATGGCAGCCCCGGCAAGGGGGCGCGTACGCCAGGGGCGGCATAACCCAGCGAGGTGCCCGCCAACCGCTTGCCACTGGAACAAGGAATGGCGGACCTGCCCGGCAGATCCGCAGCTGAAAGGAATGTTGACGATGGCTGTGCTCATCGGCGTTCTTGGCGTCTTTCTGCTTCTCACCATTCTCTGGGATTGCTTCGAAACCATGATCCTGCCGCGGCGCGTGACTCGCCGCTTCCGGCTGACCCGGACGTTTTACCGAATCACAGGAATTCCCTGGCTGCTGATCGCACGTCGGATGAAATCCGGGAAGGGCCGGGAAGATTTCCTCAGCGTCTATGGTCCCCTGTCGGTCTTAATGCTCTTTGGGGTATGGGCACTGGGGCTCGTGCTCGGATTCGCGATGCTGCAATGGGCGGCCGGCTCGATGATTGTGGGGTCCAGTCGCCTTCAATCCTTTCGCACCCAGCTTTACATGAGCGGAACCTCCTTTTTTACGCTCGGCCTCGGAGACGTTACACCCCATACCACTCTGGCCCGTGTGGTGACAGTTGCAGAGGCCGGGACCGGCTTCGGCTTTTTGGCGGTCGTGATTTCCTACCTGCCCGTGCTCTATGGGGCGTTTTCACGGCGAGAGGTCAATATTTCATTGCTGGATGCGCGAGCCGGTTCCCCGCCGACAGCCGAGGAACTTTTGCGCAGACACGCCAGCCAACAAAATCTGGAAGCGCTGGGGGAATACCTGCGGGCCTGGGAGTCGTGGGCCGCGGAATTGATGGAGAGCCATATCTCGTTTCCTGTCTTGTGCTACTTTCGTTCTCAACACAATAACCAATCCTGGGTCTTAGCCCTGGCAACGATTCTGGACACCTGCGCCCTGTTCATCGCCCATACCGAGGGAGTGCTCCAGTGGCAGGCCGGATTGACCTTTGCCATCTCGCGACATGCGCTGGTGGATCTGGCACAGGTTCTCGGTATTCCACCCCAGTCAGAATATATTGACCGGTTCAATGAGGCCACCCTCGCCGAGCTGCGCGAGATCCTTGGCGCGGCGGGCGCGCCTCTTTGCCGGGCCCGGACTGGCGAAGAAACGTTGAAGCGACAACGAGAGATGTACGAGCCGTTCCTGTTCGGATTTTCCGAGCGGTTGCTTATGCCGCTTCCATCCTGGGGAGCTGCGTCCACCTCCGTTGATAACTGGAAGACGAGCGCCTGGGGGAGAGTGGCAACCGCCGCCCGCCAGACGTCAGCTTCTAAGGCGCTGGACGACGACCACGCCTGAAGACGGGGTGGTGCAGGCGTCCCGTCTCCGCACCTCCCGACAAAAGAGGCAGGCGAGGACGCCTGCCCCACAACAACTCTCACCGAAGGCTAAATGATGGAGCAAGACAAGAGGAGCAAGGAATCCTTGATCCTTGAGACGAAGCATCTGAGCCGCGTCGTTTCCGGCAAGCACGTGGTTGAAGACATCAGCATTCAGGTCGAAAGAGGAGATGTGATGGCTAATGTCGGGCTTATTGAGACGGGACTGGCCCTGGGAGCCGGCTCCAAGCAAACCGTGGCTCCCTACGTCCAGTCTTCACTCCAGGCAAGCCTGATCCCGGCCATCGATTCCCTGCGTTCACTTGGCATCGTCTGGATCCCCGGCCTGATGATGGGAATGTTGCTCTCGGGCGCGAAGCCCGTCTATGCAGCTATCTACCAATTCGTGATTCTCTCCATGATTTTTGCCGCTTCCGGCCTCACGTCTTTGGTCAGCACCCTGCTCATTCGTAGCCACGCCTTTTCGACCGCCGAGCAGCTCACGCTGGGACCCAGCATAAAAATGTCTCAGGAGGAGCGACGCGGTTGGCCAAGGCGCGAGGGCTATTGCCTCGCCTTAGCAGGGTTCAAAGGGGTCCAATGAACCTAGATTTCAAAGTTGAAGCCTCAAAGAAGAGACCATCCTCGCCGGGTTGGCTTCCGTACTTCCTCACAGGCAACGAAAGTCGCCCATTCAGAATCTGAAATGGTGGGTGATACAAGTGGTTAGGAACCGGGAAAAGTGCGGGGTCAGATTTCTCATTTTTTCAGAAGCAAGAGCAAATTTCACCCCACTTCCCGGCTCCGCTGCATCCCGATGCTTCAGCCGATGGAGAATTCATGGGGTAGCGCCATGTATATCTTCTATGACCTTCTCAACGACATCATGTTATTAGGCGTTCTCGCACTGTGTCTCTGCTTGCTATGTGCCCTTCTTTTGATTGTCATGGAAATGCCGAGGCTGTTGTACGCCGCCCAGCGCAAGATTATGCATTCCATGACCAGAATCGCTTCGGGCCACGGTGGATTGAGAATAAGGTTCTTGGTTGACCGTACGACCCATGGTCAAGGTCGAGCGTAGTGAGACAGATCTCGCGTTGAACCCTGAACTTGTGACCAGGCTCGTGACCTCTTGGAAAATCGGATGAAAGGGAGAAGCCAACCGACACAACCCCGGGTTGTGCTGACCATCGGCCACTCCACCCGGACGGTAGAAGAACTCATCCAGCTTCTGGAGGGACAGGATGTGCGGCGCCTGGTCGATGTGAGGACGATTCCGCGCTCCCGGCACAACCCTCAATTCAATGCCGAAGAACTGGCTTCCGCGTTGAAGGCTGCGAGGATCGGCTACCTGCACAAAGCCGGATTGGGCGGCCTTCGGCACCCCCATAAGGATTCGATTAACACCGGATGGCGGAACCTCAGCTTTCGAGGGTATGCCGACTACATGCAGAGTGACGAGTTTCGCAAGAACCTGGAGGAATTGATCGACCTTGCTCAACAGGAACGGATCGCGGTGATGTGCGCGGAGGCTCTGCCCTGGCGCTGCCACCGCTCCCTGATTGGGGACGCCCTCGTGGTTCGAGGTATCCGGGTGGAAGACATCCTGGGCAAAGGTCAAACTCACCCTCACACGCTCACGCCCTGGGCCCAAGTTGAAGGGGTCCAGATCACGTATCCCCGCCGATTTGAGTACTTCGCTTCGCACTGATCATGTCTGCGCGTGTGCTCCGGCAGGCTCTCCTGTGTGGGCGGAGTGTAGTCCACGGGTGTTGCCGCCGGGTGTGCGCCTGCTCATTACTCTCATTTAGAATTAGGGTTTGCGCCCGTGCCGTGTGCTGCTTTATCCTTCTGACCATAATGCTAAAGGCGCACTTCGCCCCGGGCTCCTGCGCGGAGCCGCTACATTTCGGGACGATCTGCCTTGAGGGTTCATCGTGCAGTTCAGGAATTCGCCCTACGCGGGCGTGGAATCTGAGGAGAGGCTATGATCCGGGTGATTACAATCAGCAGGGAATATGGAAGTGGCGGAGGTACGGTCGCCCGGATGCTCGCAGAGCGTCTGGGCTGGAAACTCGTGGACCAGTCCTTGATTACAGAAATCGCCAAAACTGCGAAAGTGAACCCCGATGTCGCAAAACGCCTCGACGAATCGGTTGACCCGTGGTTTCACCAGCTGAATAAAGCGTTGTGGCGCGGCGGATATGAAGGGGTTGCCACTCGCGTGGATTCTGACATGTTTGATGCCGAAGCCATGGCGGCGCTGTGTCGCCGCGTCCTGGAGGAAGCGGCCACGATCGGACACTGTGTCACCGTCGGCCGCGGAGGTCAGTGCACCCTCCAGAAACGTGAAGATGCCTTCCATGTGGCGATTTATGCGCCGATGGCGGAGCGCGTCCAGCGGATTCGAGACCGGATTCCTGCCGGCACGGATCCCGTGGCTTATGCGCGGGAAACTGACCGCCGACGCACTGTATACATTGAACACTATTTCGGGCAGGACGTGACTAACCGTCACCTCTACGATTTGATGATCAGTTCGAGAATTGGACTGGATGCGGTGGCCACTACCATTTTGTGTGCAGCCGGATTGTTGGAGAGCGGACCCAGAGCATGACCGCCGACACGCCGACCCTGACCCCGCAGGTCAATCCCTGGATCATCGCCGTCGCAGTGATGTTTGCCACCTTCATGGAAGTGCTGGACACGACGGTAGTGAACGTCTCGCTCCCCCACATTGCCGGCAGCCTTTCCGCCAGCGTCGATGAGGCCACCTGGGCGCTCACTTCCTATCTGGTCGCGAACGCGATCGTCCTCCCGATCACCGGTTGGCTGGCCAATTACTTTGGCCGCAAGCGCCTCCTGATGGCCGCCGTCGTCGGATTTACTTCGGCCTCGTTCCTCTGCGGCTTGTCTCCGAGCCTGCCGGTGCTGATCTTCTTCCGAATTGTCCAGGGCGCCACGGGAGGCGCCTTGCAGCCCATCTCGCAAGCCGTGATGCTCGAGGCCTTCCCTCCGCAGGACCGCGGGAAGGCCATGGCCTTCTGGGGCTTGGGAATCGTGGTGGCGCCCATGCTGGGACCCGTGTTGGGAGGATGGCTGACGGATACTTACAGTTGGCGCTGGGTTTTCTATATCAATATCCCGGTCGGGGTCGCTTCCATCATCATGACCAAGCTGTTTATTTTTGACCCCCCGTACATCCGTCGATCCACTTCCCGGGTGGATTATTGGGGGATTGGCCTGCTGGCGGTCGGAATCGGCGCCTTGCAGATCGTCCTCGACAAAGGCCAGGAGGAAGACTGGTTCTCTTCAAACTGGATCACGATCCTCGCCATCGTCTCTTCAGCGACCCTGATCATTTTTATAATCCACCAATTGCGGGCGAAGAATCCTGTGGTCAACCTCCGCGTGCTCAAGGTGCGGACCTTTAGTGCCGGGGTATTTCTGATGACCGTGCTGGGATTTGTGCTGTACGGGAGCCTGGTACTGCTTCCCATCCTGCTTCAAACGCTGCTGGGATACCCAGCGCTAGATGCTGGCATTGCAATGTTCCCGCGTGGTCTCGGTTCCTTCATCGCCATGCCGATCGTGGGCGCCATCATGTCCCGTTTTGATCCCCGGAAACTCCTGGCATTCGGACTGATCGGGGCCGCGTTTACCCTCTTCCAGCTTTCCTGGTTGAATCTTAACACGGGCTATTGGGACATCTTCTGGCCCCAGTTTCTCCAGGGGCTTTGCCTAGCTCCTCTTTTTATCCCGCTGACCACTGTGACCATGGATCCCATTCCAAAAGAGGAAATGGGCAATGCTACCAGCATCTTCAACCTGATGCGAAATATTGGCGGGAGTGTGGGAATCGCGATTTCGACGACCATGTTGGCGCGTGATTCACAGAGGAACATTAACACCTTGGGCGCTCACGTCAACGTGTATAGCCCGCAATCCCAATTGATGTTGGAGAATCTCAGGCGGGCCATGATGGCACGCGGGGCAGACGCTTACACTGCGACCCGGGAGGCGTATGGCACCCTGTTCGGGATGGTCCAGCAACAAGCGTCGATCTTGTCCTTTCTGGAAACCTTCCGCATCCTCGGAATTATTTTCGTCGCCGTACTTCCGCTGCTTCTCCTCTTCAAAAGACCCCAACATCGAGGGGGAGGGCCGCCTGCACACTGAACAGTTCTTTGTAGGCATTGAATTGGCATTTTGATTTTTTCACGAAGCCGGCTTATAAAGCGCTGCCACTGCCCCAGCGGGATCGCGGATGACTGCATAGCGCGCCTGGCCACCCATGCTTTTCGGGCCAGCTACTACTACACCACCTCGCGCTTCACATTCGACAAGGCTGGCATTGAGATCTTTCACGACAATATACACGAGCCACTGCGGCGGAAGATCGGCGTTGCTGCCGCGCGCATGGCAGATCCCTGCCATCGGCCGCCCCTCCCCGGTTTGGTCATGTTGTAGTCCTGGTATGATCCCATCGACACCGCTTCCGGTTTCCATCCGGTCACCGCGGCGTAAAAGTCCCGGACTTTTGCCGCATGGGGGACCGTCAGGTCCACCCAGGCGATGGTGCCGGGTTTGGGAAGTTCTTTCTTGGCCATTCGACCTCCTTGTCAGACTAATGATGAGCGCTGTATAGATATCAAGTACGGATGGGTGAAAACCGGGACTTGTTCCAGAAGGCCGGGAAGCAGAAACGGTGAAATCGCCCTGAAAGGATTCAATTTGCCTTGCGCCATTCCAACCGGCCGAGGGGACTGATGATGCCGCGCTTTCATTCCGAAATCCGCATTCAGAAATCCGCAATAGGAACCTGTCTCTATTTCAAGCCCAGTTTCCTGCCTTTCGACAGAAGCGCGATGGCTTCTCGCGTCCGTCGCGCCCGAGTTTCTTCCTTTTGAGCAGCGGTGATCCATTTCACGTACAGCCGCTGATAAGACGGGGCAAGGCCTTTGAAGTTCTTCCAAGCCTGCGAGTTGGCTATGAGGACCTGTTTGATCGAATGGGGAATGGCCGATGTTCTCGTTTGCCGCTGAGTTTCAGGAACCACCCTACCGTGAGGCACTTCATCCGGGATCTTAGCCGACCCCACTGACGTCATCCGGCCTGCACCAATCAACGCTTTGACGCGGCGTTTATTCAATTCTGACCAGCGGCTTTGGGCCTTGCGGGGTGTGAACTTTCGCGCATATTTCTCTGAATCAATCCGTTGCACTAGGCTGTCGATCCACCCAAAACACAGGGCCTCATTGACAGCTTCCTCGTATGGAAGGCTGGGCCGCCCGGTGTGTTTCTTATAATGGATGAGCCAGATCTCCGTTTCACTTTCATGATTCCGTGCGAGCCATGCCCGCCATGCCGCTCCGGTGGAGACGTACAACGTCTTGGACATCTTCATAACGGGTGTATCCGCTTATCAAGAAACTTCACTGCCAACGAAGATTGCAACCCTTCAAGGATAGTGACCCGGTTCACTTCAACCTGGAGTTTATGGACCGGACTAAGCGGCGAAGGGAGGATGGCTTCCGGGATCGGTCCAGGGTGGGACATCCACTGGTGATCGGACTGGGCGGTTCCATGGGTCTCTTCTCTATCACGAAGAGGCTGTCGTAATAATGGAGTGAATAAATGGATCTCGTCAGGTCCGACACCGCGAGCTTCCGTGGTTCCTTGGAATGCCAGGCGTGGATAGAATCGATGAAACCCTTGCTGTATTCAATGAAGGTTCCTCTCTTTCGGAAACCCCCGCCAAATTTTCTCCAGTAAGAGGTGTGGAGATCTTCGCACACATAGATTCCTTGCTTGTCAATATGGGGGAAGAGCACGCGGAAGGTCGCAATCTGCTCTTTCATCTTGTGGCCCCCATCATCAATTAAAATGTCGATTCTGGGGAGAGTCTTTGCCAGATAGCTTAAGAACCTCTCATCGGACTGATCCCCGATGAAAATGGAAATTTGTTCTTCCTCCAGTTGCTTACAGTTGGGGTCAACATCGACTCCATAGATCCTGGCCTTCGGGCCGAAGTAGCTTTTCCACATCTGCAAGGACCCGCCGTCGAACACGCCGATTTCCAGCAAGTGAACTTCGGTCCCCCTGAATCTCGAGAAATACCGGTCATAGATCTCAAGATAATGCTTCCACTTGACCGTGCGGTGCCCTGAATTTTTCAGAAAGTACTCTTCCAGATCGTTCAACTTTCCGCCCCCCGGTTGATTTGCTTTGTCTTTCCGTCTCACACCATCGTCATTCCAACAGCTGCTCTTATGAATCCAAGACCGGTTTGGTCTCAGTCCGGAAATGGTTAGCTGACTTCTTCTTCCGCATGACCAGTGCCTCGATGGTCCCCACGGGTCGCTTAGATTGATGGAATCGATCTCAAGATCAGTTTGTTTCAAGAGAAGCAATTCTAGCACAGCTCCGCCTTGACAAAGTGGCGGCCCTCACGTATAAGCGGCCCGTCGAGACTTCGAAAGCCTCCTTCGTTCTCCTTATGCACGACGTCAGCATCGTCATACCGAACTGGAATGGGCGGGAACTGCTTCATAGGTTTCTTCCCTCTGCACTGAATGCTGCCAATCGGTATCAAGAACAATTCGGACAAGAGACAGAGATCGTCGTCGTGGATGATGGAAGCACGGACGACAGTGTCGAGTGGTTTAAGAAAGAATATGTCCATGACCCTCTGATGCGCCTTGTAGTGCGGGATCACAACGGGGGGTTCGTTCCTGCCGCTAACAGCGGTTTTGCCGCCGCCCGCCACCGGATCGTTTTCCTGATCAATAACGATGTGGGTTTATCTCCCGATGCTATCGCTCCCCTGGTCCGCCATTTTGAGGATGAGAGGGTATTTGCTGTTTGCTCCAGGGCGCTCCGGATAGAAACCAACGAACTCGATGGAGCCGGGAAACTGGGCAGTTTCAAAAATGGCTTTTGGCGTGTGTTTGAAAACTATGAGGTTCGAGACGAACACGAATCTCGCCCCGGAGAGCGATGGCCATCGTTTTTCGGCAGTGGCGGCTACACTGCTTACGACGCGAAGAAGCTTTCTCTCCTGGGAGGATTCAACGAGCTTTTGGCTCCTTATTACTGGGAAGACGTCGAGGTCTGCTATCGCGCCTGGAAACACGGATGGGTCGTGGAATATGAGCCAGCGAGCACGGTGTACCATCTTGGCAGCGCCACGATGAAGAAAGAGATCGCAGAATCCAAGCTCAAAGTCGTCGCAGAACGAAACCGATTACTTATGACCTGGGTCAATTTGCACGACCCCTTCTGGTTCATTAGTCATGTGGCATGGTTGGGATTGAAGTTGCTGGGGGCGGCGTTGACCTTGGATCTGCCCATGTGGAGGTCTTTCTTTCAAGCAGTGGGCCGGCTCCCGAAAGTACTCCCCGCACGAAGAATGGAGAAATCTTCAGCGGTTCGTTCCGATCGTGAGATTGCAGCAATTTTTGAGAAATTAGAGGCTGGCACTTCCTCCTGAGCTCATGAGCGGAGATATGCCGCGAATCGCGCTCATTGAGCATGATGGACCACAGTGATGCCAAGTTCGCAATAATCCCCCCGTGCTTTGTGCTCCCGAATGCTCGGATCCTGTCACGGTCCCTTCTTGTCCTCAAGCGGTTCTGTCTTGAAAAGCATCCCGATTTATCGGGGTGACCAGGAAATCATCAGGGGCCACTTGAAGCCGTTTTAACGGCTTCCCACTGTGAAGGATCGAGTTCTTTTGAAAAAGGCGGATTCCTCATCAGCAGAAACCGATGAATCGGTTTGATAGCAAGTGGAAAGTGAACGGCTAACACCCCGATAAATCGGGGTGCTGGGGAAAGGGAAAGAGAACAGCTGCCGGGGTTCCGCACCCAAGCGCTCTATCCATGCTTGCGTCTCGATCGTGAGCTCTCAAGAGCCACTCATCGCAGACATGCATACACCGCATGTCTGCGCCAACCGCGAACTCCTTCCGAGTGCAAGACATCGAAGAGGACATTCCTTATACTTGGACCTGGGACATCGTTTCGCCCCGCCAGCGGGGCTCTCACATTTTCTCTCATCGGTACCTCGCCCTCGCTCCGCAAACGCGGAGCCTCAGACGGGGCTACATTCTTCGAGCCCTACGGGCCTAGAGCAACAGCGGTGAGTGCGAATGATTGAGAGTTTGAAGGGCGTTCGTATCTCTACTTCTTTTCCCGTGTCACTTGTTCGAGAAGGTAGAGGTAGGAGCGGTAAACCTGTCCCGTGGCGCGGGTCATACCAATCTCGCAGGTGCGACTGCTGGAGTAGAAGCCGTCCTGCTTTCGATCTCCAAGCTCCGCGGCCTCCAGTCGCGTCGCGGATTCAGTGAGTTCGGGAAACAAGAACCCCCGGTCCCCCGCAAATCCACAACAGCCCGCATTGAGCGGCACCTCCACCTTTTCGCTGCAAGCCGAAGCTAGTGCATTGAGCTTGGGTGAAAGATTCATCTTGATCAATGAACACACGGGGTGCAACGCGACCGAATTCACCTTTCGGGTGACAGTCAGCCGGGGCAGAAGTTCATCGTGGACGAAGGCGACACTGTCGAGGATCTTCAGTTGATCAAACTTCTTCTGATTGTCAGCCGTCAGATGGGACCGGCTGGTGGTGAGGCCATAAACACACGGACTGGTGTCCACCACAATGGGAAGCTTGCCTTGCTCCGACCAATCCCAGAAACGCTCGATGGCGCGATTCAGAGAAACCTCGTGGGCGGCTTCATATCCTTTTGAAGAAAAGGGTACCCCACAGCAGGTGCCGCCAACCTCGGGCGGAATAAAGATCTCCATCCCGGCGCGGCGTGCGACGGTAACGAACGCTTCCATGAGCGACATATCGTCGGGCTCACCGGGCAGGCGGCCCAGCACTCGAGAGATGCAGGCGGGATAATAGACCGCCTGGGCCCCGGTCTTCTTCGTGGCCGGAAGCCGGCGCGCCCGCCGAGGGACATCCGCCGTCCAGAGCGGCAGGGGTTCTTTTGCCAGGGCGCGAAGCGCTCGGGTGATTGCCGTCAAGGTTTCTCCCCCGAGCAGGTACTGAACCCCATGCCCCAGCGAGAGCCCAAATCGCATCGCGTGTTCCACCAGCCCGAAATGCTCTGCCAGGTAGCGTGCGAAGCCCTGTGCCGAAGGCGAATGGCGGATTTTTCGCAATCGCTTGGTGAGTTGTCCCGTATCGATCGAGACGGGGCAAGCGGTGGCACACAGACCATCGACGGCACAGGTGTCCAACGCCATGTAAGGGAAATCAGCCTCTAAGCCGAACAGGAGCGTTTGCTCGCCGTCACTTTCTCTAAGTCGCTGGATCTCGCGGCGCACCACAATGCGCTGCCGCGGTGTCAGCGTCAGGTCGCGGCTCGGGCACTTGGATTCGCAATAGCCGCACTCGATGCACTTGTCGACCTCTTCCTCGACCACAGGCATGTGTTTGAGGTCGGCCAAGTGGGCTGCAGGATCGGGGTTGATAATCACGCCCGGATTCAGTAGATTTTCGGGATCCACGAGTTCTTTGAGCCGCTTCATGATGGCGTAGGCCTCGCGGCCCCACTCCGCCTCCACAAACGGGGCCATGTTCCGGCCGGTGCCATGCTCGCCCTTGAGCGCGCCATCATACCGCTCGACCACCAGCCGCACCACGTCGTCCATGAAGCGCGCGTACTGATCCACGGCCACCTGATCGTTGAAGGATTGCGTGATCACAAAGTGCAGATTGCCATCCTTGGCGTGGCCGAAGATGATCCCCTTTTCATAGCCATGCTTTCCGAAGAGCTGTTGCAGTTCCAGGGTGGCATCGGCGAGTCGCTCAATGGGGAAAGCGACGTCCTCGATGATGACCGTCGTACCGCTTTCGCGCACTGCACCCACCGAGGGAAACATGCCTTGACGGATCTTCCACAGGGCCGCCTGCTCCGCTGGCTCGTGGGTGAAGAGCGGTGGTTCCACCAACTTGAGTCCCTGGATCGCTTCACGGGCCTTCGCCTCGAGCGCAGACCTTTCGCCTTCTTCCGCCGCCTGAAACTCGGCGAGCACTCCGGTGGCGCCCTCCGCGAGTTTTTTAATCGAGGGTGGGATCCCCGGCTGGTCTTCCACTGATCGAAGGGACGCGCGGTCCATGATCTCGAGCGCCGCTGCACCGGCGTCGCGAAGAGGAACGATCGAGGCCGCCGCGGCGTAGAGATCGGGGAACAGCAACAGGCCCGTGTATTTGACTAGAAGGTCCGGTACCGTGTTGAGCACGGCCTCGGCGATAAATGCGAGCGTTCCTTCGGCCCCTATGAGCAAGTGTTGAAAGATGTCCAGCGGTCGCTCAAAGTCGACGAAGGCGTTCAGTGAGTACCCGGTAGTGTTCTTCATGCGGTACTTGGCGCGGATACGCTGGTGGAGTGCCGGGTTCGCTTCAATCTGTCGCTTGAGTTCCCGCAGACCTTCCACGAGACGCGGCTCCGAGGCGAGGAACATTTCGTCGGCGCGCGTGTCGGCCGTGTTGACGACCGTGCCCGAAGGGAGGACAAAGGTCAGCGAATCGAGTGTGTGGTAAGCGTTCTGGGTGACGCCGCAACACATCCCGCTGGAATTGTTGGAGAGGATGCCGCCCATCATGCAGGCATTGATGGAAGCCGGATCGGGTCCCATCTTGACGCGATAGGGGCGCAGGGAGTAGTTAATGTGGCCACCGATGACTCCTGGCTGGAATCGAACCTTCCGGCCCTCCTCTTCCACCCGTGACCAACGCCAGTAATGCCCCACTTCAACCAGTATTCCATCAGTGATTGCCTGACCGGACAGGCTGGTGCCTGCGGCGCGGAAGGTCAGCGGTATGGTTTGCTCGTGGCTGAAACGGAAGAGGGACTGGATCTCCTCGACCGACCGGGCCAGCACGACGGCACGGGGGATCAGGCGATAAAAGCTGGCGTCCGCCGCAAATGCAACCAAGTCAATGGGCCGAGTGAGAATTCGCCGGGGGTCGATGACGCGGCCAAGCGCCTGCTTGAGCGCCTCGGGGCCGGGAGAAATATCGACTGTCGCCGGGTTAGGGTGACGGGCAAGATCATCTTGAGTCGATCGTGTAGGGCTGGTCATGGCGCGGTGATGGAAGAACCGTTTGGCTCAGCGGAATAATATTCTTTCATGAAAGAACTTTCCGCATTTCAGCATACCACCAACCCTGGAAGGAGGAAAACGCAACCGAGCGAACGGATCAATCATTCTGCTCAGGAAACCCGTGCCTTGACGGGCGAGAGCACATCATGCAGAGATTTTCCTCTATGACAATCGCCCTGCCGGAGGAAATGAGGGGAGGGGCAGCCCGGCGCTGCCCCTCCCTTGAGTTACTTGGGTATCAGGCCCGTGAATACGTAGGCCTGGAGCAAAGCGATCAAACCGATCACCGCGGCCCCGGAGATCGAGTGCCACCACACCGTCCGGAAGATGGGCCCGAGGGCATGCGAGCGCTCGTACGGATCGTCGTAGCATGCAGCACAAGCCACCATGATCGACTGCGCGTCGATCATCTTTCCCATCACACCGCCCGTCGAGTTGGTGGCCACGATCAGGATCTCGTTGAGATGAAGTTGCTGGGCGGTGATCCGCTGCAAGCTGCCGAAAAGTGCGTTCGAAGCCGTGTCCGAGCCGGTCAGGAACACGCCGAGCCATCCAAGGTAGGCCGCGAAGAACGGGTACATAACGCCCGCACTGGTGAACGCCAAACCGAGGACGGCATCCGTGCCGGCATACCGCGTGAGGAATCCCAGCCCGAGAACCTGCCCGATCACCAGCACAGGGATCTTCATCCGCTTCAGCGTGCGGACGGTGGCCTCCCACCACTGCTTGGAGCTTAATCCCAGCACCAAACCCGACAGGAGGGCTGCCACGAACACCCCGGTCCCTGCCGCAGAGAGCCAGTTGATTCTGAATGCGGCGGCCTCCGGAGGGGCGTTGGGCGGGGCCACAGGCGGCATGCGCTGCACCTTCTTATGGAGGTCCGGCATCTCCCATACCGGCACGGAAAGCGGGCCGGAAAAATTGGAACCGAGGATAGTCGTTTTAATCGTGGTTCCGGCGAAGAGTTTGTCCAGACGCGTTTTATTGGCCGGAAAGCCCCAAAGAGCGCAACAGATAATGAGGATCGCCCAGGGCGTCCATGCATGCGCCGTCTGGCCGAGGGTGTACGGATACTCCCACTCGGTGTCAGTCGCGTGAGCCGCCGCACCCTTCGCGTTGGCTTTGTTCTTCGCTGCCTCCCGCTCCGACCTCAGCAAAAATCTCGTCTTGGGGTGCCACACGAAGCGCAGGAAGATCGCCGTGCAGATGACAGAAAAAACGCCCGAGACGACGTCGGTCATCAGGTGTGTCGCACTGTGTGAGGAGGCGAACCACTGCATGACAGCGAAAGATAGGCCCGAACACAGCGTCCCGGGCCATACCTCCCAGGCCTCTTTCCACGTTCCCCCTTCCATCAGCACGAAGGTGGTGACCAGCCAGAAGGGAACCAGCACCGAGACGAAGGGGAGTTGGTGACCCGCCATGGACGACAACTTTAATTGGTCCAGGCCGCTCACTGCCGCCAGCGTCACGATGGGTGTACCAATGGCCCCCCACGCGACGGGAGCGGTGTTTGCCAGCAGGTTCAGGACGGCCGATTGGAAGGGCGAGAATCCCAGTCCCACCATCACCGCGCCGGCGATGGCCACGGGGGTCCCAAAGCCCGAGGTCCCTTCGATGATCGCCCCGAAAGAGAACGCGATCAACAGAACCTGGAGGCGGCGGTCGAAGGAGATGTGAATGATGGACTCCTTCACGATCTCGAACTTCCCGGTGATGACGGTCATGGTGTAAAGGAACATGGCCGCCAGCACGATCCAGATGATTCCCAAGTACCCTGAGAAAGTACCCAGGACAAACGCTGAGATCGCTGAGCCGAGCGGCATTCGGAACGCGACACAGGACACCAGGAACGCCGCCAGGACGCCGTAAAAAGCTGCGTAGGGAGCGCTGATGCCCAGATGCCTCACACCCTGCTTGTCACGGTGGGGATGCAGGGCGATGAAGTACAGCAGCACAACAATCGGAATGGCGGCGACCAGCGTGGAGAGAAACACGCTCCCCAAGGGATTATAGTTCTGATGGTACATAGCACCTCCCTGTACCGATTCCGACGATGACAACCCGCCTCAGCGCCGGATCAGGAACTCTTGCCAGAGGTGGTACGGACCGAAGAGCACTTGCAGGTCCCGGTCTGGTACTCCAATCAGGATACATCTCGAACCTCCAGTCTTGTTTCTCCCGGGCCCTGGCCGGGAGGCGTTGGGTGGAGCAGTTGAAAAACCAACCAGTCGAATGTACGGGATCAAGCCATGAATCGAATCAGGCCATTAAGATGGTTCAGGACTCGCACCCCAACATGACAATCATAAAACGGGAGTTCGATCTGTCTTCTTTAATTCCCTTGGACAAAATCAGGCGTCGTGTTCAGACTTCCGAAGTCTCTCTCAATCCACAACCCAGACGTGCAATACTTTGGGGCCATGCACTCCAATGGTGACCGTTAACTCGATGTCGGCGGTGCGGCTCGGACCGGTGACAAAGACCATGTACGGGTGTGTCTTCGCCTCCGCGAACACCTCGTGCAGGTCAGCCCGCAAGGCGCTGGGATGCACAATCGCCAAATGAATGCGGGGCACGAGTGAAACCTGGCGGGGCTGCGAGGGGGAGGAAAACAAACCCAGGGTCCCGGTCTCCGGCAGCGCAAAGTCTGCTTCCGTTATGCTCAGATCGACGTCCGCCAGGGCCGCGGCCCCGGCATCCGGAGGCACCACCTCAACTCCCAGGGCACTCAAGCGGCGGGCGACACCCAATTGCCCCAACCGCGATGTATTCCACAGAGTGGCTTTTCGAACCGATTGCGATTCGACCAACCCCCGGAGCGCCGCATCGATTTCTCCGCTTGACACCCGGCGAGTCACTCCAGTGAGCGCGGAGACTTCGCTCAACAATCGATCAATCTCCACATCCGGAGGGCCGGCCACGCGCGGCGCCAGGACCGGCGGACGGTTTGCTATCGGGGCGCCCGGCGCGCGACCCAGCGCTCCCCGGACATTGGCCAGAATCGTCTCTCGACTGTCGCTCATGTCAGCTTCTCTTTACAGTGCTCTGGTGCTGTGACCACCATCCCCGGAACCGCGCGTTGAATGCAGGAAGGGGCCGGGACATCGTCCACCGATTGAGCGGCGGTGGAAGCGCCGCGAGCCAACCGTCATGGCGAAACGGAACCTGGACCAGCTTGAGGACGGAACCAGTCAGGCGATAGAGCCACGGCCGAGTCAACACACCGGCGCCGACCCGGGCTCCCCATCGCGCGAAGCGTGAAGATCTGGCAGGTTCGATCTCATCACCCTCTGAAACGCGGCGACGGAGGTGCAACAATATTTGAGGAATAGGGAGCTTCACAGGGCAGATGTCGCCACAGGCGCCGCACAAAGAGGACGCAAAAGGCAGGTCCCCTGCAAGCTTCGTCCCCAGCAACTGGGGCGACAGCAATGATCCGATCGGCCCGGAGTAGACCCAACCATAGGCATGGCCGCCCACGTGGTTGTAGACCGGACAAACGTTCAGGCACGCTCCACAGCGGATGCAAAGTAAGGTCTCGCGCGTCAGAGGATCGCGCAATGCGGGAGAGCGGCCGTTGTCGAGCAGGACGAGGTGAAATTCCTGCGGGCCGTGCTCCGCCGCAGAACGCCGGGGTCCGGTGATGAACGAAGTATAGGTAGTGATCTTCTGCCCGGTGGCACTGCGCGCCAACAGCTTGAGCAGAACGGTCAGGCTTTCCCAGTCCGGAACAATCTTGTCGATTCCGGCCACCGCCACGTGGACCCGGGGCAGGGTCGTGCACATCCGTCCATTGCCCTCATTGGTCACCATCACCACGGTGCCCGTCTCCGCCACCAGAAAATTAGCGCCCGAAATCCCCATATCGGCGGCAATAAACTCTTGCCGCAGTTTTTGTCGTGCGATCTCCGCCAGGCGAATCGGATCCGCGGGGGCGTCCATGTGCAGCTTTTCCGAAAACAGGTCGGCGATGTCTTCTTTAGTCAGATGGACGGCCGGGACGATGATATGCGAGGGACCGGTGCCCGCCATCTGGACGATGTACTCGCCCAGGTCGGTCTCCAGGGCACGAATTCCTGCGGCCTCAAGGAAATGATTCAAGCCGATCTCCTCGGTCGCCATCGACTTCGCTTTGACGACCGATTTCGCTTGATGCTGGCGGGCGATCGAAAGGACGATCTCGCGGGCCTCTGCCGCCGTGCTCGCCCAATGGACATGACCGCCGGCCTCGGTAACGCGCCGCTCCATCTGTTCGAGGTAGTGGTCGAGATGGTTGATCGCATGGAGACGAATGTTATGTCCTGCTTCCCTCAACTCCTCCCAGTTTTCAACTTGACCCACGACTCCGGCACGCGTTCCCAGGAACCGGGTGGTCGCCTTGCGAACCGACGTCACGATCTGTCGGGGCACCCGCTGTGTATTGGTCCGGAAATCAATCGGGGCTGAGCTGGGGTTCATCTACGACACCTGTGTAGATCGGCCCGGAGCAATGGACATGTCCCGGTGTTGTGAAGGATTACTGTCCCGCAGTCAAAACTTCAATGAGATGTAAGGCTTTCAGTCGCGATCCGGCCTTCCTCATGCCGCCGGCAATATTCATCAGGCATCCCGCGTCGCAGGCGACCACGGCTTCAGCGCCGCTTGCTTCAATCGCGCGGATTTTATCTTCCATCATGGACCTGCTGACTTCAGGGTAGATCACGCTGAACACTCCACCGAAACCGCAACAGGTCTGCTCGCCTTCCAGCGGCACCAGCTCCAGGCCGCGCACATTCTTGAGGAGGGTCTTGGGTTCCTCGGAAACGCCTAACCCGCGCAGCAAATGACAGGAGGCATGGTAGGTCACCTTGTGGGGGAAACGAGCTTCCAGGTCGGTGACGTGGAGTTCTTTGACCAGGAACTCGCTGAACTCTCGCACGCGAGAGGTGACTTCGAGAGCGCGGGCATGCTCAGGGGTTCCGGCAGGAAAAAGCTCCGGATAATGATGGCGGACGAGGTCGACACAGGATCCTGAAGGAGAAACAATGAAGCCTTCCGTGCGCGCAAAGATGTCCAGCCATTTGCGGGCCACCTGGCGCGCTTCACTCTGAAAACCGCTGTTGAAGAAGGGTTGGCCGCAACAGGTTTGCTCTTCCGGAAACTCCACCTGCACATCAAGGCGCTCCAGCAACTCAACCATCCGCTCGAGTACTCCGGGGAAGAACTGCTCCGCGAGGCATGTGATGAACAGTTGAACTTTCGCCGCCATATTGCGATCGAATTCTTGAGGTTTGGAATTTGCCAGCGTCATTAAAACACAGGTTGCACGTTCGGGCAAGTGGATGTCAGAGCCATGTCGTTAGCACCTGATGGGTCCGGTGCAGACAGCAATTGAAATGTCCGCTGGAGTCAGGTCGCGGTGGGGAGAATTGACCGACCGGGAAGGTCGTTACGCAAGGCTTTTGGCGGAAGGACTCATGCCCTGACCGCATGGACCACGCCGAAGGGGGAGCCGCGTGTGTTCGTTGAACCGTGTTCACCGATGAATTCAATCCACCCGAACCGCTTCCACGCGGCTGAGCGTAACGGGTGTTGCGGTTCTCAGGGTATTGTGGATCTCTGCCACCCGATCAGTGTGGACCATGAGCTCCCGGATTGACTCCTCGCTTGTCTTGGCCATCACTCGAGGGCGGTAAGTGACATTCGTGGCAGCGGCTCCCTCGGTCTCAAAATCGCCGGTCACTTCAACCTCTACCCTCTCGACGGCTATCCCCCTCTTGGCGCCTTCGCGGTAGATGTCATTGCGGTAGCACGTGGCCAGGGCCAAAAACAGCAACTCTCCTCCATTGACGCTCGAGCCGAATTCGTCGGGCTTGGGAGGAATGGGGATGGATTGCATACGATCGTTCGTTGCCAAAGCCACCTGATGCCGGTTCCGACCATTCTCAACGCGGGCGGTGATTCTCATCAAACCCCTCCGTGAATTGACAGCCCCTCCCCGAATACCTCCGGTCATCAGGGCTTGATATGCCGGGTCCGAAGCCCAGCCTTCCGTGCCGCTTTGATTTGACGCTCATCGCAGGTGACGAAGAGTTCCGCACCCCACTCCAGTGCGCAAGCGACATGGAGCGCATCCATGGCTCGTAACACGTTGGTTTCCAAAAGGAAGGTCGATCGGGCGATTACCGCGGGGGTGAGGTTGATCATGACGGCATCAGCCACATCCTCCGACAACCGGCTCTTTGCAACGAGGTAGTCCCGGGCGGATACCCGCTTCTCTCTTACTCCCCGGTTCAACGCTGAAATGATCTCCGGAACGCAGAGGACACTGAGCCCGAGGATGGACGTTTCCCGGCAAATCTTATCCACCTTCTCGCTGCCTTCTTCGTCCGTATAGCGCTTCGCAAAGGCCGAGGAGTCAAAGAGTGTCTTCATGTCACGATGCCTCACGCTCTTTGAGAATGGCTCTCGACAGACCGGCACCCTTCACGGCCAGCTTGAGCCCCGGCATCTTCCACGACGGTTCCCTGGCTTCTCCCGTGTCATAAGGCAAGATCTCCGCGACAGGCCTGCCATGCCGCAAGATGACCACCACCTCACCGCTCTCCACATCGGAAATCAGACTTGAGGCGCTTTTGCGAAATTCCGTGAACGTGACGGTCTTCATGACCTGGTCCTCCTCCAGAAATGTACATTACTGTACAGTCGCCTGACCATATTGTCAAATCGTCGGTCGATCCGGAACCATTGATCCGTGTAAGGCTTGGCAATACAATGATGGCATAAGGAGATCCTGTGAAACGTCTCGTCCACGCCTTTTTCGCATCGGCCTTGTTGACCGGCGTTCCCGCGATAATATCCGCGCAGTCCCCTCAACGCCTTGTCAATGATTACATCAAGGCGCTGGGCGGCGCCAGGGCGCTCCGCAGTATTGCTAGCACGACCTATGCCGGAAAAATTGTCGATCCCGCCGCCAACGGGACCGGGTCTTATCGCCTGCAGCTGAAGGCGCCGAATCGAATTTACACCGAGATCCTCTGGACAAAGACCCGGTGGAGCGAGGGGTTTAACGGGAAATCCGCGTGGCGCCAGGATCCTGCCTCGGGCTTGAGTACCCTCATCGGCCCGGACAGCACCCGGTTGAAGACGACCGCCTCATTCCGCAACGATCATCTGCTCTCCTATAAGAAAGAGAAAACGCGGCTCCGCTTCCTGGGACGCGAAGAGATAAACGGGGTGAGCACCAATGCGATTGAGGTCACCACGCGGTCCGGTCTGAAATACAAGCTCTGGTTCGATGTGAAGACTTCCCTTCTGATTGCTGAAAGGGATTCCCTCTCGAGTGTGTCCAGGGAACTGCTCTTCTCCGATTATCGGACGGTGGACGGTGTGAAGGAGCCCTTCCGATTCTCGTGGAAGGAAGGGTCAAAATCCTACGACGTCACCCTCATCGAAGTAACCCACAATGCAGCCCTCGATGATCGGCTCTTCGACATTCCCAAGGTCTCTTCGGATCCGATCCCCGACATTGCGTCGCTGCTGGCGGCGGTGACCGCCAACCAGAAACACCTCGAAGAGATTGTCGAGAACTACACCTACACAGAGGCCAGTCGCGAAATCGAAGTCGACAAAAAGGGAACCCTTAAGGACAAATCTGAGGAAGAATCAGAGGTTTTCTACGTCCACGGCAAAGAGGTGAAACGACTCATCAAGAAGAATGGTCAGGAACTAAGCCCCGCCGAACAGAAGAAAGAACAGGATCGAGTAAGTAAGGAGATTCGCGAAATTGAAGAGCGGCACAAGAAAGAGGCGGAACAGGAGAAGCAAGGAAAGAAAAAGAACGATGAGGATGAGGTGACGATTTCCACCTTCCTCAAGGTCTCCCGGTTCGTTAATCCAAGGCGAGAGCGTTTTCGCGGTCAAGACGTGGTTGTCTTCGACTTCGAGCCGAAACCCGGCTATAAATCCAAGACCCGTGGAGAAAACCTCGTCCAGAAGCTGGTCGGTGTTGTCTGGATTGATGAACACGCCAACCAGGTGGCCCGGTTGGAGGGACGTCTCAGCGATTCCTTCAAAGTGGCCGGGGGCATGCTGGTCACCATCCTGCCCGGGTCAGCCTTTGTGTTCGAACAGGAACTGGTCAACAATGAAATCTGGTTGCCGTCCCATGCGGAACTCAACCTCTCGGGAAAGTTCCTGTTGTTTAAGAGCGCCTCCGCAAATCTGGTCCTTCATTACAGCCAGTACAAAAAATTCAACATCGAGACGCTGTCCGAAATCAAGAGTCCGGCCAAAGAGTGAGGAGTCACCCTCCCTGGCGCAGCAGCACTACGGTTTCTCCGCTCTGAATCCCCGCGAGAGTCCTCCCAGCACCACCAGAGCAATCGCAAAAACATATGAAGCTGTCAGAGTTGTGATCGTTTTGGTCAAGAGCAGGACCGCCAGGATCAAACAGATTCCCAGAAATATATAGGCCGCTATCTTTCTGTTCATGCCCTATTTCTTCCTAACCCGGACGACCAGGATCCAACCAGGGTTAATTTGCCTTGGTTCGACGTTTTGCAAAGAGGCCTGAGACCAACATAAACAAAGAACCGAAAGCCGCTTGTGAAGAATTTCTTGCCAGTAAAAACGCAAGTTCTGTTGATAAATGACTAATCCCTACCCTGAACCGGTCCGCAGGACTTATGGGCCGGATGGAGACCCCTGCGCAGGATCACAGTCCGCCTCGGCGGGCTTGGGTGTGTACAGCCCGCTGGTTTACCGGCGGGAAATCCCACGCCCCATCGGTTTTTCACCCCGAATCATCGGGGTTGACCTCATACCCGGGTCGGCCGTTAACGACCGACCCATGCCCCACCAACCCGGATGAATCGGGGTACGACTTCCAGTTTGCCTGTCCCCGCCGCTAAAGCGGCGGGCTGTACGAAGGCAAGTCCCCTCAAAGGGGACTATCCTTTTCCAGCCGGACTCTCAATTTCTTAACCCAGTGGACAATCATTTCTACACTTAATAGCCTTTGAACTTCGTGGAGCTCCGCCCTCCCTGACGCCATTCTTCAATGCGCTTCCAGCCACCGGCTCACGCGATCGTAGATCTCATATTTCTCGGGCTCGTTGAAGAGTTCGTGGTAAAGGCCCTGATATAGCCCGAATTCCTTGTCGCTTGACCCAAGACGTCTTACGAATTGCCTGGTGGTTCCGGGGCAGGCAATTCGATCCTCGCCTCCCTGAAGAATGAGCATTGGAAGGAGGATTCGTGGGGCCGCTTCCATGACCTCACTCATCGCTTTTGTGGCTTCCGTGAACCAGCGGGCACTGACTCGAAAATTGACGAGCGGATCGGACGTGTAAGCCAGGGCAACTTCCGGCGAGCGGCTGAGATGAGACGGGTTCAATCCATTGTGCAATCGCAGGCGCGGCATCAATCGTGCTGCTATTCGTCCAGTCATCAACTTGAGTGGAGGGATCGGGGCTGCGACCCCCAAAAGCGGGGCTGAAATGACCATGCCATCGACGCGCTCCCCGTGAGCCGCCGCGTAGCCGAGCGCAATGAGCCCGCCCATGCTGTGGCCGATAACAAACAGCCGTCGCGGATGATCCTCAACTCTCACCCGGGATATGAACAGATCCAAGTCATCCACGTAATCGCTGAAACGGTCGACGTGTCCCTCCAACCCCTCTGATTTCCCATGCCCGCGGTGATCATAGACAGTCACTGCAATGTTGTGCGCACTCAGGTGTTCAACGAGCGCCGTGTAACGCCCGCTGTGCTCGCCAAAGCCGTGCGCCAGGACAATTTCCGCAGCGGGATCGGCATAAGCGCACCTCCGCGTGAAGAGTCGCAGACCATCCGGCGTGGTGAGGTATTCGTCGTGGGATTGCAGAAGCGGTAATCCTCCTTCGTGTGAAGGGCCTGGGCGCTCCCTATCCATCGGGCTGTGCCTGGGAGAGTGCAAAAAGGTTCAGATTAAATGAGGACGTGCCTTTCTTCTGACTTCTGACCTCTGACTTCTGACTTCTTCTGCCGCGATGGATGTCCTCAACCACATCGTCACCAAATGTCGAACTATCTCTTCACACATTCGACATTTTAGAATCCAAACGTCTGCGGGAGCGACTCAGAACAAATAGGGCACCATGCGTTTTGTGCGCGCCATGTATTGCCAGTACTCCGGGTAGCGTTCGGCGACAAGTCTCTCCTCACACAGCATTCGCACAAGCGCGCCGGCCAGTAAGAGTAAACCAAAGAATATTGACAGCAGGGACCAGTGCGCCAGAATGCCAGCCCATCCGAACAAGGACACGGATGTGTAGATCGGATGACGGATGAAAGCGTAAGGACCGGTTGTTACCAGCCCGCCCTTGGTCGGACCGGCACTGGCGTGAAAACTGCGGATTCCAAATGTCAGCCGTGCCCATATCAAGAGGACGAGCGCGCACGCCTGAACGGCCATCATTGCAGGCGATGCCGAAAAGAGCGAATGGGTGGAAATCAGGCCTGCCAAGGCGAGCACCATGATGGCCAGTCCCAAAATAGAGAGAGTCCTCAACATAGTGGAAAGCTCGCTCTTGACGCGCTAAATTGACATTCGAAGAAATCGAGCGGGACACAACCTTTTTCGCTTGCTTCCATGCCGGGCCATTCGCCGGGTTCGCATCATCCCGCCCGGGAGCCGTTGGGAACCAGACCTTCCGGGACGGCCAGCACCGGTCGAACGCCATCGGCGTACCCGATATCAAACAGCATGCCTTCCGACAGCTCCCCCAGCATCTTCTTGGGAGCCAGGTTCACTACAAACAGTGCCTGCCTGCCTACCACTTCATGGGGGTTCTGCCGTTCTTGTTTCATACCGGCCAGGATGGACCGCTGGAAGTCTCCGAAATCAACAATCAATCTGACCAGCTTGGTAGATTGGGGAACCTCTTCCACTCTCAGGATGGTACCTACTCGAATATCCACCTGGTTCAGAAGGTCGATCGAGATGATGGGCTTGACGGGAGCTGCCATAGTTCCTCACTTGAATGGAGACTTGGCCCTAATCCTGACGAGCCGGAACCCAAACCATTTTTTATTAGGAATCCAGGAACCCGGGAAATTGGTCCTCGATGGAAAGCCACCGCGGCGGGATCATTCCATTCTCTTCCGATGGAAGGTCTTTAACTTCCTGTATTCCTGGCCTCCTAATGATAATTATTTTTACCCATATCAGCACAAATTCTGTTGATAAGGTGCTAACAGCTCAACTGGGTCTTATTTCAGAGGTCCTTTAGTCAATGTGATGTCGTCGACCCACACCGTCCCTTTGCCGTCAATAACGACGTTCAACTTGATCAATTCAGGCTTCTGCCCTTTCTGCAAAAAGAAAGGCGTTTCCATGGTCGTCCAGTTAATGGTCCCGGAAAGAGGGTTCTGCAAGGCCCTGGAAAAGGCCTCTCCGGATCCGGGAAACACACACCACATTTCAAGATAAACCTTGCCGATCACATTTTGTGTTCTTAAATGGGCCCGATAGGTGAGGCGTGCATTTTCGACACTGACATCTCTGACTTCATACAACCTGACGGTGACTGGTTGCGATGTATCGATTCTCAAAGAGCCATTCCCATCACTCGAAGTACTTTTGTCAAAGGTAACCCCGGACTGGGTCAAAACCCCATCCATGTTCTCGATTGGGATCGATTTGATCACCTCCGGAGGGGTCCTTGCCTTCTGGCAGCTTGTCACCATGACCAGAAGGAAGATCGAGCCCCACACAACAAAACGCTTCATCATGACGCCTCCCTTTGGGTAATAAACTCCTACTTGAAATAATGACTTCGGATTTGAACCTCTCTGACAGGATCTCACGCCCCGCGCGAGAGGGATGGATAATGTTGAATTATGCATGCTTTGGTAGCCGGGATTCGCTTCTTTGGCGAATCCCGGGCTTTTGTTGTTCGTTCAGGGCCGGGAAACTTGCGGTCTACGCATTCCCGGGATACTCCAAAGAGCGGAGCATCCTGGCTACCAAAACGTACCCCTTCGTGAGATGCTGTCACCCGTCACTATGATCTATCAATGTCAGTTGGGTTTGATCCGGACGAACCGGAAGTCGCAACAATCGTCCCCTTGGCCAATCGTCTTGGTGCGTTCGAATCGAAGATGCCGAGAAACATCTTTGTAGAGCAGATCATCGCCCCGGCAGAATGAGGGGGTGAGTTCAGCAGCGCCGTGCGACTTCAAGACTTCCCAGTAAAAGCACCGATGAATATTGAAGGCTACTTGTTTCGGGCTCACTTCCAGCCATTCCACTTTCCACCCGGCATCGGGGTAGCAGACGCGCATTATCGGCCGTGTTAACCGTCGAATCAGATGATAGAAAAACGCGAACTTCCCCACCCAGACCAGTCTCTTCCGCAGGGCCTCCACTCGAATCTCGATGATTCGGTCCACCACTTCCAGGGCCGGCGCCTGGTTGATTCCCTCCTCGCGAAGGGCTTGGTACAAGGCGAGGCCCGGCAGAATTTTCGTCTCCAGATGCATGCGCAAAGCCCGTTCAGGATATTGAACCGAATGACAGAGGAGGTCAGAATACCGCGTCTGGACCTTTGCAAGCATTTCCCTGCCTCGAACCTTCCCTAATTCCTCGGTCAGCCCTTGTTGGAAGCACCTCGCGTTCTGTTTTTGAAGACGCCGCTCGCCCAAGTGTGTTGATTCTCTGTCGGGACTACTCATAGTGCCCCCTTCTAATACAAACGTCATTTAAAATGTTACGAGATCCTGTTTGCTTCAACGCAGGGGCGTCCGCTGCGGCGGACGCCCCTTCTACTCGGTCCGTTTGAGGCCGGAGTGCTCGGCCAGCATTTTCTGCTGGGCGCGTATCTCGTCGAGCTGGCCCTTGAACGCCTCCCTGCCGATATCGTGTCCGTTATTGATTTTTCCAAAGAGCCCCACCACGTCGGAAAAACCTTCCAGATCTTTGGCCTGCTTGGAATTCGTGCCCGAGGGCCCCTCTTGCTTAAGGCGGGCAATTCGAGTGGTGAGGGCCGCCGCTGGATCTTTGGAAGCCGCCACACTTTCCAGATCCGCAATCAAGCCCGCCAGGTTTTGAGCCTCGCTCTTCCGAGACGCCTCCATCTTTGCCATTTCGCCGGGGTTTCCGAGTGCGGTTCGATCCTCGAATACCACCAGCGAGGGATACACTTCAACCGACACCGGGACAGCACCGCCCGACCGCACTGTAAAATTCCTCGTTATTTGACGGGTCGTTGCGGGAGAAAAAGTCAAAGAAGGGCTCGCAATCTCCGGCTGATTCTTGGCGATCGCCAGATTCTTGATGAGATCTTCCCCGCCCTCGCTCGGAGCTCCCCTGCCGTCAGCAAACCGGAGCCGAAGATGGTAGTTGAATGCAGTGATCACCTGGCGGGAATTGTTTTGAAACTCAATCGCGAGGGACACCATCGTGACCCCGGCAGGTTGAGTCGAACTTTGGGCGGAGCTCACGGAGGCGTGTTTTACCTCGAGGGCCGATTCAACCACCGCATTGTGTGTCAGCGCGGGAGGCGGAGCCGGCTGACTTCTACCTGGCGCGGGGTTCGGTGCTGAAGGCTGTGTTTGCCCTGATACGATCAGCGGAGTTAGCAGGAGAAGAATCAGGATGGAGTTTTTTCTCATAAAACATCCGAAGAGAGCGGCACCGCCGAGGCACGGAGAGACGCAAGAGATAGTGTATACGTCTGGAATAGAAAGGAAAAATAGAAAATGAAGAGATGCGGGCGGGTCTGCGACTTACAACACTAACGTGAATTTTACCATTTGTTAGTGCCTGACCCCCGCAATCTGTGCCTGACCCCCACAATCGTGAAATAGCCTGTAATTACCGAATACAGGCTCACTGGCCTGTGTGGCCTTAGTGGGTCACTAGGTATTTGACCGCCTGAAACGGTTCTATAAAGTAATTGTATTATAAGATGTTTCATTCTATACTCGGGGCATGTCACGACATCCTTTACAAATTCATGTCTCGCCCCACGACCAAAAGGAACTGCACCAGGTGCTG
>JAIQFY010000051.1 GCA_020072965.1 Terriglobia bacterium | reverse complement strand
GGATCATTCTTCGATCGGCACGGATAGAAGGTCGTTCCGGGAGCATTCTAAGAATCTCCCGAACTGAACAAAGAGCCACCACAGCCAAGTAAAATATCCGTTCGCAAGGAGCTTGACAAAAACGACCACATAGAAGGTCGGTCTGCCTGACGGCCTTGACGATTGCAGCCGAGGGCGCAAAGGCCGACATTGCGAAGCCGATGCACGGTCTGGGCTCGGGCGTGTTCGGGATGGCACTGCCGTTCCACGGCGATGCGTACCGCGTAGTCTACGCGGTGCAGCTCGCCGAGGAAATCTGGGTCATCCATGCGTTCCCAAAGAAATCGACGCGGGCCGTCAAGACGCCGAAACGCGAGATTGATCTGATTAAGGACCGTTTGAAGAGATTGAAGGAGATGTTACGATGAAAGACGAAAAGCTGGAAGTGACGCGAGGGAGCGGGAATGTATTCCGCGATGTGGGGCACAAGAACGCGGACGCGGAGCAATTCAAGGCCATCCTCGCTGCTGAAATCATCAAGGCGCTGGACCGGGAGGGCTTAAGCGTGCGCGCGGCGCACGATCGCACGGGGATTGCCGCGGCCGATTTCTCGCGCATCCGCCATGCGGACCTGGGGCGGTTCACCATTGATCGCCTCATGTCGATCATCAATCGTCTGGGGTCGCGCATCGAAATGAAAGTCCGGGTGCGTAGGGCTCAGACAGGTGCGCGCGAGGCGAGAATCTAAATAAAAAGGAGTCAGGCTTCGACATTAGACAATTGAATCTTTGTATGGAGAGAGTATATCAGAGGGTCGCATCTCCATTTTCCATGAATGCGAAGCGATCTAAATGAGCGGGGGCAGTTCGGCTGAGTAAAAGAGGTAAGGAAATTTGGTGAGCCGCGTAGGAATCGAACCTACAACCTACTGATTAAGAGTCAGTTGCTCTGCCAATTGAGCTAGCGGCCCATCGAGCGGGTAATGAATTTAGACTGATAAGACAAAATTGTAAAACAAAAAATCGACCGGCCCCGCAGCAAAAAATTACGGTTGGAATAATAGAATATGGGAAGCTGAAATCTGAGATTTGAAATTTCAGATTTGAGAGCGGATTGAGATCAAAAATCAAGAGTCAGAAATCTGAATCCGAAAGTCTGAATCGCAATCCCTTGATTGGCGGCGGACGCGATTGTACGAACCCTCTTCCAACCTCTCTTCCAAAGTCATGGTGCGCCTGACTGGGCTCGAACCAGCGGCCTTTTCCTTCGGAGGGAAACGCTCTATCCAACTGAGCTACAGGCGCACACTGAAAACCAGCTCAAGATTCTAACGCAAGAACTGCTTCGGAGTAAATTCCAAAATCCAAAATCCAAAATCCAAACAAAACCCAAATTCCAAAAGACAAATTCCAAATAAAACCCAAATTCCAAAATTCAAACAAAATCCAAATTTTAAATACGAAGCAGAGCTCAAATCCCGGATTCCAAACGGATGTCAGGCTGGCTGGCGCCCCCGACGCCGTGGGCCACGCCTTAAGATTACAGAGAGCTACAAACGGATGTCAGATGGCCAAGTCTGGATAGATGGCGACGTTCGGAGGGAAAGCCGGGGACGCCCCCGATCATCACGACGCAGGCAGCAAATAAAAGGGGTCCAACTTCGACGGTCGACAATCGCCAGCGCCTGCTGGAACAAACCATTACCACCCAAAGACTCAGGCCAGACGTCGAAACGCTAATACTCCAACTGAAGTACGGGCCAGCTTGAGCGGAGGCAGGCGGTTAGAAACTGAGCAATTTGGCTTGGGCGAATCTCTTCAGATGGCCGAAGAAAATCTCGGGCTTCTCCAGATAGACGACATGTCCCGAATCCTCGATCTTCTCAAAGCGTGAATTCGGCAGGATGGTGCAGATCTTCTTCTGGACCCAGGGGGGGATGGTTCGATCTTCGGCGCCAGCCATGATCAGCGTCGGGGTCTGGATGGCCCGGTATCCGGGTAGGTTAGCATCAAGTTCGGCGAACAGGCGGTCCTGGGCCAGGGTGAGCTGGACCAGACAATGCGCCCGTTCGTTGTACCTCTCGATCAGCTTCTGTCGCATCTCCGGCAGCCGGGGGCCGATCTTCCGCACAAACGATTCGCCGAAGATCTTCTCGTACAGGTAATAGGCGTACAGCTCCATCTGACCGCTGCGGTAGAAGAGCAAAGAAAGCTCCTCGTACATCTCGAATAGCTCTTCGTGAGTGAGGAGAATCCCGGAGATAGTCAGCGTGTGTAGCCGGTCCTGGTAGAGGCGCGCGTAGTCCAGGGCGACGAACCCCCCGTAAGAGATCCCCATGAGATGCAATCGCTGGATAGTCAGGGTGTCCACGATTTTCGTGAGGGCTTCACAGAAGCGGGGGATGGAGTAGGGCGCATCCTCGCTGAACGAGTTTCCCTGGCCCCAGTAGTCGAACAGGATCAAATCGTATTCCGGCTGTAATTGGGGGACGAAGGCATACCAAGAGCGGGTGCTCATAGCCACGCCGTTCAGCAGGCAGATCGCTTCCCGGTCTCCACGGCCGAAATACTCCCAGTAGACATCGCGGTCTTGGACCCGCACGTAGCCGGTGCGGTCAGCAGTCACCTCGGGCATCGTCCCTCCTCTCGCGGCCCACCCCGGGGATGGCGTTTCGGATGATCTCCGGCACCGACATGGCCATAAGCTTTCCAAAGTTGGATTGATGGTAGGCGGCAATGTAGATAGGTTTCATGTCGGCCTCCTTATCCTTACTCCCTTCCCAACGAGCGAAAAACTCAGTCACCCGGGGAATCCGGTGCTTTCCTGCCCCGGTACTGCAGCAGGAGCTCTCCCTTCACCACTTTGCCGTAGGGCGTTCGCGGCAGGGCGTCCACAAACAAAAACTCCTTCGGGACCTTGTACCGGGCCAGCCGCTCGCCGAGGAAATGGGCCAGTTCTTCCGCTGTGGCATTGTGCGGGGCGCGCCGCACCACGAACGCGACGCCGACTTCGCCCCAGGTGGGATGAGGCACGCCGACCACGGCGGCATCCTGCACTCCGGAATGCAGCAATAGCTCGCCTTCGATCTCAGCGGGGTACACGTTCACCCCACCGCTGATGAACATGTCCTTGGATCGACCCGCAATGTAAAAAAAACCCTCTTCATCGCAGCGCGCCAAGTCGCCGGTGTGAAACCAGCCCCCGGGGTCCAGGGCCGCCGCCGTGGCCTGGGGATTGTTCCAGTATCCCTGGCAGACGTGAGGCCCGCGCAACAGCAACTCGCCCACTTCACCCACGGGGACGTCGTTGCCCTGGGCGTCCACCAGCCGCGCCTGCGTGAACATAAGCGGCTTACCGATGGAGCCGGCCTTGCGTGCGGATTCCTCAGCGGTCATGGAAAAGCAGTTCACACCCACCTCGGTGAGCCCGTACCCCTGCTTGAGAACCACGCCGCGCTTCTGGTAGGTCTCGATGACATGGAGGGGCAGAGGCGCGCCTCCGCAGGCGAACCAACGCACGTGGCGCAAATCCACCTGCTGAAACTCTGGCGCCTCCATCAGCAGCTTGTAGATGGTGGGCACGCCGAGAACGACTGTGCATTTTTCCTTTTCGATGGTCCGCCAGATCTCGCCGGTGTCGAAACCGCCGTGCAGGACGATCGTTCCCCCGATGGTGAAGATGGGCATGAGAAAAGCGCCCAGACCCCCGGCGTGATATAGGGGGGTAAACACGGGGCTGACGTCGTCCTCGCGAAGCTGCCAACAAACCGCGGTGTTGTAACCGTTCCAGGCCGCCATGCGGTGCGGCGTCATCACTCCCTTGGGCCTTCCCGTCGTGCCGCTGGTGTAGAGCAAGCAGAAAAGGTCTTCCGGATCACAGCGCACGGGCGACCACCCCGCCGGGTGAAGAGCGGCCACCGACTCCCCGTAGGACAGATCCCCAGGGCCGCCGCCGGCGTCGAGCGCGACCCAATGTTTGAGAGCCGCGGTTTTCTCCAGCGGTCGCAGGGTGTCCCGGAATTGACTCTGGTACAGCAACACCTGGAGGCCGCTGTCGCGCATGATGTATTCCAGCTCGTGAGCGGTGTAGTGGGTGTTCAGCGGTACCAGGACGATGCCCGACTTGGCAGCGGCGAAGAAGGCGTCCAGGAATTCCACGCTGTTGTTGGCCAGGATCCCGGCGCGATCGCCCTTCCGCAGACCACACGTTTCCGTCAACAAGCGGGCACAGCGGATAGCTCGCTCGTCGAGCTGCTGGTAAGTGAACCGCTGCCGGGTTGGCACGAAGACGAGCGCAGTTTTGTCCGGTGTCAACCGGGCGCGCTCGCCGAGGATGTTCGCATTCAGCATGGTCTCCTGGTTCAAGGCAACGGGGCTGCAGGCACCAGGGTGGCTGGCGCGCCGAGGGGTGCCGAGGGCGGATCCTTCAGCAACTGCGCAAGCTTGGTAGCGAAGGTGACAGGACACTCCCGCTGGGGAACATGGCCGCAACGGGAAAGCAGGGTCAGACGCGCCGCTGGCAACCCTTCCTCCAGCCTCTTGGCGTAGGCGGAGCCCAGGAGTTGGTCGGCCTCTCCCCAAAGGATATCGACCGGCACCTTGAACTCCTTCAAGCGGTCATCCAGGAGGTATTGCTGCATGTCGGCGGCGCTCTGCGAAAGCCGGCCGATGGGGCCCTGCTGCGCCTCGCGCACCACGTCATCCAGCACGAACCCCGGGATGGGCGGGCTACCCGGGTCACGCACCAGTTGCATCAGGCGTCGTGCTTCTTCGCGGTTAGCCGGGTTGAGCAAGACGTCGGGCCGCGTCCCTCGCAATGGTCCGCCATTCACTGCCACCACGAGCGCCACGCGCTCCGGGTGCTGAAAGGCATAAAGCATGGCCACCCACGCGCCCAGAGAATTTCCAATGAGTACGACCTGCTGCTGCGGCGAGCGCGCCGTCAGGAGGGCTTCCAAGCCGGCCAGCTCCATGCCAATGGTGAGTGTCCCTTGGGCGGGTTCGCTGTCGCCGTGCCCAACCAGATCGGGGAGGAGCACGCGATGCCCAGTGATTAGTTGTGACAGCACCCGCGACCAGGTTCCCGCCTGATCGCCCGCGCCATGGAGAAAGACCAGGGTGGGCCCGCTCCCGCCCTCCCAAAACGCAATCCTGCCGGAGGGAGCGTTGACGACCGATTTCCTCAAGCCCTGACGGGTAAGGCTCCGCCGCTCCATCCACGCGAAAACCATCAGGGGACGCCTCCACACCACCAGCACGGCCGCCGTCACCACCGCCAAAATGACGATGACTGCTACCCACGCAATGACTTTTGATATTGGCAAACGGCCTTCCCGCTCCCCGGCTCGGTGGCGGCTTTCAGATCATGCGGAAAGCGACGCCGGCCTGGTTGTAACCGACTCCCGACCCCACCAGCACGAGGAGGTCGCCGGGATGCACCTTCCGCTTCTCGATGGCGTCATCCAGCGCCATCCCGATGCAGGCGGAGCCGGTGTAACCGTATTCTTCCATGATGGTATGGGCACGCTCCATGGGGACGCCCAATGTATTCATCACGGTTGCGATGGTTGGCTTGCGGACCTGCGTGAAGATGAAGAGGTCCACGTCGCGCATCTGAAACCCACCCTCCTTCGCCAGACGCAGCACCAAGAGAGGCCAAGTATCCTCATTGATCTCCGGCGGGTAGCGTTGCTTGATGTTGCAGCGCGTGCGCCCCTCCTTCACAGATTCTTCGGTGGCCGGTTCGAAAGTACCTCCCGAATAGATCCCCCAGTATTTGTGATAGGAGCCATCCGCGCGAAATGCGGACGTGATGAAACCCGGCGCGGAGGCGGGCTCCAAGACCGCCGCGCCCGCGCCATCGCCGTAGAAAAAGATCATGGGATCGTCTGCCGCGGCCAGTTTGTGCATCAGGTACACTCCCACCACCAGCACCGTCCGGATGCCGGGATTAGCCGCAATGATCCCGGCGGCAGCCGATAGCCCTGTGGGAAATGATGCGCAAGCGCAACCGATGTCGAATGTGCCGGCATTTTTGGCGCCGAGTTTGTGTTGCAGGACCACCGACGTCGCGGGCGTAATGTAATCCGGCGAGTCGGTTCCGAGGATGATCAGGTCCACGTCTTCGGGCTTCCGCCCGGCGCGCTCGATCGCTTGGCGCGCCGCGGGGAGAGCCACGTCGCTGGTGGCCCAGTCTTCCGGCGCGTGCCGGCGTGTGCGAATGCCGCTGGATGCTTCCATCTTGTCGACAAAGTCCGGGATGTTCTGGAATCGCTCACGCAACATGTCGTTGGTGATTTCGATTTCGGGCACATATCGACCGGTGGAAATAATGTTCGCGTAGCGCATCCGCGGAGTCCTTGTGCCTGTCGTCAAGTTCCCAACACCAGTCCGCCATCCACCGAAAGCACGGTCCCCGTGATGAAGGCGGCAGCATCCGATGCTAACCACACGTACGCCTCGGCAATGTCGTCCGGACTGCCCATTCGTCCCAAAGGGGTGCGCTGCACCATGGACTGGACGACCTTGTCCGGCATGGTGCGCAAGATTTCCGTGGCGATGAACCCCGGCGCCACGGCATTCACCCGGATGTTGTACTTGCCCAATTCGCGGGACCAGGTACGTGCAAAGGAAATTATGCCGGCCTTGGTGGCGGCATAATTGGTTTGCCCGAAGTTGCCGTACAGCCCCACGACGGAAGACGCATTCAGGATCACGCCCGAACCGTGGCGGATCATGTGAGGCACTACCGCCCGGGCGCAGACGAAGACGCCTTTCAGGTTCACAGAAACGACGGCGTCGAAGGCCTCGTCGCTCATGAGGCCGGCGACTTGCCCGTCCTTCCACTTGACCAACTGCGCATCGCGGATGATGCCGGCATTGTTGATCAGGACGTCCACGGTATGCCAGCGCGCGACGGTTTCCTGGACAGCCGCCTCGACGTCGCGGGAGTCACACACGTTGGTTTTGCGGAAGAGTGACTCTCCTCCGACCGAGGACAGTTCGCGCAGCAACTCTTCCTGCCCCGCATCGTTGACATCCCACGCCGCCACACGGCAGCCTTCGCTTGCAAACCGCCTGGCCGTGGCGCGACCGATCCCCGCCGCGGCTCCGGTAACGACGACGATCTTACCGCGCAGACCAGTGTCTTTCATGGGCCCCCTAAAACTCGTACTTCAGAGCGAACTGGATCACCCGCGGGCCGGTGCTGGTCCGAACGATCTGTCCAAAGTTGCCCGAGGCCTGGATGGGGACCGGGTTGGCGAAGCTTGGGGTGTTGGAGATGTTGAAGAATTCGGTGCGAAACTCCAGCCTCTGCCCCTCTCGGATGGGGAAAAACTTCACGATAGAGAAATCGAGGTTCCGCTGGTCAGGCCCGCGCAGGATATTGCGCCCGGTCTTGCCGTAGTTTCCCAAACCGGTCGCAGCAATGAAGCAGGAAGTGTTGAAGTATTTGTTTAGCCGGCTGTCGACACTTCCGCTCAGCTCTGCATTGGTGAGCGTGCACCCGGGTGCGAAGTCGGCGCGTGCCTGGACGAATGCGGTCGCGTTGGTGAGGACCGAGAACGGTGTGCCCGTCTGCACGGTCAAGACCCCCGCGAGCTCCCAGCCGTTGGCAAGCAGCGATGCGGCCTTGGAACCACCGTGGTAGAACTTCGGCAGGTCGTAGACGTAGCTGAAAGAGAAGCGATGCCGGCGATCGAAATCGGAAGAGGCATGGTTGTTCAGGTTCACTTCGTCCCCCGGCACTACCGAGTTGTCGCTGGTGCCGGAGGCGTCCCCCGAATAGTCGTCAAGGGTGTGCGAATAGGTGTACGCCGCGATGAGCTGAAGGCCTTGAGAGAGACGCTTGGTCACCGTCGCCTGCAGCGAGTTGTAGTTGGAGTTCCCACTGCTTTCGATCACGTGCACGCCGAAGGCCTGGACCGGCAGCGCCGACAGGCCGGGACTCAGCGGTCCCGGGGAGAAGGCCGCGGCCGCCACCGGCTGGTTGAGGTCGAGCAGCCGCAACTGTTTGCGACCGCTCGCCCCCACGTAACTCAGGTCAAGCAGCCAATTGCGGGCGAACTCGTACTGAGTGCCGAGGCTGTACTGGAACACGTAAGGGGTTCGGAAATTGTGCAGGTTGGGATAGATGCCATTCGCCGATACGCAGGTGAAACCGGCGGGGGCGCAAGCGCTGGCGGCCACCGCGGCGGGCAGGACAGCCGGTGCTCCGCCTGAAGGGAAGATGGTGGCATTGTTGAACTGCAGCGGGTAGGCATTGGGCAACGGGACCTGCACGAAGGGGTTGGAGATGGGTGCGCCGACCACTTGCGCCAACGTGTAGAAGGGAAAGTTCAGGATCTGGTTGTTCAGGAGGCGTGCATTGGGACGGTCGTAATACAGCCCGATTCCCCCGCGCACCACCATCCGGCTGTTGTGGCGGTGCGGTTGCCAAGCGAAGCCGATTCGCGGTCCGAAATTGTTGGTGTCAGCGGGCACTAGGGAGGCCGTCACCGGGGTGAAACCGGGCAGCACGGAGTTGGCGTTGTCGGCCTGCACGAAACCACTGGTCACCGCGACGCCGCCCCCGACGGCCTTGGTGGTGATCAGTGCCGGATCGATGGCTACAAAGCGCCCCTGGGTCTCGTGGAACGGGCCATAGTAGTCCCAGCGAAGGCCCAAGGCCAGGGTGAGTTGGTCGCTCAACCGCCAGTCGTCGTTGATGAACAAGGCCGCGTCCTGCGCCCGGTGGTGGCGGGTGTTCTCCCCCGAGCCCATGATCGACAGGCCATTGAGGCCAAAGAAACCACCCAGGAAGTCCTTGAAGGGGTTCCCCGAGAAGCCGAGGGCGAACATGTTCCCGCGGGTGTAGAGATCAAAGCGCTCGTCAACAATGTGTCTCTTGTACTCGCCCCCCAGCTTCAGGCTGTGCTTTCCGAGCGTCCAGTTCAAAGTATCGCCCAGATTGTAGGTCGCGATCTGGGCGTCGTTATCGGAAAAGGGCGATGCCCCCAGATCGAAAAAGTTGCTCACCGAGATGGTGGGCATGCCGGGAAAAAGGCTGTTCAGGGGAGATCTGATGCCAAGCTGCGCCGAGGTAAACGGCTCTTGCGGCGTGGACCCGGTAGTGATGCTGCTGTAGCCAAAATGGACCTCGTTCAGCACATGCACCCCGAAAGCGTGGGTGTCGCTGAGCGAAAACAGTCGTTGCTTGAAGTCCAACGTTGCGCCGAAACCCGGGAGGGGCAGCGCGTTGCCTGTCCCGAACGAGTTGAATAGGGCCTGGGTGGTGGGGTTGTTCGCCCAGAAGAACTTGAGAGACAGCCGATTTTTTGAGTTCAGCTGAAAATCCAGATTGCTGTTGAATTGGTCCTCACGGAACTTAGAAATGCCCGGCACCGGGACCGACACCGGCGCATTGGAGGCCCCCGGCGAGGGCGCCGAGGGGACCGCAAACTGCCCGTTGGGCAGCTTGGCCTGCAGCAGGAACAGGGCGCTGGGATTGATAACGGCCACCCCGAAGGACGCGGCCAAAGCGTTCATGGCGGCGGTACTGCGATCGTTGCTGAGATTGCCGGGAACGAACACAGTGGCCAGCGAGTTGGTCAGCGACGTGCCATTGGTTTCGCGCGTTCCCTGGTAGGACATGAAGAACCACGCCCGGTCCTTGACGATCCGGCCCCCGAGCGTGCCACCGAACTGGTTCCGGCGGTAAACCGGCTTACCCACCGTGGCACTGTTGAGAAAGAAGTTGTTGGCGTTGAGTACATCGTTGCGCAGGAACTCGTAGAGGTTGCCGTGGAAGGCGTCGCTGCCGGAACGCGTGACAGCGGCCACGATGCCGCCGGCGTTGCGGCCCTGGGAAGCGTCATACAGGCTGGTTTGGACGATGAACTCCTGCAGGGTGTCGGTGGCGGGCACCGCCAGGTTGGGCGTGCTTCCGGTGCCGATGGAGTTGGCGTCCACCCCGTTGATGACCACCGCGTTGGAGACTGAGCGCTGGCCGTTCACGTTGAATACCGCGTCGCCACGGCCCAGTTCCGAAGAATTAGAGATGGAGCCCTGCGTCCCAGCAGTCAGGGTCAGCAACTGCTGGAAGTTGCGCGTGGAGAGCGGGAGCTGGCGCAGCGTCCCGCTCTGGATGACCTCGCCGCGGGTGGCGCTTTCGGTCTGCACGAGCGGCGATTCGGCCGTGACCGAAACCGTGGTCGGCAAACCGGCCACTTGGAGGGTAACGTCGACGACTGAGGTTCCGGTTATCGTGACGGCGATGCCTTCCAATTTGACCGGTGCGAATCCGCTGAGGGTCACTTCGAGCCGATAGGAGCCTGGGCCGAGTAGAGCAAACTTGTAACCGCCGTCGCCGCCGGTTTCGGTTTCGCGCCGCACGCCGGTGTCGCTAGTCAGGGCGACTCTTGCGCCGACCACGACGGCCCCGCTGGAATCCGTCACCACGCCCACGATTTGCCCGGTGGTGGCCGTCTGAGCTTGAGTCATCGCCGTCATGAAGCAGAGAATGCCGGCGGCCGCCAGCAGTGTTGCGAGTGTTTGCATTCGCATGTTTCCTCCTTCTGTCATGGCTGCCGCGACCTTCCGCCCCATCGCGCCAGATCCCCTGGGTCTGCATCCGGATCAACTGAGCGATAGCGCGGTCGTCGGGCATACCGAGGTGTTGCTTTCCTCCGAAGAGTTTTTCCACCAGAAAATAAGTGATGAGCTGCAGATAGATCGCTGTGAAGGCCAGGGCAGGGTCGATGTCATTCCAAGGGCCCCGGCGCGTGGCCTCGCGCAGCCGTGGACCCAGGCGCTGCTTCATCTTCTGCGCCAGCGACCGGAAAGTGTACGCGAAGTGCTGGCTTCCGAACTCGACCACGTCGATGTACATGAGGTGCCAGTAGTCCGGGTTCTCATAAACGATTTCCCGGATACCTCTCGCCAGACGCTGCAACTCGGAGGGGTCGAAGACGTTCTGCATCGGGCCCAGCACCTTTCCGCGGAGCGCGTCCATCCGGGCTTCGTGGCGGCGCACCAGGGACACGAAGATCTCCTCTTTGCCCCCGTAGTAGTTGTAAAGGTTGCCGATGGAGATCCGGGCGGCCTCTGCGATGTCCCGCATCGACGTCCCGTGGTAGCCCTGGCGAGTGAATATGCGCAAGGCAGCGGCTTCAATCTTCCCCTGGTTCTGCTCGATGACCTTGTCTTTGAGCTTGGGCATTTTAAAAACAAAAACGTTCGTTTTTTTATACAGCGATACTTTAATCTCATCGTAACTCTACTGTCAAGGGGATTTCGAGGCCGGCGCCGTTAGGTCGCCGCGGCGACAAATCTCCGCTGGAGGCGGCGTGAGGCAGGGCTTATGAGAGACGGGAGATATGAAACTCTATGCGGAGCGCACGAGCTTGCGGAGAGGTGCTTCTTCGAGACGGCCGTGGGGCTTCATCGCGCCGGGAAAGGCGAGCCTTAGACAGGCTTGAAACGCGCCGGTCGTAAGCTCGGCCCGGCCATCCCTGCGGCTGACAAGGCGATTGACACAGGTTCGCTCGAACCGCTGTTGAGCCTTTTTCCAGTCACCGCCCACGACGAAATCCACCGGTGGTTCGCCGCCGCCATCACCATGAGAAAATTCCGCAGCAGTGATCTCGATGCCGGGCGCAAATTCGTGAAGGCGTACGTGGAATTCGTTCACTCCGTCGAAGAGGTTTATCATCCCGATGCCAAGAGCGAAGGCGACGTTCCATACAAGGGAAAAGCCGGGGGTGGAATATAATGTCCTATCAAGTCAGGGCGATTCATGAAGAGAAGATCCCGGCGTCACAAGAGTCTGGTCCCGCTTTCCCGCGAGCATCACTATGCGCTGGTGCTATGCCTGCGCATTCACAAGGGATTGCACGAGCACCACACGGATCGGGAATGGATTCAGACCAAGGCGGGCCATGCCATTGAGTTCTTCGATACCGAACTGGTCGTTCACTTCCAAGCCGAAGAGAGGATCTTGTTTCCCGAGATGCGCCACATGGCAGGGGCCCGTGAGGTGATTGAGGAAGTGCTCGCAGAGCACAGAAGGATTGAGCGCCTGGTCAATCAGTTGCGGAGCCACAAAGGCCGGGCGCTCGTGTCGACCCTGACTGAATTTGCTGACACACTCGAGGCGCACATCCGCAAGGAAGAGCGCACCCTGTTTCCCGTCTATGAACGAGAGGCATCCCCTGAAACCACTGCCCGCGTCGAGCGGGGAATCTTCGGCCTGATCGGCTCAGCATCCCGGCCGCGACATCCTGAGTTGCTGAAGTGACCCGGCAGACGCCGGTAGAAACGACGGGTATCAGATCTCCGGGAGTTGCTCCTCACAACGTTAAGCGTAAGGTGATTTCGCTTGTGAGGGAGGGTCTCCGGGTTCAGCTCTGCCGGCCGCCCCTTCGGGTTGATCTGGGGAGTTGGAATCTGCGCATTTGGGTTGGATCTGAACCATCCCCCAACTGCCGTTGGGGGGATTCGAGTGGTCGGTGTGAGATTTGCTAGTAGGCAGGAATTGAATGATCCCCCGACTTCCATCGGGGGGATTTGAGTGCGAGGTAGGAGGTGGCTTTGTAGGTTGGATCTGAATCATCCCCCGACTGCCGTCGGGGGGATTTGATTAGTTACTTCTGAGGTCTCCAACCAACACAACTCCTGGATCGGAGCTTGGCTCTTGACGTCCTATTGGATTTTGGACTCTGAGATTTATTTGGAATTTGGTCTTTGGAATTTGGAATTTACTCCGCAGGAGTTGGTACGCCTGGCCCGACTCGAACGGGCGACCCTCTGCTTAGAAGGCAGATGCTCTATCCACCTGAGCTACAGGCGCACTCTCATCCGACGACGTTGGAATTTTAGCGCACTCGAGACCGTGCGGCAAGTCTTGAGCGTCTTCCACCGCAGGCAATTTCTATTGAAATCTCCCGCGAAGAGGCACAGAAGCCACGAGGAACAGAGCGGATCTCATCTTCCAGAGAATACCGAAGGTCTACTGGCGAGCTCGAAAAATGGATCGGCCTCCATGTCGGACGGGCAGCGGGTGGGCTGTCTGTGGGCCTTGTACCCCAGGTCTGGAACTGCTTCTCGTAAACCGGGGGAAAAGATTGCTTTATTAGGTGTTGAAAAATAAGGAGAATTTTTGTAGAGTGTTGTCCACACCATCTCTGGGGATGAGCCCTCAGTCGGATACCGATGAGCCAAATTTCAAAAGTTCTTGTAGTTGAAGACGACATCAGCGTTACGACAGGTATTTCCATTTATCTCAAAAAGGCCGGCTACCAGGTTGTCAGTACCTTTGATGGGACGAGCGGACTGGAGGCGGCCAAGAAAGAAACCCCGGACTTCATCATCCTCGACATCATGCTACCGAAGATGAACGGCTACGAGGTGTGCAAGGCCATCCGCAAGATCAACCCCCGGGTTCCCATCATCATGTTGACTTCCAAGTCCGACGAAGGCGACAAGGTCTTCGGCCTCGGATTGGGCGCAGATGACTATATTACCAAGCCCTTCAGCTTCCGCGAGTTGGAGGCGCGTATGAAGGCCGTGGCGCGCCGGGCCGAAAAGGATGCCGTCCTGGTCTCAAAACAACCCCAACTCAAGCATCGCGACATCCTGCTGGATCTCAATACCCGGGAGGTTCTGGTCAAGAAGAAGCCCCTCACACTAACCCCGAAGGAATTCGACCTGATGAAGCACTTCATGCAGAACCCTGAACTGGTGTTCTCGCGGGACCAGTTGTTGGATGCGGTCTGGGGATACACCTTCGAGGGCTACGACCGTACCATCGACACGCATATTAACCGCCTGCGTAACAAGATCGAGAAGGATCCCAGCGCCCCCCAATACATCATCTCGGTGTACGGCGTGGGCTACAAGCTCGTTTAGCCATCCGTTCACCCTCTCTCCATTGTGCCCGGCCGGGTCGTCGCCGGACGATTCAAGTCATCTCTTCTGAAGAAAAAGGCTCCCTGGCCCCGAGGATCCTCCTCGCGTCGGGAGGTCGATTTCTGTCATCTGGAATACCGACCGGCCGGTAGGTTTACAGGGGCGAAATGTGGAGCAGTTGAAAGCGAAAATAACGCCATTTCGATGCGCAGGGTGGCCTCGAGGGATGCCAGGCGGGGATGACATATTTTTTGTGGTTAAGAACTTAACCTTTGATGCGATGGGGCATCTAAAGGGGGTGAACAGGATGAGAGGAGAGATTTCAGGGGTGGCGGAGGATCGATCCTCCGGACATGATTTCGGGTCAGGGAGAGGGCCGGTCCAAAAAAAATACAATTTTTATCTAATGCTCCGTCCCCTATTGACGATAGATAAATGCAAATATGGCATTACCCTCAGGTAATGCGCAAGGAGCAACAAGAATAAGATGGACGCGAACAGTAACACCAGTCAATTTGGCGAACTCAATCCTGATCTCAAGAGTGAGCAGGTGCGGGAGTTTGAGGACAAGCTGTACGATCGCATCGTCGGGCAGGAGCGGGCGGTGCGACGCCTGTCCGGATTATTTCAAATCTACCAGTCGGGCCTGACCATCCCGGGCCGTCCGATTGGAAACCTCCTTTTCCTGGGTCCCACGGGTTCGGGGAAGACACGGCTTGTCGAGGCGGCTGCCGAGGTGTTGTTTGGCGACGAACGCGCTTTCGTCAAGGTGGATTGCGGGGAGTTCCAGCACAGCCATGAGATTGCCAAACTGGTGGGGTCGCCTCCGGGATATCTGGGTCACCGTGAAACCCAGCCGGCGCTGACGCAGGAAGCCCTGGACCAGTTCCATAGCGATCGCTTGCATCTGACGCTGGTGTTGTTTGACGAAATTGAAAAGGCGAGTGACGCCCTATGGAAACTCATGCTGGGTATCCTCGACAAAGCCACGCTCACGCTGGGGGACAACCGGCGCGTGGATTTTTCCAGGTGCATCATCGTCATGACTTCAAACCTTGGGGGCAGCGAGATCAGCCGCATGATGATGGGCACCGGGCTGGGGTTCGCCAGCGCCACCCAGAAATATGACTCCGACGAGACCGACGTGTCCATCTATCACACGGCGGTGGAATCGGCCAAGCGCAAGTTCTCACCCGAATTCATGAACCGCATTGACAAGGTGATTGTCTTCCGGCCCCTGAGACCGGAGCATCTCGAAAAGATTCTGGACATCGAGTTGGGCCAGGTGCAGCAGCGGATCCTGAATTCCCAGGCCGAAAACAAGTTTGTCTTCCATTGTTCTGAACCGGCGCGACAGTTCCTGCTGAAAGAAGGGACCGATCCGCAGTACGGTGCGCGCCCGCTCAAGCGGACCATCGAGCGGCATATCGTTTTTCCGCTCGCCAACTTGACCGCGACGCGGCAGATCACGCTGGGCGACTTCATCCGGGTGGACTTTGATCAGGACAGGAACCGCCTCGTCTTCTTGAAGGCCCAGGAAGGTGCGATCATTCACACCGCCCCCCTCGTCGCCGGGGCCGCCCCCCTGAGCGATGACCAATTGGGGAAGGGCGTCGCCGTCGCGGAGAAAGTTGCGGCTGAGGAAAAACCCCAGATTTTCCCCTACACCAAATTCAAGGTTCAATAGACCTTTCATCTTCCCCCGCCACGATGTCGGACAGGAGCTGGTTCGTACCGCTCCTGTTTGAAGCTCCCTGAGCCAGAAAATCCCATCGATCAGCGAAGACCATTCAGGGAGAATTCGGAGATTGAAGGCTGACATGTGAGTTGGGGGGAGGAATCTGTCGCCCTGCAAGCGGGGCTTTGCATATCTTCTTCTTGCTGACCCCACCCTCGCTCCGTCCCGCAAAAAGCGCGGGACGGAGCGAGGGTGGAGCTACATTCTGGCAGCTCTCCGGGCCTAAACTGAATCCTTTCCCATTGACGATCAAGCAGAATCTGGCGTTCCGTAGGAGGATCCTCCGACTATTTCAAACCGGGCGGGGCGGCGGGCGCAGGCGCCGGAGGCGGCGGAACACGGTGAGGCAGCAGATCAGGGAGTTGCGCAATATTGTAAGCCGCGACCGCAAGCACGGTGGAGGCCTGGATCAAATCATCCTTCTTGGCCTTGTCAAAGGTATCAGACTGCGAATGATGAGTCTTTCCGTACTCCAACGGATCCTGGATGAAAGCAAACGCCGGAACGCCCGAAGGAAGGAAAGAAAGATGGTCCGTCCCGCCCTGGCTGCGGAGATTGATTTCTTGTAAACCGAGGTCATTCAAAGGAGCCAGAGCCCCGGCCATCGTGGATCGAACATCGTCGCGTCCCTGGAGGGCGAGTCCCCGAAGCCGGCCTGTGCCGATATCCATGACCAGGACTGCCGACACTTTTGCCATCTCATTCTTGTGGGCATCATGGTACGCCTTTGAACCCAGCAACCCTTCTTCTTCACCTTCAAAGAAGATGAACCGAATGGTCCGTTTGGGTTTGGCGCCCACCGCGTTCAAGACGCGGCAAGCTTCCAGAATAGACATCGTCCCCGCTCCATTATCCGTAGTCCCGGTCCCCAAGTCCCAGGAGTCCAAATGCCCGCCAAGGATCACCACTTCATCGGGCTTTTCCGAGCCGCGAATTTCAGCGACCGTATTAAAAGCTTCCACGGGGGAGGAGGTAAATGAGTTGGAAATGTTCATCTCCAGAACGACCCTTTGCTTTCGCTCCAGAAGCCGCCACAGCATCGTGTAATTTTCGTGAGTCACAAAAACCGAGGGAAGGACCGGGGCATTCGGGTCTTTTCCGCCCAGGCCGCCCATGTTGAGCAAACCATGATCCTTTCCGGAGTCGGAGACGGACACCAGCACACCCTCATCTTTGAAAAACTGTGTCGTCTTTTCACGCAGTTGTCGCATCTGTTCGTAGTTGGGTCTGGGTGCGGGCGCTGGCTGCGGCGAAGGGGAGGCCTGGTCCGGAGGCTTTGGCGCGGGGGGCTGTTGTGGGGCAGCAGGACCGTTGGGAGCGCCCGGACGACCTTGCATGACTTCGGGAGGGGGTCCGAAAGCCCGGGTCAGATCCGCCGGGGGGCGCGTGATAACAAATTTTCCTCGCAACTGCCCTCGATATTTCTCGAGGTCTTCCACCTTGGGGGCATTCACGTAAACCAACTCGCCCGAAACGGTTCCCTGAGTCCCCGGTGCCCAACCGTATGAAGCGATGGTTAGTGGAATCCCATTGGGTTCCACGATGCGCCCGGTAGCGTTTCCACGACTCCAACCCAAACCAAAAGCCCAACTTTCCGAGTGGGCATTCACACACCCGTAGTCAGCAAAACGCTGGCGGCTCCATTCCTCAGCGCGCTTCAACCGGTCGGACCCTGTTAACCGCGGACCGATCATGTCCGTCAAATACTCCAGGTTTTGCATGACCTCGGAGTGATCTTTCACGTTCTCGATGATCTTCTTGTCGACTTCAAGAGTCGCCCCATCCTGTGCGAAGCCGATGAAAGACTGCAGGGCGAACACGATTGCCACCGCCAGACAAATGGAGCGTCGATGCATTTTTATCTCCTGAAAAGACGATGTATGAATTCAATTGCCGCGCATTCCGGAAGGGTACCTGAAGCTTACCTGCCACAGGACGACCGCGGATGCCGTTCGGTTACTGTGACTCCCTTTCAAGGATGACCACGGAGAGCACTGGAATCACAAATTCTCCCATGGGTTCCAAAGGCGTACAGGGTGGGAGCACCCCACAGCCGGCTCAAAGGAGCCTGGCCCTTTCCGTGCACTCGTGCTTTTCTTAGGGTGAGTCTTTTTTGATGATCAAAACTGAACGGCTTGCGGCTCAGGTATCTCCAGGACAGGCTCGTGGCCCCATTCGCGGAATTTAAATTGAAAAAAGCCATCAAGATGGGGCAAATGGGAGACCCCGTGGCCAGTAGCCAAGGCGGGGAGATTCCATGTGCCACGAAATCGCTCGTATTGAATCTCAGCGGTGATACTTTCGAGTTTGGCGAGCTGTTTGTGTATCGACTGAAGGTTGTGCAGTGCCTGGATACGTATTTCTTTGACCCCGCCGGTGGCGACATCGATCGAGACCGAACCGGAAGCCAGGATCAAGGACTTCGCCTGCACCTTGGGTTCAAACCGGTACCTGACAACCGCAGGATCCTCCGATGGGAGGGCCTCAAAGGTAAGAAAAGGGAGCTTCTCCTCCTGGAGCGGGAAAAACATCTCATCCCAGAGAATTTCCACCAACAATCCCGGCTGCCCTTTTGGGTCAATGTGTGGCTTTGGATTCCCTTGGTTATCGGTATCAGAGATAATATGAACCAACACCTCGCGGCGACCCAGCGCATCGACCGTCGGGGAAGGTTCGAGACTCACTACCGTGGTCCGTTCTCCGAGCTTCTTGGAGTTCTTCCTGGTGCCCCCGTTGTCCGTAGCGGGCTGAGCGCCCAGACCAAAACGTTCAACCGCCAGCTCCTGCTGGTATCGCGTCCGGTCCCGCACCGCCATCGCTTGCTCTTGATTGTGAGCGGCGAAAACAATAATGTCAGGGGTTGGGCTTGCCTTTGGGGAAGCTAAAAGGAGATGAGCGGAACTGAGGATGAGAACAAAAAGCGAGTTACGAGCCTCAAGAGCGATTTGTGAGAACTTCAAACTTTCGGGGTACTCCTGCTTTGGAAAATGTGAGATGTTCGGTCGGGATCAAAGCAAACCCGGGAAACTGAACAGCATGTTCGGGTGGAGTAAGCACTTCGCCTTTGTGATCCTCGAGGAGTGCAGGGATGTCCCCTTTGTTCGCCCATCTGGCAAATTTGTTCAACATCAGTTTCGCCAGAACGAGAGAGGTGATTCCTGCGATCCAAAAGGCGACGGTGAGGCCAATTACGACGTTCTCGAGCATTGGTACCCTCCCGATTTATTTCAGGGTCAAGTGATGGACGCCAAGCCTTTAATACCCCTGAATAGACTCCTACCCTGTCAAATGTATATGCAGGCTAATAGCCAAACTGAATTGAAATTGATGTTCATTTTGATTCACTGTATCTAATTGAAACACTATGGCTTATTAAGAGGGAATCGACTGAAAATATTTTGGATTTTCCACCTCTTTTTTCAACAGGCGAAAAAAGGGGAATTTTTCCTTGATTTTGATGCACCAATCTGGAGAATATTGATACGGTATAGGGTGTGATTTCTCTTAGTCGTTGCTTATGAATGACTTTGCCAATATTTTCACAATCGAGGACCACACCTCCTTCCGGAGGTGGTTCCACCCCTTTAACAATCCTGGCGAATTCAGGTAAGCATTTCATTTATTCACGCTTCATTTAGACAAAGAAATTGTCGGCTATTAGTCCAACGCCCGGACTCTATTGACGAAGTTTTCAAGCGCAGACCGTTGAATTTTTGGTCGCCAGCTCTCCAACCGGCTGCCGTATGAGGCTCAAAAGCGGCCTGATTTTGCCCTTTGAATCGTTTGACAACTTTCTTTGCGATGGACTATCATCTCGCGGTTGACTGGGGGAAGACAGAGTTGAGCGGCACCGTAATTTCCTCCGGTACCCTCCGAGCAACGCACCTCGATAGGACGCCTGCTTTTGCGAATCGCATTATTTAGAATCGCGAACGCGCTGGCAGGTTGATTTTGGCCGCGCGATAAAGAACTGAAACCACCGCTTCAGAGGCATTCATGCCACTCAATCTTTCTCAAAAAATCATCAAGGAACATTTGATCTCAGGTGAGATGACGGCGGGCAAGGAGATCGGCATTCGCATTGATCAGACGCTGACTCAGGATGCGACCGGGACGATGGCCTACCTGCAATTTGAGGCCATGGGGATTCCGAGGGTGCGCACCCGCCGGTCGGTGAGTTACGTGGATCACAACATGCTGCAAACCGACTTCATGAATGCCGACGATCACCGGTACTTGCAGTCCGTCGCGGCTCATTACGGTCTCTATTTCTCGAGGCCTGGCAATGGGATCTGCCACCAGGTGCATCGCGAGCGGTTTGCGGTCCCCGGGCAAACGTTGCTGGGTTCTGACTCGCACACCCCCACTTGTGGAGGCCTTGGCATGCTCGCGATTGGAGCGGGAGGGTTGGACGTCGCCGTGGCCATGGCGGGGGCTCCCTTTTATCTTTCCATGCCCAGAATTCTCGGGGTACACCTGAAAGGTTCGCTCGAGCCCTGGGTGACGGGCAAGGATGTTATCCTGGAACTGCTTCGCCAACTCACCGTCAAGGGAGGCGTAGGCAGGATCATCGAATATTTTGGCGAGGGCGTAGCCTCACTCTCCGTGAGCGATCGGTTTACCATCACCAATATGGGCGCCGAGTTGGGAGCCACCACGTCGGTTTTTCCAAGCGACGAGCAGACGAAGCTCTTCCTTGTGGCCCAGCATCGCGAGGAGGAATGGCAGTCGCTCAGCGCGGACCGGGATGCCGGCTATGATGAAGTATTGGAGATTGATCTGAACCGGCTTGAGCCTATGATCGCTCAACCCCATTCGCCGGACGCGGTCGTCCCCGTGCGGGCGGTGAAGGGGATTGCCGTGCAGCAGGTGTGCGTCGGCTCGTGCACCAACTCCAGTTATCATGACCTCGCGGTGGCGGCTTCGATGATGCAGGACCGGGTGGTGCATCCGGATGTTTCGTTCACGCTGACGCCCGGCTCGAAGCAGGTCTTTGAAATGATCGCAGGTGACGGGAAAACCCTGACCAACCTGATTGCCGCCGGGGCCCGCGTTCTGGAATCGGCCTGTGGACCCTGCATCGGAATGGGTCAGGCGCCATCGAGCGGGGCGGTGTCCATCCGGTCCTTTAACCGAAATTTCGAAGGGCGCAGCGGGACGCTCAATGCAAAGGTCTACCTGGCCTCTCCGGAAACCTGCACGGCCTGCGCCCTGACGGGGGAGATCACCGATCCGCGTGACTTGAAGTTGAAGGTCCCCACGGTGCTTGATCCGGGGAAGTTTCCGGTGAACGACAACATGCTGATTCCGCCTCCGAGAAGCGGCGAAACCATCGAAGTCATCCGCGGGCCCAACATCAGACCCTTGCCGACCGCTCGAACCATGCCGGAGAGCTTGCGCGGCCAGGTGCTTTTGAAGGTGGGCGACAACATCACCACAGACCACATCATGCCCGCTGGAGCCAAAGTGCTGCCGCTGCGTTCTAACATCCCGGCGATTTCCGAATTTGTGTTCGAACGGGTGGACTCAGCCTTTCCAAAGCGCGCCAAAGAGTCCGGTGGCGGATTCATTCTCGGCGGGGCGAATTACGGCCAGGGTTCCAGCCGCGAGCATGCGGCCCTGGCCCCGATGTACCTGGGAGTAATGGCCGTTCTCGCAAAATCATTTGCGCGCATTCATTGGGCCAACCTCATTAATTTCGGGATCCTCCCGCTGACCTTTGAAAATGAAGTCGATTATGAAAGCATCAACCAGGGAGATGCGCTCGAGATGCCGCATGTTCGGTCGGAAGTGGAATCGGGACATTCCATCACCCTGCGTAACGTGACCCGGAATAGTGAATTGAAGATGAAGCATGCCTTTACGAGGCGGCAGATTGAGTTGCTGCTCGCCGGGGGACTGTTGAACCACATCAGGGGGGGCTCGTCCGGAAACTAACGAGGGAGCGGTTCGGCCGGCGCGGCTCCCACCGTGCCCGCCCTGCGTGCCCAGTGCCAGTCATAGCAGCAGGAAGTCCAATTTTCAAACTAACGACGGAGAATTCCGATGCTATCTTTTAACGGTAATCCCGTGCCCTCGACGGGGCGGGCGATCACCTTGAGCAATGGCAAACTGGTCGTTCCGGATGATCCCATCCTCCCCTATATCGAAGGGGACGGGACGGGGCGTGATATCTGGAAGGCCTCAATCCGGGTTTTTGATGCCGCCGTATCCAAAGCGTTTGCCGGGAAACGGAAGATCACCTGGTACGAGATCTTCGCCGGGGAGAAAGCCTACAACAAGTGCAAGGAATGGCTGCCGAATGACACCCTGGAGGCGATCAAGCATTTTCACGTAGCGATCAAGGGGCCGCTGACCACGCCCATCGGCGGCGGCATCCGCAGCTTGAATGTCACCTTGCGCCAGGTGCTCGACCTGTATGCCTGCGTCCGACCGGTAAAGTATTACGCCGGGGTTCCCTCGCCGGTGAAGGCGCCGGAGAAGATGAACATCATTATTTACCGTGAGAATACCGAAGACGTGTATGCCGGGATCGAGTGGCAGGAAGGCACCCCGGAGGCGAAAAAGATCATCGATTTTCTGGCGCGCGAGATGAACAAGAAAGTGCGGCCGGATTCCGGCATCGGTATCAAGCCAATGTCAGCGACCGCTTCGAAAAATCTGGTCCGGCGGGCCATTCGTTACGCCATCGATCATGGAAAGAAAGTGGTGACCCTGGTGCACAAGGGGAACATCATGAAGTTTACCGAGGGGGCCTTCCGTTCCTGGGGTTATGAACTCGCACGGGAGGAGTTCCCCGGGCAGACCATCTCTGAGGAAGATGTCACCAAGAACTTCGACGGAAAGGCGCCTGCGGGGAAGATTGTCATCAATGATCGTATCGCCGACTCGATGTTCCAGCAGGTGTTGACGCGCGCCGACGAATACCAGGTGCTAGCCACCCCCAACTTGAATGGTGATTATCTCTCGGATGCGTGCGCAGCCCAGGTGGGTGGGCTGGGCATCGCCCCGGGCGCGAACATCGGGGACAGTTATGCTGTCTTCGAAGCGACCCACGGCACGGCCCCGAAATATGCCGACAAGGATGTGATCAACCCCGGGTCCCTCATCCTCTCCGGCGTCATGATGTTCGAACACCTGGGATGGAATGAGGCGGGGACCTTGATCGAATCGGCCTTTGCCAAGACAATCCAGCAGAAGAAGGTCACCTATGACCTCGAGCGGTTGATGCAGGGCGCGACCAAACTGAAGTCGAGCGAGTTTGCCAGCGCATTGATTGAGAACATGTAAGGTAATGGGAGATACCCTTGGATTCCGGACTTCGGCCGAGGTCGGAAGTCAGAGGCCAGAAGCAGGAAATCAGAAGTCAGAGTTCGGAAACCGGACGCGTCTGCATTCTGAAGGAGAGGTATGCGGCCACCTTCAAAGCGGGACTTGAAGAAGCGGCCCGGGCAATCAAGGATTGCCACATTCGAATTTGACTGTTCTAAACTCAGTGTTCGTTCTTTCCTGTAGGGTGGAGAAATCCAAATAGCCTGGAGGCATTCATGCGAAGGAAAATTACCGTTGTAGGAGCAGGCAATGTAGGTGCCACGACCGCCCAGCGGATTGTGGACAATCACCTGGCCGACGTGGTGTTGATAGATATTCTGGAGGGCGTTCAGCAGGGCAAGGGTTTGGACATGCTGGAATCGGGCCCCGTGTGTGCTTACGACTGCCAGATCACCGGAACCAATGATTACAAGGACACGGCAAACTCCGACCTCGTCGTCATCACGGCGGGACTGGCGCGGAAGCCGGGGATGAGCCGCGACGACCTGCTGAAGACCAACTTCGAGATCGTCAAAGGGGTCACCGAACAGGCGGCCAAACACTCGCCCGATGCGATTCTCATCGTCGTCTCCAACCCTCTGGATGCCATGGTTCAGACGGCATACAAGGTCTCCGGGTTCCCCAAGAACCGGGTCATGGGAATGGCGGGGATTCTGGACAGTGCGCGCATGTCGGCGTTCATTGCGCTGGAGCTCAAGGTGAGTGTTGAGAATATCTCCTGCTTTGTGCTTGGAGGACACGGCGACTCCATGGTTCCGCTGCCCCGCTATTCGACGGTCTCCGGCATTCCGATCACGGAGCTTCTGCCGAAGGACAAAATCGATGCGATCGTCAAGCGCACTCAGGGCGGAGGTGCGGAAATCGTTTCCCTGTTGAAGACTGGAAGCGCTTACTATGCGCCGAGCGCCGCCACCGTGGAGATGATTAAAGCGATCTTCTTTGACAAGAAAAAAATCCTGCCTTGTGCGGCCCTGTTGGAAGGAGAATACGGGATTAACGGCCTGTTTGTGGGAGTTCCGGTGAAGCTGGGCACGAAGGGCGTGGAGGAAATTGTTCAGGTCAAGCTTACGGCCGAAGAGGACGCCGCGCTGAAGAAGAGCGCTGCCTCCGTGAAAGAGCTGGTCGGCATTATCGGAGTTTAACAGGAGTGGGACTTCCGAAGTAGGGTGCCCTTCGGAGGTCCCCCCTCTATGGGGCAAACATTTCCTTCAGTTTGAATTTCTGGACCTTCCCCGAAGCCGTCGTCGGGAAGCTTTCCACAAAACGTAGGGTAGTGGGGATCTTGAAAGAGGCGATCCTCTCTTTGCAGTAGGACTGGATCTCTTCACCCGTGCACTCCACCCTCGGCTTCAACCGGATGGCCGCCGCCACTTCTTCTCCCCACTGCTCATTTGGAATGCCATAGACCGCCACATCTAGAATTTTAGGATGGGTCAGGAGAAATTCCTCGATCTCCTTGGGGGCAATGTTTTCACCCCCCCGAATGATGATGTCCTTTAATCTTCCCGTCACTCTTACGTAGCCCTCCCGGTCCATGCTCGCCTGGTCTCCCGTGTGGAGCCACCCAATCTCATCAATGGATTTTGCGGTCTCCTTGGGGTTGTTGTAGTAGCCTTGCATCACGATGTACCCGCGACAACAGAGTTCACCCGGTTCGTTCGGGCCGGTGTCCTGTTGGGTCAGGGGGTCAATGACCTTCACTTCAACTTCGGGGAGGGCCTTGCCGACCGTGCCGCAACGATGAGCGAGGTCATCGTGACGTGAGGTCTGCGTAATCCCGGGCGACGACTCGGTCATGCCATAGGCGATGGTCATTTCCGGGATGTGCATTTCAGTAATCACGCGGCGCATGAGCGGTTCGGGGCAGGGAGCGCCCGCCATTATTCCGGTGCGCAGGGAGCTGCAATTGAATTTTCCAAATTCAGGGTGCCCGAGCATAGCCAGGAACATCGTGGGAACCCCATAGACGGCGGTGCATCGCTCCCTCTCGATCGCTTCGAGAACCTTCAAGGGATCAAAATATTCCACCATGACGATCGCGACCCCGTGCGTGAATGCACCCAGAACCCCAATGACACATCCAAAACAATGGAACAGCGGGACAGAGAGGCACAACCGATCCGCAGGTGAATAGGCCAGCCCTGTTCCCAGCCAATAGCCGTTATTCAAGATATTCCGATGCGACAACATGACTCCCTTCGGGAATCCGGTCGTTCCGGAGGTGTATTGCATATTGATGATTTCATCAACATGGAGCGAGCCCTCCCGGGCACGGACTGCCTCCATGGAAACCCCCAACCCCGACTGCTCAAGCTCTCCGAAAGGGATAAATCCCGGGTATTTCTCCGTCTCGATGGAGATGATCTTCTGAAGGGAGGCCAATTTGGGATGCGTGGGATCAGTCCTACCCGTGCTGGCGAGCACGGGGAGAAGCGAATCGATGGTTTGGATGTAATCGATATCTTTAAAGCCACGGGCAGTGATCAGTATCGACGACTCAGATTGCGAGAGCAGGTATTCCAATTCATGAGCCCGCAGCTGGGTGTTGACCGTAACCAGAATGGCCCCGATCTTTGCCAGGGCGAACTGCAGCGCAACCCACTCCGGCAGGTTTGTCGACCAGACGGCCACCCGGTCTCCCTTCTGAACGTCGAAACCTAATAGCCCTCGGGCGAGGCGGTTGGCCCATTCTTCCAACTCCGCGAACGTCCACCGACGATTCGAATCCGGGCCGACCAGCGCCTCGTGATGAGGGAATAGCGCGGCGAGGCGGGTGAGTAACTGTCCCACGCATATGTCCTTAAACCCGTCAAAGGATTCCATGGGACTCTCGCATCCACTGGAAGAACAAGGAACCACTTTACTTTCCAGCAGCTTTTTCCCCTGCGCGCATTAGTCGAAGCGTATTGCCCCCCAGTACCTTCCGGATCTCATCGGCGCTGTACCCTTTGTCGAGCAATGCCTGCGTCAGATTGGGAACCTTGGAAGCATCCTCCAACCCGACGGGAGTGCAGGTCACGCCGTCAAAGTCGCTTCCGAGGCCGACGTAATCAATGCCCACCAGCTTTTTCACATGGTCAATATGGGCCACCACATCGTCGAGCGTGGCGGGGGGAACATTCTTCCGGTAATCCTCCATGAGCCGTTTTTGTTCTTCTTTCAGCTTCTCGGGATCGTTCTTATATTTCTCCTGAATCGCGTCCATCGCCTGCCACCGCTTGACCCCCTCGTCGGCGCTCCGCTGGGACAGGAATTCACAGCCGAAGTTGATCTGGATTACGCCGCCGTTCCGAGCGAGGGCCTTGATCATGTCGTCGGTCATGTTGCGCGGAATATTGGTAAGGGCGCGGCAGGAGGAATGCGAGGCAATCACCGGGGCCCTGGTCGCGCCGAGGACATCATAAAAAGTCTTATCGCTGACATGAGAGATGTCGACCATCATGCCCAACCGGTTCATCTCGTGGATGACCTCTCGCCCGAAATCCGTCAGGCCGTTATGGTGGGTGACATCGGGCTTGTCGATATCGCCCGAGGAATCGGCCCAGTTATTTGTGTTCACATGAGTGAGGGTCATGTAGCGGACCCCCACGGCATAAAAATCACGCAGCAGCCGAAGACTGTCTTCAATCGCATGACCCCCTTCAATACCGATGAGCGCGGCGATCTTGCCTTGCTTGTGGATGCGTTCGATATCGTCGGCCGTCGTCGCGAGGGCAAACGCCTCCGGATGACGCGCTACGATGTCGAACCGGATCGTGTCGATCATCTCCAGGGCACGATGAGCCGACTGACTGGTCTTCACGTACTTCTCCCCTACATAAGCTGCAAAAAACTGGGCGCCCATTCCACCGGCTCGAAGCTTGCCGACGTCCTCCATCTGCTTGGAGTCTTTCGTGGCGATATCGAAACCGTTGACGGTTTCCGAAGAGGTGTCGGAATGGGTATCGATGACGATGGCGGAGAGGTGGATCTTCCGGGCTTCACCAGAGATCGGTTGACCCGAGGCGGGCTTCTGTTCGCCGCTCAATCTGAAGGAAAGAAGAATCGACGTCAAGATGAGGAGGGTGAGAATAATTAAAGGTTTTCCAATTTGCGACGTAAGACAGGGACGATTCATCGGGCATCCATTCCTTCCTGTTTGAGATCGGATTTAATTCGATCATTCTTCCGAGTTCTGGTTGGAAAAACCGAATACAATCCTTACCGCCGGGGCGCAGAGGGCGCAGAGAATACCAATGGTTCAAACCTGAAAGCCCTCTGCGTCTTTGGCGGTATTGTCTTTTGATTTCATTTCATGCCATAAAATTTCTGCATCTCGGCTGACCAGCGCAGAAACGCCGTCAGCTCTTTGCGATACGACCACATAAAGTTCCAGAAGATTTTGAAATTGATGGCGTCGGCATGGATGCCCGAAAATGTTTCAATGCGCCAGCGAAGATAGGGGGATCTCCAGGGCCGCAGCCGGTAGCCACGCGACGCCACCCAAAGGTATCGAACCCAATAGAGCATGGGATCCTGGTTGTAACCAATGTCAGGAACGGGCAGGTTTGCCTGATGTCCCGGGTACCCGTCACAATTTCCCAATAGGAAGAACAAGAGTCGCGACAGGATCTTCAGAAACTATCGCGCTGGGAAGGTGATGTCAAACAAATTGTCGCGGTTCGAAGTTCCGGAGGGTGATCATTTATGAAACCAGCCGAAGATCCCCTGCTTCACGGCTTCGCGGTTCAATTCGGCGATGGCATCGGTCAGCGGGATCTCTTTGGGACAGGCCTTGACACAGTTCTGAGCGTTCCCGCATTCGGCCAGACCGCCCTCTTCGAGCAGGGTTTCGATGCGCTCATGAGCAAGGGCCTGACCGGTGGGATGAGCATTGAAGAGGCGAACCTGTCCGTAAACCTGCGCGCCGACGAAATTCCTTTTCTTGTCTTCCTCGGTCCGGATCGGCATGAATTGCGGGCACACCTCCAGGCAGCACCCACAGGTCATGCACCGCGAATAAGGATAGCTCTCTTCCTGCACCTTGGGCACGAGCCGCGGGCCTTCGCCGAGCGGATAGGTGCCGTCAATGGGAATCCACGCCTGGGCGCGAATCAGGTTCCGAAACATCGAACTACGGTCCACTTGCAGGTCGCGGATGCAGGGAAACTTTGAAAAGGGTTCGAGGGTGATCGGCTGGGAAAGCTGGTCGACGAGCGCCGAGCAGGCTTGTCGCGCCCGGCCGTTGATCAGCATCGAACAGGCCCCGCAGACCTCCTCCAGGCAATTGCAGTCCCACGTCACCGGCGTTGTTTTGTTGCCTTCCGCGGTCACGGGTCTTTCCTGAATTTCCAGCAGCACCGAGATGACGTTCATGTTAGGCCGATAGGGAATCGTAAACCTTTCCCAATAGGACCTGGAACCCGGATCTTTTTGGCGTTTGATTCTGAGTTTAATGGCGTCAGGCATGGAGTGTCCTCGCAGGCATAATCTTCACCGAGTGCTGATCAATCGTATTTCCTTTGCCGTGGCGGGATGAGCGAGGTATCAACCGGCTCGTAGGAAATTTTCGGCTCGCCGCTCTCAAACCGCGCCAGGGTCGTTTTAAGCCACTCGGCATCGTTGCGTTCGGGGAATTCCGGCTTGTAGTGCGATCCCCGGGACTCGTTGCGGAGCAACGCTCCCAGGTTGATAACCCGCGCCAGGTGCAGCATGTTTTTAAGGGCGCGCGCGAACAGGAATTCCTGGTTTGACCACCGGGACTGGTCATCAAGATGGATGTTCTTGTATCGCTCCTGGAGCTTGATGAGGTCGTCTTGATTTTGCTTCAGCCGGTCGTTGTACCGAATGACGGTGCAGTTTTCAGACATCAGTTTGCCCATCTCCAACCACAGCGCATAGGGACTCTCTTTTCCATCCGCCTTCCATAGGCCTTCACTGATTCCGTTCTGCCGTTTCACCTCGGCCTCAAAGACGGCAGAGGAAACCGAAGCCGAACCATTCTTAAGACCCTTGGCATAATTGAGGGCTTCGTCTCCGCACACCATGCCGTCAAAAACACAGGAAACCAATGAATTGGCCCCCAGGCGGTTGGCTCCATGATGCTGAAAGTTGCATTCCCCAGCGCCGAAAATCCCCGGGATGTTGGACATCAGCTTATCCCCGTTCACCCACATGCCACCCATGGTGTAATGCATAGCCGGGAAAACTCGCATGGGGACCTTGTGGGGATCTTCTCCAATGAATTTTTCGTAGATTTCAAGAATGCCTTCCAGCTTCCGTTCTAGCACTTCCCGAGGGATGTGTGAGACGTCCAGGTAGACTTGCATCTTCCTGTCCACGCCGTAACCATCCAGGCAAAGCTGGAAGATCTCGCGCGTCGCAATGTCACGAGGCAGGAGATTCCCGTACTTCGGATATTTTTCCTCGAGGAAATACCAGCGGGCGCCGGGCTTGTCCGCGCGCGGAACCCACAGACGGCCCCCCTCACCGCGGGCGGATTCGCTCATCAGCCGCAACTTGTCTTCGCCAGGAATCGCGGTGGGATGTACCTGGATAAATTCTCCGTTGGCATAGAGCATTCCCTGTTGGTACAGGGCTGAGACTGCCGAGCCGGTACAGTTCATGGAGTTCGTGGATTTGCGTCCGAAGATCAGCCCGATGCCCCCCGTCGCCATGATGGCGGCTTCTGCCGCAAAGGACTTGGTCTCCATGGTGGTCATGTTCATGGCGACAATCCCACGGCCGATCCCCTGGTTGTCGATCACCCCGGAGAGCATTTCCCAACCCTCGTACTTGGTGACCAGGCCGGCAGCCTCGTGACGGCGGACTTGCTCGTCCAGCGCGTAAATCAACTGTTGTCCCGTGGTGGCTCCGGCGAATGCCGTCCGGTGAAACCGGGTGCCGCCAAAACGGCGGAAATCCAACAACCCTTCCGGCGTCCGGTTGAAAGTCACTCCCATCCGGTCGAACAGATCAATGATCCCGGGGGCCGCTTCGCACATGCGTTTCACGATCGGCTGGTTGGCCAGGAAGTCCCCTCCGTAGATCGTGTCGTCGAAGTGCTGTCCGATGGAGTCCCCTTCACCCTTGAGATTCTTGGCCGCGTTGATCCCCCCCTGCGCGCACACCGAATGGGATCGCTTGACCGGGACCGTCGAAAACAAATCGACGTTAAATCCTTTCTCAGCGATTCGGATCGTGGCCATCAGTCCTGCCAGCCCGCCGCCGACAACGATGAATCGTGGGGTTGCCATTTAAGGGTTCTCCATGATGAGGGATCATGAAAAAGATTTATTGTCCGGAATTTCTCACATGGTCAGGATTGCCCGGAACGAGAGGAAATCACATGCAGCCAGGGGGAAGAGCATTTTCCCATCACAAAAACCAATTCTCCATGACCGGCGTTGGGTTGTCAAACAATTTCCCGAAGAGAGATATGGAAATGGGTGGCGCACAGACCGTTCCATTCGGCGAGGAAGAATAGCCTTTTGATTAGGCGCTTATCTCTGGAATTTGTGCCGACAAGGGGAAAGAACTCTTCATTAGGAGGCCAGGAATATAGGAAGTTAAAAACCTCCAATCGGAAAAGAATCCGATGATCACGCCGGGGCTGGCTTTCCATCGACGGCCGATTCCCCGATTTCCTGGTTTCCTAATAAAATCTGGTTTTGATTCCGGCTTGACCGGATTGGGAACTACAGGATTCTTTTAAGTGAAAACGGGATCGTGATTTCCGCGAGGACATCAACCGGCCGGCCGTTCTTTTGGGAGGGGGAGAAGAGCCAGTGTTTGAGCGCTTCGATTGCGGATTCGTCAAGGCGCTCGTCAATACTGCGGATCACCTTGATGCTATCCACTGAACCATCGCGCCGGATGACAGCGCTCACGATAACATTTCCTTCCACCTTATCGTAGACGGCCGAGGATGGATACTTCGGGTGTTCACTATGAAGCAAACGGGGGGCGCTGAGTTCCGCCTTGGGATCGCCGCCGGCGATCGGGTCGCGCGAGGCGCTGAGTGTTGGGTCCTCATATTCAGAGAACCGCATCACCCAGCTTCCGCTCCGGCTGGAGAGGTTGGCGAGGTTAAGGTACGCCGTATAGATTCTTTTTTCGGCCTCGCCGTGAGGAGCTTTCCTTGATTCACTCGCGCTACCCGGCGTCGGCACCTGGGGATTTTGCTCGACACTGAATCGCCGCGGTTTTGGGAGGACCAGTTCCGGAGGGTTACCCTGATCTTTGGATCCTTCCCTCGTGGGAGCGGTGCGGTCCTTCGGGGGAATGTTGGCTGCCACCTGGGGTGGCAGCTCAGGTGTTTGAACGACAGCTGCGCCCGGCTCTGTCAGGCCACCGCCGGTCACCGTGACGTTGGGGATATTCAGGGCCCCCGCCTTTCCGCCTCCATTCCCGCCATTCCCACTCCCTTCCTCCGTTCCGAAAGAGGCTGCCTTGGAAACGTTGGGCACCTTCACGTCTTTCTCTGGCGGGGCCGGGTTGACATTCAATACGACGAGATTTGGCATATCCACGCTGGTGAAACGCCCGATTTCGGGAGTGACCGTGGGGACCGCATCCGGGCCTTTCGGAACAGGAACACTCGCAAAGGTGTTTCCGAAACTCGTGGGTTGGAGGGTCTCGACCAGAGGTACCTCGGGATTTGGTTTGAGCATCAGCTTCGGCTCCGGAATCAACGCCTCCGATTGAGCAATCTTGATGTCGGAGAGGGCCCGCCTGCCCACGTCCGCCTCCGGGGGCAGGGCGGGGGAAATCGGAACCAGAAGGTCCTTGGGGAGGCTCAAGGCATTGGTGGATCCGGCCACGAGAGTAGGCATCGGCGGTTCAAAGGGGCGAGCCACTGGCGGCTTGACCGAGATGATATTGGGAAGCTTGATTTCCGCCATATCCGGGGGCTTGGGGGCATCGGGCTGAATGATCGTTTGGAGATTATTGTCAGGCTCCGGCGGATTGGAAACTATGGTCTGATTCCGCTTTGGAATTCGTATCGCCGTTTTTGGCAGTTCCTGGTTCGTATCGGGGGAAAATACCTCCGGAAGAAATTCCGAGAGCTTGTAATAGGTGATGGAGTGTTCCTTGCGCAGGTCATCGAGTTTTTGAAACGCGTGCTGGGTGTACGGGTTGACGGAGACAAACAGCAGTCCCACCTGGATCGCAAGGGCGAGCACAACGCCCACACCCGGAAAATGATCGCGAACGATGACATTTCTCGCCTGGGTCGGTTCCGCGGTGACCGGCAGGGGAATCGAATGGGTACCGGGGTGAAAGAAGAATTCCACCAGATGGCGCCACATCAGCCACTGGATTGAGGGGACCTCCCACAGAATCCGCAGGGAGGCATCCTCATGGGCCTGGCGCCGCGCCAGGATCCCCTGTTCCCAGGAGCGAAGCAGATCGAGGCCCTCGCCCCGGCTGATGGGGCGGTCACCAAAGTATTTATTGCGGTAATGCTGGTCGAATTCCCGGTCCGAAATGACCTGCCAAAGTTCCCGGAGTTGGGCGAGCTGGTTGACCGCCCCGCCGTTCTTGACCCGGTGATATTCCGGGTTCTGGTAAACTGTTTCCGGACCGCCCATTATGCAGGTCATTTAAGCATAATTCGGAGATCAAGGAAAGGGTGGGGGACGAGTGTGAAAATAAGTAATTGGTTAAGAATGACTTCCGGGTTGTACCGACCCACGGGGAGTAGCGGGCACAGCTTCAGCAGTTAGCGCCAATGCGAGAAGTGCGGAGCACGATTCCGCCCGAAGGCGGTCTGAGGCCGCTGTTATCTCAAGGACTCACTCGCCGCCAGGTCAACGTTCGCGTTCGACCCTTCGCCCCCGGCTCGAATTCGATGGCTAGAGTGTCCCCATCGAGCTTAAATCGACGCACCAGACTTCGCCCCACATCGGCCTGAGACAACGCACCTTCCAAGATATGTGTTACCGTACTGGCCGCATGGTCGACTTCATATCGACCGAAATAAGCATCATAGCCGCCGACATGCGCAAGGTTGTTCGCTTCCGCAGGTGCAGTTACCTGGCAGGGATCCGAGCTTCGATGTCTTCCCATGAGTTGCACTGCGACATGTCCGGAGCCATCGTAGATCAGATATCCAATCGGATCAGGCCCAAGACTTGGGTCGGGGACGATCTTTCCACCCAGGTCACGGTCAACCCGTGAAACCAGTTGCCACGTCCCGACCAGCCGACCCGGCGGTTCCGCGCCGAGGACAATTGCGCTGCTGAGAAGAAGACCCGCGATGATCAAGCGCATGTGATGCCTCATAAGACCTCCCCTGCGACCGGCAAGTTTAACGGCCTAATCTGGGATATCCAGGTGGTAGAGCGCTCCGATAGATCGGGACGCGCCGACAATAAAACCGTCGAACCCCACTAATCGTAATATTCCAAACCCAGGTGAGTAATCATCTCCTCGCCGCGCATGTAGCGAAGGGTGTTCTTCAGCTTCATGAGTTGAATGAACAGGTCGTGTTCGGGGTACAGCTGCGGTGCGCACATCGGCGATTTGAAATAGAAGCTCAGCCATTCCTGGATGCCGCGCATTCCGGCGCGTCGGGCGAGGTCGAGGAAAAGGACCAGATCGAGAACGATGGGCGCCGCCAGGATGGAATCACGGCACAGGAAGTCCACCTTGATCTGCATCGGGTAGCCAAGCCACCCGAAAATGTCGATGTTGTCCCAACCTTCTTTATTGTCGCCCCGAGGGGGATAATAATTGATGCGCACCTTGTGATGAATTTTACCGTACAGTTCGGGATAGACCTCCGGCTGGAGGATGTGTTCGAGCACCCCCAGCTTGGATTCCTCCTTGGTCTTGAAAGACTCCGGGTCATCCAGTACCTCACCGTCACGGTTTCCCAGGATGTTGGTGGAAAACCATCCATCGAGACCCAGCATGCGCGCCTTGAAGCCGGGCGCCAGAATCGTCTTCATGAGGGTTTGTCCGGTCTTGAAATCCTTCCCGCACACCGGGACGTTGTTCTTCCGCGCCAGTTGGCGCATGGCTTCGATGTCGATGGTCAGGTTGGGTGCGCCATTGGCAAAGGGGATGCCAAGAGAAAGAGCAGCGTAGGCATAGACCATGGAGGAAGGAATTTTAGGGTCGTTGGCCTTTAACCCCCTTTCAAACTTTGCCAGCGAGGAATGAACGTCGCTCGGCTTCAGGAACACCTCCGTGGAGCCGCACCACACCATCACGGTGCGGTCTACCCCGGTTTCCTTCTGAAATCGGCGGATATCCTCCTTGAGCTGTTGGGCCAATTCCCACTTGTTCCTGCCTCGCTTCACGTTGGGGCCATCCAACTTCTTCACATACTTGCGGCTGAAGACCGCCTTCATGGGGCGAAGCTGCTCCAATTCATCTCGAACCGAATCGAGCAGATCCCGTTCCAGAACACCCGCTTTGCAGGCGATTTGGTACCCGTCATCCGGAAAGATGTCCCAGCCGCCAAACACAAGGTCGTTGAGATCTGCCAGGGGAACGAATTCCCTGATCGCGGGAACACGGTTCTCGGTGCGTTTTCCAAGACGAATGGTGCCCATCTGCGTCAGCGAGCCGATGGGACGAGCCAGCCCTTTGCGAACGGCCTCTACCCCTGCGATGAAGGTGGTGGCCACTGCTCCCAGGCCGGGGATCAGAACACCCAATTTACCTTTGGCGGGCGCGATCTTTACTCCTTTTTTAATCACGATGAATTCTCCCGGTTGAACAAGATTCTTAACTGAGTTTGTATCCGCCGGCAAGAACCCGCTGTCCTTTACGGCGGAAGATGAGTTGGGATGAAGAAATACGGCAGAAAACGATTAGTAATGATGGGGGAATCCGTTCCGATTTGCAACCTTAAATTTGGAGGTCTCTGAAAATGGCGCCAATAAGAGCAAACCGGTCAGGGCCGGCTCGCTTGCGCTCACACTAAATTCATTCAGGCTTCAGAGCCGCAAGGTATGGAACATGGACCCTTTTCTTCAAAGGGGATCCCGCCGCTACACCTTCACCACACGGGCAAATCGGATGGCCGGAAAGCGGCAAATTTCCTCCAGCACTTCGCGCGACACGTCATCATCAATGTTGACTACCCCAATGGCGGTATGAGTGTTCTCGTCGCGCCCCAGCGCAAACCCGGCGATATTAATGTGAGTGCGGCCCAGGGTTGTCCCGATGTGCCCCACAACGCCCGGAGTGTCCTCGTTCCGGAAGAACAACAGAGTACCGCGCAGAGGGGCCTCCAAGTCGATCCCGTCAACTGAGACGAGCCGGCAGGCTGATTCGTTCAACAGGCCGGCCGGGCCGAGCAAGACGGTCCCTTCAACCCACTCCTCCCGGGTCTGTGGTTGGGCGGCCAGGCTGCTTGCTCCGCCCTCCGAAGCCGGGATTCTCGTGCGTTTCGTTTCTTGCGGCGGGGGAGTGGAGCCATCGGTCAAATGCAGCTTCAGCGAAATGAGGTTCGAGAAATGTCTTTGCCGGCTGCTGTTGGATTCCACGACGGTGATCCCGCGCTCTTCCGCGACTGCCCGGGCATTGATGGCGTTTACCCGGTCGGAAACGGGTAAGAGCAGGGCTTTGACGATGGTATTTGAAATGAAACTCGTGTTTATTTGCGCCAGTTCACCGTAGTAGCGGATTCCAATCTCGTTCACCCGGCCTTCTACAATCGAAGCAAGAAAAGTCCCCATGCGTTCGCCCAGTCGGAGAAAAGGCTCCAGCTTGTGAAATTCCTCCAGGGTTAAGGATGGAAGGTTGACGGCATTCTGGGCTACGCCCGACTTCAAGAAAGTGCGCACTTGTCTGGCGATTTCGATGCCCACATTTTCTTGCGCTTCCACTGTGGATGCACCGATGTGCGGGGTACAGATGAGGTTAGGAAACTCCAGCAGCCTCCGGTTTTCAGGGGGCTCTTCGGCAAAGACATCGAGGGCGGCACCGGCAATCCTTTTGGCCGCTAGCGCTTCGCAGAGCGCGGCTTCATCGATCACCTCACCCCGGGCGCAGTTAATGAGTCGGGCGGTCGGCTTCATGAGTTTCAACTTCGCGGAATCAATGAAGCCGCGAGTGGCGGAACTCAGCGCCAAATGCAAAGTGATGAAATCGGATTCCCGCAACAGGATCTCCAGCGGGACCAGGGCCACTGTCAGGTCCTTGGCAATGCGTTCCGACACGTAAGGATCGTAAGCCATGACGCGCATTTTGAAGGCCTGGGCGCGTCGGGCGACTTCGATCCCGATTTTTCCCAGTCCGATGATGCCCAGAAATTTGTCTTTGAGCTCGGAACCCAGAAACGATTTCTTGTCCCACTGACCCTGTTTCAGAGAGGCATTGGCGTTGGGGATCGAGCGCGCCAGGGCGAGCATGAGGGCAAAGGCGTGTTCGGCCACGCTGGTGGAATTGCCGGCGGGGGTATTCATGACCGCGACGCCATGACGCGTCGCCGCCTCGACGTCTACGTTGTCGACGCCCGTGCCGGCGCGGCCGATCACTTTGAGGTTTTTCGCCCTTTCGATGACCTCGTTCGTCACTTTGGTGGCGCTGCGGACGATAAGTGCATCGTAATCGCGGATGACGGTCATCAGCGCCTCGCGCGAGAGGTCGGTCTTAACATCCACCTGGAAATCCGGTTCGCGCTGGAGCAGTTCAATTCCACGCTTGGAGATTTTGTCACTGATGAGGATTTTCATAGGAATTCGAATACGGTCTTCGGCTTCGGGGGTCTTTGCCCGGAGAACTCAAGGCCGCGGGTGGTTGAGGAACGCCCGCTGTGCGGCTTGAACCCCGGCTCCCAGTTCAATCGCGACGCCCATTTGCTTCAAGATGATTTCCAGGCAGGCGATCGTGGCGATGGCATCGTAGAAGTCGTAATAGCCAAGATGGGCAATGCGAAAGATCTTACCTTGCATTTCTCCCTGCCCGTTGGCGAGCACGATTCCAAATTGATCTTTGAACGCCTTCACGATCTCGCCTGAATCGATCCCCGGGGGTGCACACACGGTCGTTAAGGCGTCACTGGGCGATGAGCGGGCGAACAATTTCAAACCGAGGGCCTGTAACGCCACGCGCGACGCCGAGGCCAGCAGGGCGGCATTGGCAATCAACCGGTCGCGGCCATAAGCGCGGATTTGCTCCAGGGCAGTGTGGAGGCCGATCACCAGCGAGATGGCCGGCGTGAAAGCGGACTCGCCCTTGGTCTGGCTTTTTAGCTCCTTCTGGAAATCGAAGTAATAACGCGGCGATTTTGATTCCCGTATCATGGCCCAGGCTTTCTTGCTCACGCTGACGAATGCGAGGCCGGGGGGCAGCATCGTCGCTTTCTGGCTGCCTCCAATGACAAGGTCCAGGTGCCACTGGTCGGTCGCCACCTCCATCACACCCAGCCCCGTGATGGCATCAACCACCAGACAGGTCTGCGGCCGCCCAGAGACGATCGCTCCCAGGCGTTCAATGTCGTGCCGAACGCCGGTGGAGCTTTCGGTGGCCTGCACGAAGACGGCCTTGATTTGAGGGTTTGCCTCCAGACGCTCCTCCACCGTTCGTAAATCGAAGGTCTCGCCGTAAGGGACGGAGATGACGTCGGCGTTGATCGAATAAGCCTGGGCGATGGAAGTCCAGCGCTCCCCGAATTTTCCCGCCGAAATGATCAGGGCTCGATCGCCGGGTGAGAGCAGGTTGGCCATGGCGCCTTCCATCGCCCCCGTGCCCGAAGAGGCAAGGATCAACACGTCCTGTTGAGTATCAAAGAAGTACTGGAGAAGAGTTCGCGTTTCGGAAAATATCTTACGAAAGGCCTCGGTGCGATGATGGGGGATCGGGCCCGCCATCGCGGCCTGCGCTTCGGGAAGCAACTGTGTCGGCCCCGGCGTCATGATCCGCGTCTTAAACATGACTTCTCCTGTGCGTGCAAACCGTTGGAAGGTGAAGGACATTGTCGAGTAAGGAGCCGTGCTTGTCAATTTCAAATCGGGTGAAAACGGGGGTTTGTTTGACACTCCAACGACGCCTTGGGGCCCAAGCGAAAAAATCACTTGGGAATACTGACCATGACCTTATAATGCATCAGCATCGATCAAACATGAATCACTCCGGAGTGGGATTCTCATGAAGGGAATGCGAGAGCTCTTCATTGGCAACGGCCCAAGGATAACCCTCTTGACTCGATGTGCCTTGACCTTCGGTATCATCGCCGGACTCGCATCTCCATTTCTTGGAGGCCAGGCCATCGCTCTCGGTGAGAATGATCAGGAAAGTGAATGCTTGGAATGACTCGAGTCGTGGCCGGAGATAGCGAGCTCCAGGGTTCAGCCCAGTATGTCTATATGCGACCTGACAAATATCGGGTTGATGTCAATCTGCAACCCTTGAAAGTGATTCAGGCGTTTAACGGAAAAGTCGGCTGGGGCATGGAAAATTTGAACCCCTATCCCGCCAACATCAACCTGCGGATCGCGGATTCTATGAAGGTCGTATTGACCCGCGGGCTTCTGGCTTTGTTTCATGTCAATGCCCCGGGCGCCAGGATGCGCATCGTGGCCCGCGAGGAGATCGACGGCATCAAGGCTGATGTGGTTGAGTTTGAGGATGGTTCCGCCAATTCCACGCGATTCTATTTTGATGCGGGGACCCACTTGCCGCTTCGTGCTGTATATGCGGACATTGATGTGGAAGGGAATCCTGTCGAGACGACGGACGTCTTTTTTAATTTTCGTAAAGTGGGGTCCCTTCGCTGGCCACACCGGATGGTCCAATACCAGGCGGGCCTGCGCAAGCGTGAAGATATCTTTACTGAAATTCAGGTGAATGGAAAAGTAACCGGGCCTTATTTCGATCCGATCCGGTAATTCCCATGAGCATTCCATTCACGGCTTCCTGACACGGCGCGAATTCCGAGGGGCCTTCCGTTGCATGATGGGTGAGGCGAGTGAATTGAGTCCGCGGAGGAATGCATGCATTCGAGTCGATTGATGACACCGGGAGCAAAGGTGCTGCTGGGCCTATTGCTATGCCCCGGTCTCGTTTTTTCCGGCCTGACTCTGGTCGCAGCCGGACAAGCGGCGCCGCGACCCGGCGAAAGGTCGAAGGAGAAGTCCGGCGAAAATGATCCTGCACGCTTCGAGGAGGCGAAAAAGTGGATTGCACGTTCTGTCTCGGCGTATGGCGGAGAGGAACGTCTTGCAGGGATCACGGACTTAAGTTTTGCGAGTGAGTCGGCGGGACCCCAGGGCCACCCGGTCAAATTCAAGGTGTATTACAAAGGCACTGATAGGTTTCGAAGCGAGGTGTCGGGCTCAGACTTTTTTGCCATGACCATTGTCAATGGCCCGAGCGCATGGCTGAAGAGTGAGCAGACGCTCATTGAATTAACGGCCTCCGATACAGAACCTCTCAAAATTTCGACGCAACTTCAATCACAGCCCTATGACATCTTTGATCGCCTGACAAAATTTTGGGCGGAGGGGGAACGGAGCATTGAGGGCGTGCGCTATTTGGTCATCGGGACGAGCGGTTTTCTGGGGAAAAATTTTGCTCGAGGGGAGATCTCACTGGACTCCCAGACTTTTCTGGTCCGGCGATTCGAATATGAGGAAGAAGTGGAGACCAAACAGGGTCGGGGAGTAAACAAGTTCGACATGCGTTACGAGGACTACCGGGCCTTCGGGGGGATCCAATTTCCAACGCGGGTTCGCTCCAATCAACCGGGGGCCGCATCCACCATCACCTTCAGCGATTTTAAAGTCAACCCCGGGGTGCCCGACAGCTTCTTCGAAAAGCCGCACTAGATTTCTCCAACCCCGGGTTGTGGGATGGATTCTCTTCGGAGAATGGGCTCAGACTTATTCGGGAGACATCAATGAACCTGAGTTCGAAAGTTAAGGGCGTCAACGAAGCGGTAGACTCCTCGAATCAAACAGGTTGGGATGGAATGCAGGAAGAATGAAATTGTGCCGCCGTAGAAGGGACCGGATAAAGAGGGAGAAAGGTGTGACTCCGTTCGGTCAGTTCATGCTCTTCGGGGAAGGAAGCTGCTGGTTTAGGCCCTGTGGGCCTGGGATCTGATGCTTATTCTCATTCCGACCTCATCCTCGACACGCTGAGAACGCGCGGGCTCCCGCCACGGTGGATCTTCGGAAGGTGGGACTATGCGCCACGGCGCAACAGCCCTTCGGGTCCAAGGAGACAAGAGCGATGTCAGAAAGGCATCTACTAATCGGAATCGAATCTTCCTCCGACATTGATCATGGCATTCAAATTCGGGATTCGGGATGATTCGTCTTGATGGGGGAAGATCAAAAAAAACCCCGACTCGTCGGGGTTTTTTTATTGCGGCAATCTTAATGGGATTCTGTCAGAACAGCCGGAAGTTCACCTCGACCTGGGCGTAACAATCCACCGCTCGAGCGTCTTTCAAGGCGGGACGGAATCTCCATTTCCTGACGGTTTCAACGGCAGCCTCATCAAGTCCGTAGCCGAGGCCTCGAAGAACCTTGAAACTATCCGTGGTGCCGTTTGAGCGCACCACAAATTGCACCAGGACCGTCCCCTGAATCTTGAGCTTGTAGCCTTCTTCGCTGTACGGGGGTTTCATCGCGCAGTTTTCCACGCATTGCGGCATTGAAACACCGCCCCGACCGGGTGAAAAAGGACCTCCACCGGAACCGCCCCCTTCGCCAGGCCCGGCTCCCGGGCCATTTCCGGAACCAACCCCATGCCCAGTGCCCGAACCAATCCCACCTCCCGAACCGGGGCCGGCAGAAAGCGGTCCATTCTGCCCCAGGGGATCTCCATAGTTGGGCAGATTCAATTTGGGCAATTGCGCCAGCACCATAACTGAAGGCTCGGCTGGGAGTTTGGGATCCTCGACGGGCGGCTTCGGGGTGGGTGGAACCAGTTGCTCCGTGGCCAGCTTCGGCAGTTTTCCCTTGTTTGCAGGTAATGGATCGCGCAGTCCGCCGCCGCCTCCTCCGCCAGCTTTCTTTGCGTCCGGAGGAACCATCTTGTCATAAGGCGAGTCGAGAATAATTTCCGCGACCTGCTTGGTTGGAATGACCGCAGTCACAATTTTCTTTCCTACGTAAATCAAAAGCACGACAAAGAGCACATGCAACAGGACGGAGTAAACGGGCGAGGCCTTGCTCAGTTTATAGTCGGCCCAGATGTCGGGGACTTCCACCGGCTGGGCCGTAATGTTGTAATGCGGCTTCTCGTTGGAAAAGTACCCCTTGATGGCGTTGGGAAGCGTCTTGTACCACGGCTCCTCGTCCATAAAAACTTTGTCAATCGCAATCGCCTCTTCCCCTTCCACCCACTTCGGAGGCGGAGGACTGGGCTTCATCAGGATGCTGAGGCTTTCCCTAAAGGACTGCCATCGTGCGGGGGGTTCGATAATGGTGAGCTTCAGCTCAGGGGCTTCATGTAACTCGACTTGCGGGCCCGCCAGGCTTTCCAGTTGGCTCAGTTCCTGGCGCGCGTTTTTGTATTCGGTTTCAAGATCTTTGAGATGCTGCGATTTCTCAGGACTGTCCGGGAGATTGCGCAAGGCTTCCAGTCGCGAACCCAGGTACTCGACTACAGCTTTCTGCTGTTTTAGATTGGCCATTTGTTCCCGAGCCTTCCCTAGATTTTTATATCTTGGATGACGGTAGACCTTCCCGCGTTGCCTCCGCGAGAGCAACAAATCTCCTGATCGGATTTTCCAACAGAAAGTCTAGCACAATTATGGCGGCTATGCCACTCCCCTTGTGCACAGACCGGACAGCGCCCCCTCTGGAGGATTGATTCTATGGATATAATGCCGGTGGCCAGTCAACTTCGGACGAGCCCTGCGCAGGGAAGGTTTTATAGCTTGAGCGAACGTAAGTACTCGCGGAAGGGGCCCCCCAAGTCGTCCCGTTTCAGGGCCAGCTCCACTGTCGCTTTGAGAAACCCCAGTTTGTCGCCGGCATCGTATCGCTTGCCCTCAAACTGATATCCATAGATGGGTTGTTGGTTCAGCAACTCTTTCAGCCCGTCGGTCAGCTGGATTTCGCCTCCAGCGCCGGCCCGTGTCCTTTCCAGACAATCAAAAATTTCCGGGGGCAGGATGTAGCGGCCGATGATGGCGAGGTTGGACGGCGCGGACTCGAGGGAGGGCTTCTCCACCATGTTCATAATCTTGAAAACCCGGCGATTCACTCCACGGTCAACCTCCGTGCCCTCGATCACGCCATAGCGTGAGATTTGCTCCCGGGGGACTTCTTCGAGGGCGACAACCGCACAGTGGAGGCGGTCATAGACCTCCATCATCTGTTTCATGCAAGCCGTCTTGGATTCAATGATGTCATCGCCGAGAAACACGGCGAAGGGCTCATCGCCCACCAGTTCGCGGGTCATGAGAATCGCATGCCCCAGGCCCAGCGCCTCTTTCTGCCGAACGTATGACACATGAATGAGTTCGGAAATGGAGCGGACCTGGTCGAGCAGTTCTTTCTTTCCACGCGCCTCCAAAATCCTCTCCAACTCATAGGACACGTCAAAATGATCCTCAATGGCGTTCTTTCCGCGGCCGGTGACGATGATGATGTTCTGCATGCCGGAAGCCACGGCCTCTTCGATGACATACTGGATGATGGGCTTGTCAACGAGCGGCAGCATCTCTTTGGGCTGAGCCTTGGTCGCCGGAAGAAAGCGCGTGCCTAGTCCGGCCGCAGGAAACACTGCCTTCCGAATGCGCGAATGGTCATGCTTGGTGGCGTCAGACAATATCCGACCTCCATTCTTTTTGATGAGTTCTATTAGGATGGGAACCAATCAGGACGGGTCAACAACAGGACTTTCCAAATAATGAAATATGCGCTTGCTTGTTTCTTGATCATCGATCTTTTCCGTGACGATGCTCGGGTGGGAGCCCTCTTGGACCACGGACCCGGCGGTGCGGAACCATCGCTTGGAACCGTTCGCAAACCTACCATTGGGCCTGAGGGATGTCAAGGAAGGCAGGGGGGCGGAGCGGGAAAGATGCAGCAGAAACTCATGGAACGAACCGCGGGCCTGTGATTGGCGCAGGCGACAGGGTTCGGGGGAACAGTCATCGAAATAAGGGTTTTCATTATGTTCTCTTGTGAGATACACTTAATGTGGGTTGATGGGGTTGCTGCCTCGCCATTCATAACGTTCCTCTTCGGAAAGAGTTGTTCAGCACTTTTCCTGCACACAGGTTCCGTGTCCACCGTAAGTTCCAGGAGGCTCCCCCATGACCCATTGTCTGCTGTGCGGCACTCTGAACCACAACGAGTTCGAGCGTTGTTCCCTCTGCAAAACAGAACCGGAACGGGCACTCCATGTGGTGACCGAAAGCCAACGCTGGGTCAATGTGGCGCTGGTGACGCTGGTTTTTCTGGCGCTGGCGAGTTCCGTGGCGCTTGATCTCTACCTGGCACAGCATGTCATCTTTCGATCGGAAGATGGGGCAGAAAGCAGTCTGAGCGATTCTTCGCGCGCAGCGGTGCCCGCCGATGGAAAAGACGCACCCGCGGGGCGTTCTGCCGCAACCTCGGGAGCAAACTTGATCCCGGGAGCGCAGCTCACTCACCTCATCCTCGATTCCTTATACATTGCCATATGGTTGGTTTTGTCGGTGGCCTTTGTTGGCGGCATGATGTACGGGGCCAAACGGGGCACAATGTGGGTCTGCCACGAAGTGATGCGGAGGGTTCTCCGCGCCAAGGTAGCCCGGAACGAATACGTTTTCCCCGGCTTGGAAACAGCCCACGCAGCGCGTTTTGAACGGTCACGCCCCGACGTTCGCGGAACACTTTAGCGGGGGGGGCGTGAATCATTACCCGCTTGAATTGCGTGGTGGGTCCATCGAATAATGACGAAACCTTCGCGCCATGCTCATGTCCCTCAAGACAGTTAGAAGCCGCACCCATCCTGTTCCTTTCCCCTCTTACTAATCTCGTGAAGTTTTCGCCACGATTAGCCGATATGTTAAATCAAGCGGCTCGAATTTGCTGCCGTGAAAACGGGACGGCATTTGACCAGTGAGCATCTTCATCAAAGAAGTGTTTTGCTTTATGGGCTTGGACACACCTTTTCTTAACAAGTATGGGAACGAGGCGATGGACACCTCCGGAAAACGGCCGGGTGGGGCGATCGCGCGGCGGATCCAAGCAAGCAGATCGGGGCTACCGGTCGACCGCATAACTCGGGATATTCAGGGCGTCGCTGAGCCCTGTAGGAATTGGATTAGAAGAGAGACAGAATGAAGCTCGGTTTTTCAAGAAAAACGGAGTTGGAGGCACTGACCACGGTCATCCAGGAGATTGCGGAAGGGTGCTTGAGCGTGTCCTTCGATGGTCTAAAGGATCCTGAGCTGCAGCCCCTGGTCGCTGCCGTGCGCCAGATGACGGCAAATTTCACCGACGAATTGAAAAAGGCCCACTCGCTCGGGGCTGCGCTGAGAAATGTCGTCGAATCGGTCCCGATAGGTTTGTTGAAGTGGTCGAACCAGGGTGAAATCCTCTTTGCCAACCGGTCCGTGATTCTGCTGTGGGGCTGCGAGGACCTCACTGAGCTAAAGTCCGGCGGTCACATCCAGGCGCTCTTCAGTCAGCCCGCTCAGCTCAAACGATTGATGCAGGACGCCGCAGAAAACGGGCCGGTCTCAGACTTTGAATTGACGATACGTCGCCGGAACGGGGAGCAACGGCTTTTAAGCAGCACCGTCGCGGTAGTGAGAGACGAGGAGGATGAGATCACCGGATTTGTGGGGGCCTTCCGGGACGTCAGCGGCCAGCGCGAAATGGAAGTGCATCTGATCCAGATTGAGAAGCTGGAGACGATCAGCAGTTTTGCCACCGGGCTGGCCCACGATCTCAACAACATCCTCTGTGGAATTCTTCCCAATGCGGAAATGCTTCGACTTTCCCTGACTCAGAATCCCTCGGGTTCAAGCGAGAAGGAAAAGGGACTGCATCTGCTCGACTCGATCGATCGGTCGGCCCAGTGCGGCGTCACACTGGCCCGGCAACTGATGTCTTTTTCGCGCAAGACTCCAGCTCATTTGACCGTCGTCAATCTCAACCAGGTCATCGGTGATTCTCTGGACTCGTTACGACAATCCCTTGGATCCGGAATTCGAATGGAAACCGACCTTGCCCAGGGCCTCTGGAATATTGAGGCGGACCACAATCAACTGGAAGAGATCCTGTTTCACCTCGGCAGGAACGCGCAGCAGGCGATGAAGGGAGTGGGAGTGTTTCGCGTGATGACTCAAAACATCTCCCATGAAGCATCGTCAATCAATCGATATCGCGGGCTCAAACCGGGCGAATATGTGCAACTGGCCGTCAGCGACCTTGGGCGAGGCATCGCACCCCATAACCTCCATCGGATTTTCGATCCTTTTTTTGACGGAGGAGGGATGAATCAGGAGATGGGACTTGCCCTGAGTCTGGTCTTTGGCATGGTAAAGGAACACCACGGCCACATCGATGTTGAAAGTCAACTCAACGTCGGGACCACCTTCAAGATCCATTTCCCCCGGACTCTGAAAGAACCCATGTTGGAGGCAACCCCGGAAGCCACCCCCGCCCACCGGCCGGAACGAATCCTGGTTGTGGACGATGAGGCCCTGGTGCGAGAAGCCACCGTGGAACTTCTGTCCGAACTTGGCTATGAAGTGGTCGCTGTTCCGGATGGAGATGAAGCACTCAATCGCATTACCCAGAAGGAGGAGTATGATCTCGTTCTGCTGGATATCCAGATGCCCCGGCTCAATGGGCACGAAACCCTGACCCGGCTGCGCGAAGTCAAACCCCACTTGAAGGTCCTTCTCACCAGCGGTCATTCTCCCTCGGAAAATGTGGAGGATCTTCTGCAACGCTATCAGTGCGGTTTTCTCCAGAAGCCATATCGTCTCGCAGACATTTCAAGAATGGTGAGAAGCGCTTTGGATGGAACCGTTCTTGCCGCTGAAGGTACTGCATGAAGTTCCCCTTGAATGATTCCCTTCGAGAATCCAGTTACTAAGACTCCTTAGCCCTACAACGACACTTCCGTTCAGATGATCGACGCATCGTCCCAAAATGCGCCATAAGGACTGCCCGCCAGAGTCCCTCCCCGATTCATTACGTGGTCTGGTATCGCGTCCCGCCTCCCGAATAAATCGCTGAAGAGATCTTTATGGGCTGCCATGACCCCTGGCATGGGGCGGGCGTCCTTGCGTGAAATGTCCATTTCGAATTGAGATTTGAAGTTCTTCCACCCCCGAAAATGTACTTGGGGTGATTGGGTCACATGGGTTGGTCAATAGAGCATTCTTTGGAAGCAACTCTGCTCTTCTTCACCCTGTCGATCTAGGCGGGTAGCAGGAGGAAGATTGACAATGTTTAGTAAACAACTGATTCAAAAGAGGTTAATAAAATGGTAGCCAATCGAAGAGAATTGCGGACGTCAAAAAATGAACACCATGGTGTCAAAAATGTGACGTTCCATCAAAATCAGGTTAGTTCATTCAAGCCCAAGATGCCGCAACCTCTCAGGTCGCGCAGGCAAAGGGAACAGCTTGTTCTTACTCACCTTCCTCTGATTCGGTTTATCGCCCACCGCATTGCCATGCGATTGCCCAAATGGATCGATTCGAACGATTTAATCAATACCGGAGTCCTCGGTCTTCTCGATGCTGCTTCAAAATACGATGTTGCGCACAATGTCCAGTTCAAAACCTATGCCGAACTCAGGATACGGGGAGCGATCTTAGACAGCCTTCGACGATTAGACTGGGCGCCTCGCTCACTCCGACAGAAGGAACGGCTTCTCGAACGCACCACAGGAGAACTCTCAAAGAAATTGGGTCGCGTGGCGGAGGATCGGGAGATTGCCCATGCCATGGGTTTGAAACTGGACGGATATCAACGGATGTTGGATGAGGTAAAGGGGCTGACATTCGGCACTTTTCAACCGGTTGTTACGAATGATAAGGACGGCGGAGAAGCGAAAGACCTCATCGAGTTCCTTCCCGCATCTGAGAACTCTGACCCCCATTTAATCTGCGAGCGTTCCGAATGGCGCCGTTTGCTCGGTGGCCTCATCAACACCTTGCCCAGGAAAGAACGCCTGGTGATCAGCCTCTATTATTATGAAGAGCTTTCCATGAAGGAAATTGGAGCCGTCCTGGACGTCAATGAATCACGCGTTTCGCAGTTGCGGCAGAAGGCGATGTTCTTGCTCCGCAGGCGGCTCAAGAACTCCGTTCCGGAAATGCGCGAAACTTTATAGATTTTCAATTTATCGGCGTCCCTTCGAATTCCATCCCAAAATTCCTTTTCCGCTTAGGATCCCGCCGGGATTACGCAATTCAGAATCGGCTCTCATAGAACATCCATAGGTCCTTCCAGGGCTTCAGTCACGTTCCAAAGTGGAAGCCCGGTTAAGCCTGAATTCTGATCTTAAAGGTGTCAGCCGGGCGTTAGGTTCTTCAATGCAAATCAATTGTGATGGATTTGAAGAAGAAGGAGACTATTCCGCCATAGCATGGCCCGGACTGGAAGGGACAGGTGACTGACCCTGTTCAATGGGTCGATGATTTACGAGCAAGACGTCTGGCCTTCTTAATTTGAAATTTCATACTATAGATCAGGGACCTTTGGCATCGAATCTTTGAAGGGGAAGGTTCGACCAGGGAAGAACTGCCCATCCTGCACTCTCTTTGTCCGGTGAATGAAGGGGCGGCCAAGGGACCTCGGCCTTGGTGCCGCCATATCTGGTTCCCTCCTTGGGGCGGTTCTTGAGTCCCATTGCCAACCGGACCCCAGTCTCAAGTTCAAGATTTCTAATTTTGCCAGCCGGTCTGGGAAGGGTTCGACCCCGTCGTGATCAGCCCGTGGCGTTGTCTTGTCGCCCTCCTCAGATTCCCCAGGGGAGCCTTTCTACAACCCGCAGAGGCATGGTTTGGATCCAGGTTCAGGGGCGCAAAAGAACGGGCTGTCGCTCAAACTCGAGAGCGCCCGGTGAAGGCCCCGGGCCTACAACTTAACCCCATGATTCTGCGTTGTAGACCGCCCCGATCAATCGGGGCCGACCCGGCGATTCAATTGCGGTAGCAGCCCGAGAAGAGTTGATCTGGTTTTCTTGCATTCCTTTGGGGAATATCCCCGTGTTTTCAACTTTGTGGTTCGGCTTCAGTCAGCTCCCGCCGTTTTCCGGCCTCCTTGGAACCAGCAATTGAGAATAAGTAGAAAGGAACAGGGAGCTTTTAAGATCCCGGGCTCGTATTGATTTTCTTGAGGCTTTGAACCAACGATAGGAACCCTCTCACCCTACTCCCGGGCTATTTGGGCCAGGTTCTTGTTCAGTCCAAAAGATCTGGATTTCGACGGGTGGAGCGGCCTTCCCATCGGATTGAGAAGGCAGTGAAAGGGTGACGGGAATCTTATTGAACTCTCATCAAATCAAATAGATGTTGACTTCCGCTCACTCCCTTAAGTATAGTTTGCTGCTGTATGTTGTGAAGGAGAACTCTCCATCCCAGTGAAAATTTTGATTGCTGAAGAGGCCGGATTCTGTTTTGGCGTCAAGCGCGCCATGAAGATGACAGAGCGCGTGGTGGCGCAAGGTTGCGGCGAAGGGGCCAAGGTGTATACTTTTGGTCCCCTGATTCACAATCCTCAGGTCATTGACCGCCTGAAAACCAAAGGGGTCGCCGTTGCCGACGAAGTGGATGACATTGAGAGCGGGACGGTCATTGTGCGAACCCACGGGCTTGCCCCCCAGCGCATGGAAGAGTTGAGACAGCATGTGGATAAGGTCATCGATGCGACTTGTCCCTATGTGACCAAGTCTCAAAGTTACGCTTCGCAACTCGGCAAGGAAGGCTACCATGTCCTGATCGTGGGCGATCAGAACCATCCCGAGATCAAGGGTGTGATTGGCTTTGTGAACGACAACTACACTGTCATCAAGACGGTGGAAGAGGCCGACGAGCTGAAGTTTCATCCGAAGTTGGGGGTGATCGCGCAGACCACGTTCAATGTGGGGAAGTTTAATACCATTCTCTCCAAGCTCTCGGACAAAGCCAACGAGATTCGGATCTTCAACACCATTTGTGATGATACTTTCGTCCGGCAGCGCTCTGCCGCCGGTCTGGCGCGCCAGGCGGATATTATGATTATTGTGGGAGGCCGGAACAGCGCGAATACCAACAAACTGGTTGAAATTTGCAAGTCAATTCAGCCGCGCACCTACCATATTGAAGAAGTAAGGGAAATTGAAGATATCGATTTTCAGGATGTTCAGAGTGTTGGCATCACCACTGGTGCCTCGACACCGGACTGGATTATCGCCGACGTGGTGGAACGTTTGAAAAATCTCCCCACACACTCCGCAGTCACCTAGTTTTCGGGTACCCGCATTGCCTTCGCCGACGAGGGGCCCCGCAAGATTGGGCAGCGAAGTTAAAGGGGACGCGTCCGGTCGAGTTGCCGGAGGATGTTTACTCCCTTCGTTGGGGGTTTTGGACCTCGATGGCGTCCGCCTTATCAGAAAGTCTTCCTGCCCAAGCAGGGACACTCGAAGATTTTCAACCCTCATCGCGGCGGGTTTTTGACAAAACCATCCGCGAAGGGAGTTGGAGAATAGGAACCCGTCGAGGGGTTTCGGTGGGAGGAACTGAGGCAATGGACAGCGGGCAGGACGACAAGCCGAAAGGAGGGGCGCAGCCAAAGCAGAACTCTATAGGCGAGAAAAACATGGGCTCAGAGAATAACGGGTCGGGCGCAAGTTACGAACAGTTACTTGAATCTTACAGTGGATGGAAGGTGGCGGAGGAAGGCGATGTCCTGAAGGGCACCGTGCTCAAGGTCACGCGTACAGATGTCATAGTTGACGTCGGGTTCAAGTCGGAAGGCGTGATCCCCCTGGGAGAATTCATTGATCCCCTCGGTCAGGTGACTGTTAAACCGGGTGATGTGATCGACGTTCTTCTGGAACATGCGGAAGATATGGAAGGGGCCATTCGGCTGTCGCACGAGCGAGCCAAACGCATGCGGGTGTGGGACGACATCGAAAAGGCCTATTCCGAGCAGTCTATTATGAAGGGCTTCGTTCTTGAACGGGTGAAGGGTGGATTGTCAGTCGATATTGGCGTCAAGGCCTTTTTACCCGGCTCCCAGATCGACCTCAAGCCGGTCAAGAATCTGGACTCCTTTCGAGGACAGGAAATTTCCTGCCGCGTCATCAAGATGAACAAGAAGCGCGGCAATATTGTGTTGTCGCGCAAGGTGGTGCTGGAGGAAGAGAACCTGAAGCGCCGCACCGCCGTCCTGGAAAATCTCCAGGACGGGGCGGTGGTCAATGGCATCATCAAGAACATCACTGACTACGGAGTGTTTGTGGATCTGGGGGGGGTGGACGGATTGCTCCATATCTCAGATATTTCCTGGGGGCGTCCCCCGTCTCCTCAGGAGACCTTCCACGTCGGCCAGGAAATCACTGTCAAGGTCCTGAAGTTCGATCGCGAAAAGGCGCGGGTTTCACTCGGCCTGAAGCAGCTGTTCCCGGATCCCTGGGTGGAGTTTGCCCAGAATCACCCGGTCGGGGCGCGCGTCAAGGGGAAGGTGGTAAACCTCACCGATTACGGGGCATTCGTGGAGGTGGCCGAGGGAGTGGAAGGATTGATCCATGTCTCCGAAATGAGTTGGTCCAAGCGGGTCAAACACCCCTCCAAGATCTTGAACGTGGGAGATGAGGTGGAAGTCGCGGTGCTTGATCTCAACATTTCGGAGCGCAAACTGTCGTTGGGCTTGAAGCAAACCGAACCGGACCCCTGGATGACGCTGGCCTCCCGCTATGCCGTCGGCACACAGGTGGAAGGGCGGGTGCGCAATCTGACCGACTTCGGCGCCTTCATTGAAATTGAAGAAGGGATCGATGGGCTGGTGCATGTGTCTGATCTCTCCTGGACACGCCGGATCAAGCATCCGTCCGAAGTGTTGAAAAAGGGCGATCTGGTGCAAGCCGTCATTCTGAATATCGATGCCGAGAACCGCCGGTTATCCCTGGGCCTGAAGCAGTTGCAGAACGAACCCTTCCAGGAGTTCGTGGAAAAACATCAAGTCGGCGATCTGGTCAAAGGAAAGATCACGCGGGTTTCCTCCTTCGGGGCCTTTGTGGATCTGGGTGGGGGTCTAGAAGGGCTTTGTCACTTTTCAGAGTTTGAGGAGAAGGAAAAAATCCAGGAAAAATCGGGAACCTCTGTGGCGGCCGGCAAGGAGTATGAGTTCAAGATCATCAAACTGAGCCTTGAAGAGCGCAAGATCGGATTGAGTCAGCGTGGGGCCATTGACGATATAGACCGCAAGGCCTTGGAAACTTATCAGGCACAGACCGACGAGGCTTCCAGGACCCGCATGCAGGAATTGGTGGGACAGCTTCAGACGGACAAGAAATCCGAAAAGGACTCAAGTGGTGACTAGATCATGAGTGATCAACATTCCAATGTTGTTCTATGGATTCTCATCGGCTGTGGAGCGCTGCTGGTGTTCGGGGGGCTGCTGTTTGTCCTCCTGCTGTATTCCATGAAGGCCGACGAGAGCTCCGATTTTTCCTTTGCTGAAAACAAGGTAGCGATCGTCGAACTCAACGGCCCGATTTACGACTCCCAGCCCGTGGTCGATCAATTGGAGCGGTACGGGAAGGACTCCGGCGTCAGGGCCATCGTTCTGCGCATCAACAGCCCCGGGGGCGGCGCCGCGGCGTCGCAAGAGATATATCAGGCGATCAATCGCGTCCGCGCCAAGAAAAAGAAAATCGTGGTGGCTTCGATCGCATCGGTTGGGGCCTCGGGGGCCTACTATGCAGCCTGCGCCACGGACAAAGTGGTGGCGAACGCGGGCGCCCTGACCGGATCGATTGGCGTCATTGCGCAGTGGTATAGCTACGAGGACCTTTTGAAATGGATCAAAATGAAAGATGTGGTGGTCAAGAGCGGAGAGTTTAAAGATACCGGGGATCCCGCCCGTGACCTGACCCCGGCAGAACGGGCCTATCTTCAGCATCTCATTGACGACACGTATGGGCAATTCGTCGACGCGGTGGCCCAGGGCAGGAAGATGAGCCCGGCGGCCGTCAAGGGACTTGCGGATGGCCGCGTCTTCACGGGGCGTGAGGCGAAGGAGAATAAGCTGATTGATGAGGTGGGCGATTTGCAGGATGCCATCGATGCCGCCGCCCAGCTGGCCAAGATCAAAGGCGAGCCGAAGATTATCCGGGCGACGAAACCCAAACAGTCGCTGTTTGATGTTTTGTTCGGGGACGCCTCTTCGCTGATCCCTGCGCCACTTCAGCATCTTTCCAAAGAGGCGCCTCTGCAGTACCTGTGGCGACCCGGCACCTAACTAGTGAGTGCCCGGGGCAACCGGACTTTCGGGTCCACACCGTGGAAGACAACCATTTAGCCCCCGGTCGTGGGGCCGGGGTCGTTCACGTTAACGCGCTGGCATGACAGCGTTTGGGAGGTCTATTCAAAATGAACTCGGAATCATCTCCAATAGGAAACCGCCAGGGAGGAACAATGACGAAAGCGGATTTGGTGGAGGAAGTTTCCCGTATCACCGAGGTGAAAAGGAAAGAATCAGAAGTCATTGTCGAGACTATTTTTGACTCTATTATGGGAGCGCTGCGCAGCAAAGACAAAGTCGAGATTCGAGGCTTTGGAAGCTTCCGGACCCGCCAGCGGCGAGGCCGCACGGGACGCAATCCGAAGACCGGTGAGAAGGTGGAAGTGCCGCCCAAGACCATCCCGTTTTTCAAACCCAGCAAGGATTTAAAAGATCTGGTGAATCAGGAGACATCCGTGACAACCGGGGCCACCACGCCTGCTGGCGATGTGGCGCTTTAATCAGGCCCCAAGGTGACCCCACCCGAATGGATCATCTCTACACTCCCTGGCGGTACCAATTCATTCGTGCAATTAAAGCGGGCGCCGAATGCATTTTCTGCCTCGCGGCATCGACCGGTCAGGCGACCAGGGAGGAGCAACAGGCCGAGGATCGGGAACGACTGGTGCTGTATCGAGGCAACCAGGTGTTCGTCATTCTCAACCGCTTTCCTTATACCAACGGCCATTTGATGATCGCCCCGTTCGCCCATGTTGCGGATCTGGCCTCTTGCCCGGTGCCCTTGCTGGCCGAAATCATGGAATTGGCCAAACGAGCGGAGACGGCGCTCCGGGACACCTACCACCCGGACGGATTCAATATCGGTCTCAATCTTGGAAAGAGTGCCGGAGCGGGGGTGGAAGGACATCTGCATTTGCATGTAGTTCCCCGCTGGGTGGGAGATGCGAACTTCGTGTCTGTCATTGGAGAGACACGCTTGCTCCCGGAAGAACTCGAAACCACTTACGACAAATTGTTCCTACTCTTTTCCAGGCAAGCCTGACTTTCCTGCATCGAATCGCCAGCCATCACCCTTATTCCAGGGTCACTCCAACGAATTGCTCCAGAAAACGGAATACTGTTTCTGCCTGGGCAGCGTTCATCGCCTGGGTCTGCCCATCGGCCAGTCGCAGGACGAGATTCGCGTCCCTCGCTTCGATCTTCGGGCGAAATTCCACTTTGACCACGTTCGCCAGATTGATGAGAAGCGAGTCGGAGGCTCGGTTCACCCGGATGAAATGTTTCTGATCCATATGCTTTGTTCCCCTTCCCCTTCGTCGAATTCAGTATTTTTCTCTCCTCGAATCACTGATTCTCCATCCCGAGGATGTCGCAGATTCGTCACAAAAACTTGAAGACAACAACATTTGACTAAAAGGACAACTAGGCCTGCAACTAGGGCATGGCTGCGGATGCAGGAGTTAAATCTGGATTCAGATTTTAAGGGGGTCAACAGGCGTTAGGTTCTCCTACGCCAATCAATTGTGATGGATTTGACGAAGAAGGAAACTGTTCCGCCATAGGAGGGCCTGGACTCGAGGGGACAGGCGACTGACTCTGTGCAATCGGTTGATGATTTACGAGCAAGGCATCTGGCCCTTTTAATTTGAAATTTCAAATTTGAGATCAGGGACCTTCCCGTGAGTTAGCATCAGCAATCCCGCTTCGCGGCAGGTCCAAAACCCTCTTACCCCGGGAATTCAATTAGCGAAGCCTCCCGTCCTGGAACAGCAGCAAAAACTTTGAATGCTTCCACCCCGAGCCCTTCGCCCCCGTTCTCCCCTAAGGCACTTATCAAACTTCATCTCCCCCCAATGATCCTCAACTTCGGAATTCGAGTTAGAGCCGCTCCTTCCGGTGAAAAAGAGGGCTTTCCCCCTGGCAGGTCCTGGGGCCCGACATCGCAGTAGATTTCACATTGTACACGAAGCGAAGGGTTGGAGGGATTTCCTTTCCACGTCCGCCGTGGGTGCATCCCTCCTCCCCTTCGTCACTGTCAAATTCGAACTTGGTCTCCTCACCCCTCTTCCAGAAACACGGCGGCAAAGTTAGTCCATGGGTTGAGAAACTATTGAAACAATTTGGACTTAGGCTTGATTCGTAAATGGTCGCGGGAGGGTGCGTCTGTACTTCCTCTGCTGGTAATCACTGAATTGTAGAGTCCAGATTTAATGTTCCGGAGTAAAGAAGGCAAACACAGCGTTTTTATCGACGGTTGCAGGGAATCCCGGGAGGCGGGCATGGACAAAAAAAGACTATTGGTCGTAGATGGAGAATCCCAGATGGGGGATTTTATTCATAAGACATTCTCCGATCACTTCGATGTGTTGATGGCTCGGTCAGGGAATGAGGCGATTCGGCGAGCGGTCCTTGACCATCCCAATTGTCTTTTGTTGGACGTGGCCATGCCGCAGATGAGCAGCTTCATGCTCTGCGAGATCTTGAAATCCATCTCTCAAACCAAGCGGATCCCCATTGTGTTGATGGGAGCAAAGCCTCGCGAGACGGTGTGGGGAATGGCCAAGGAAATGGGCGCCCTGGATTACATCGAGCCGCCGTTTTCAGCCGAGAAAATTTCCAAGTCGATCCACTCGGCCCTGGAAGCGGCGGCGTCGGAGCGTCGAAGGGCCCCACGCGTAAGCATGAAGATTCCTATCGTAATCCGCAGCAAGGACTCCCTCGATCACCAGTATGAAGTGCGCGCGGAGACGGTCGATGTCAGCCGCACCGGGGCTTTGATGAGGTTGCCCGTTCGAATCCCGATTGGCGCGCAGGTTGAGTTCTTCCAGTTCGATCCGGCCCGACCGGGCCGGATGATTCCCTGCGCGCAGGCACGGGTCGTGTGGAATGATGACGACGAAGTCATCGGGCCCAACTGTCATGGCTTTGAATTCGTGGGACCGTCCGCGGCAGCCTGGGCCCACAAGCAATGAGGGATTTCAATATGGAATTCAAGCCTGACCATCCAGGAAGATCACTTCATTCAAAGGAACGAGCATGACAAGAAAAAGGTTGTTGGTCGTGGGGGGCGGGGCCCAGGTCAATGATTGGCTCGCCAGAGCCTTTGCCACGGAATATGAGATCCTGACGGCGCAGACGGGAGTGGAAGCCATCAACAAGGCTGTCTTACACCGGCCCACGTGTATCCTGGTGGATGCCAAGATGCCGAGGATGGGTGAACATGTGCTCTCAAAGGTCTTCAAGATGATCGACCAAACGCGGTCGATCCCCATTGTCATGGTGTGCGAGAATCCGGATCCTGAATTCCGGAAGATGTTTCAAGAAATGGGGGTGGCGGATTATATTGAAAAGCCTCTTTCGTTGGAGCGGGTGGCCAGGGTCATCGAACGAGCGCTGAGATCGCCCTTGGTGGAGCGGCGGCGCAGCCCGCGGTCAAAAACAAAAATCCCGGTGGTCATCCGTGTCGACAGCGTTGAGAATCAGGAGGCTGAAATTGCTACGGACCTGGAGGATGTCAGCCGCCTGGGAGCGCTGGTGTCGTTGCCCATACGGATCGATCCGCGTCAGCGGATCGAGATTCGCCGGTCGGATTTGACGCCGGAGGGCGCTGATTGCCTTACGACTTCGGCGCGGGTGGTGTGGAGCGACGAAGAGGAGAGTGACGGGCTTTACTGGCATGGCTTGGAATTTCTCAACCCCTCCACCCAATGGGTCATCCGACAGTACCTGCAGTAGAAATTGAAATGAAGGGCTAAGGACGCCGATGCGCGCCTGTAGCCCGAACCAAGTTGGGGTAGCCCCGGGGATCCGCCATTAGTTCTGGTGGATCCCCGGGTTATTTTTTCAGCTACTGCAGGAACGTCCTTGGCGTCCTCTACAGAGGATTTCAAAATATAGTGACAATCGTCGTTCGATGAAGATTGGTGCAATCGAGGTTTGGTAGCGGGGATCCCGTTTTTAGGGATCCCGGGGTTTTCCTTGCCTGTCGGAAGAGCCCGGGATCCGCCAAAAAGCGGGCGGATCCCGGCTACCAAACCGACCCACTTCGTGAGAGGCTGGTAGGCGTCACTATAATTTATCCTTCTCAATAGAACTAAAGGTAAAATTCCACTTCAGCCTGATCCCCGGAGTAGACAAAGAAATCAGCCCGATCTCAGCCCCGCTTGCGGGGTGTAAGACCTTTAGCCCCGGGCGCCAGCCCGGGGTACAGCGACGAAATAGAAGAAAAAGCCCGCCTTGGCGGGCGAAAGATAATGGGTGAACCCTGCCATTACTGCGAATTGCAAAATTCCTCTCAGCCCCAGGAATTTTGACCTTCATCCTCATCCCCCACTATCACCTTGAATTGAATATCAGCAAGTTCTACACTTCCGGTGACCAGCCGAGGTCTACACCGGGAGAAAACCCATGGGGACAGCAAAGGTGATGTTTCACAAGTGCATTCAGGATTCCGTGGATTATGGAAGTGACGACGAGCATATGGTGTCCGCAGTTTTTTTCGATCTTGAAATAAATGGTCAGATGTATTCCGACCTGAGTGTGGAAATCCATCAGATGGTAGGGGGAGGCCCTGTGGAAGTGGGGGATCCCAAGGGGTACTCCGGGCCCATCAATCGTCCCACCTTTCGTCAGGCGGTCGAGGCCTACTTCCGGGAGTTGATCGGCCCTGAGGGTGCCGAGGACGCGCAAGGCGGAAGACTGCAAAACAACATCTTCCTCGAAGACAAGACTGTGCAAATTGAAATGTGAGGCACTGAGGCGGCCCCGCAGAAACGAAGTCGCTCCTGGAAGTTTGTAAAGGGAATTTGCAAAAGGCTTCAAGCCACGGGCTACCACTCCCTGGACAGAGGGAATGGAAATTGCCCTGTTGCTGGGAAAGGCGCCTTGATACCGGCTCCTCAAATCTCCGCTTGCATCGCGCATGCTGGAGGCTTAACATATAGTTATTGAGAGAAGAAGTGTGCGCCAGACAAGAGTTGATTGAGGACGCGCAAGTCTGACTTCTCTCTTGCTGGCTGGTTGTTCTCTCCTGCCCGGGTTTTTCTTTTATAAACCCTAAAGGAGACCGTATGCTCCGTCTTTTCTCTGTGCTGGCTGCAATCTTTTCTCTTGTTTGCCCGCCCCTCATTCATGCCCAAGCTGACGGAGAGCCCCGAATCCACCTCATGGATGTGAGCCCGGGAAGCGGGGGAATCTTCATTCCGTTCGGGGCTGAGGTTGTCGTATTCAACAACGGCCTTATGAAACAGTGTCACAATCCGGTCTCTTACCTCCAGCAACCTGGCATCACCAGGGTCGATGACAACCTCACCCGCCTCGATCATACGGATCACAACAGCTTCACTTCTCACATCCTCCTGGAGGCCGCTGCAGATTTCACTTTCACCGCACAACGCCCCGAGCGCGAATCTGGCGATGCAATTCTCACCTGGGACCCCAACATCGATGTGGTGGCTGGCTATAAGGTATATTTCGGGACGGCGTCACGTGTATACCGGCCCCCCATTGATGTGGGCAACCAGACCCAATATACCGTGATCGGACTGGATTATGGAGTGAGGTACTACTTTGCTGTGACGGCCTATGATTTTGATGGCAATGAAAGTGGCTATTCCAACGAAGTTTCCAAGACCATTGGAGTCGATTCGAACAGAGAACCAATGCGTCAAGGTCCAGAGGGACCTGGGCAGACCTAAAAGCCTCAGTTATTTTGATTGCGAGTCTGACTCGTTGAATTTTGCACTTCAATTAGGTTCATTGGAGGACAGTTCAAAAATCATGGTCCAGATTAGAAAGGATTTTATCCGAGAGGCCGCAAAGATGAGGAAACGGAGAGGAAAGTTGGGGGGTACAAGAGATAAAAGCAGGTTAAACTGAGGCGCTTCGCAGGGGGGATGCAACCCTGATCGCGATAATGACCTTTTTCCTCATGATATAGCTTTTTGGCTCACCTCCATTTTCAACCTTCCATACAATCCAAGAGCACCTCTGCCCGAGTATTTCCTGATATGAATGGTAGGCCATCAAGGCAACGTCGTTCACTCATCAGCACGAGGAGGTGAGGGCGCTGATACCCATGAGGAAAGAATTTGTGCTACATTTGTCGCTCCAGTCCACTGGTAACGCAAGACCCTATGATCTTCCCCCCGGTGCCCCGTCGATCATTGTGCAATCCCCCTCTTTCAACGCTGCGAGTTTTTTTGAATTCGGGAGGTTTTTTTGTATTGCCTCGACATAACGACGCAGCCACGCTTATCTGAAGCGTTTCCAGAAGTGGATTGGGAGGCCTCCTCACCTGGGTTGACTAGATTCGATAAGGGTCGAGTCCCCTCAAGAGCGCTTTGACCAAGGTTACATTGACTCTCTCAATCGCGCCAGATTCTTGCAGCTTGCGTTAGAAGTCAGGATGTGAAATATTTCTCGATTCTGTTCTTAGCAAATTAAAATGTCCGCTTTTAAGTTGAAAGGTCCTTTCCTTGAGAAAGTGGATGATGAGGCCTGTGGGAAAGTGGGAATCCGGCTTTTTCGGATTTCCACTTTTCCATCAGGCCCCGACTTCTTTCTTTTTTTGCTTCTTTTTTT
>JAIQFY010000050.1 GCA_020072965.1 Terriglobia bacterium | reverse complement strand
AACAAAGGCTACTGCCACCCGCAAAGGAGTGTCAAGCGGATATTGTGCAAAATGATTGGTGGACAATGATGACGGGTGACGTCAAGATCGAGCTCCCTGTGATGTGGCCGACAGCGGGAGCCAATTTCACAAACCATGTCTTGTGGGTCAGACAAGAATTACTGAGGACGAGAGAATATAGTGACAGGAAAGAGCCCGAACTGGGGAATCAGCGAGGGTTGCGCAGAGCCGCACATTGTCACCAAAGTTCTTGAGCGGCGTCACTATATTTGATCATCATTAATAAGTTCCTATTTGCAAGCAAGACTCGATCGTCAATCCAAACAGACGGCCGGGTAACCCGAATATGGAGATCCTCGCGAGGCGTGCGACTCCCGGAAAATGTTGAACGCAGGTCCGATTCGAACTCATGGGAAAGAGGAGGACTATGACCAGGAGAATTGTTTGTGTGGCGTTTGCGCTGTTAATATTTCGGTCCATCGTGAATGCGGCGGGCTATCCCGCTCCAGTGGAGGGCGACTTCACGATTAAGAATTACGAGTTTGAGAGTGCGGAGACCCTTCCATTGTTGAGGCTGCATTACCGGACGCTGGGGACCCCGGTGCGAGATGAAAAGGGAATCGTCCGGAATGCGGTGTTGATCCTGCATGGAACCGGCGGGGCCGGGACTCAGTTTCTGACCGACGCGTTTGCGGGCGTGCTGTTCGGGCCGGGACAGCTGCTCGATGCCACCAAGTATTTCATCATCCTGCCCGACAACGTCGGCCACGGACAGTCGACGAAGCCCAGCGATGGTCTGCACGCGCGATTTCCCCACTACGGCTACCGCGACATGGTGGTCCTCCAGCACCGGCTCCTGACCGAAGGCCTGGGCGTGAACCATCTCCGCCTGGTGATGGGGACCTCCATGGGCGGGATGCATACTTGGATGTGGGGCGAGATGTATCCGGACTTTATGGATGCGTTGATGCCGCTCGCGAGCCTGCCGGTTCAGATCGCAGGGCGCAATCGCATGACGCGGCGCATGGTCATCGATTCCATTCGAAATGATCCCGAATGGAAGATGGGGGAGTACAAGACGCAGCCGCGCGGGCTGACGAGCGCCATCTATACATTGATCTTCATGACTAGCGCGCCGCTGTACTGGCAAAAGCAGGCGCCCACCCTCCAGGAGGCCGACCAGATGTTTGACGACCTGGTGAAGCTCCGGCTCAGCCGAACCGACGCCAACGATATGTTGTACCAGTTCGATGCGTCACGCGACTACGATCCGTCGCCGCAGCTCGAAGCCATCAAGGCGCCGCTCGTCGCCATCAACTCCGCCGACGACCAGGTGAATCCGCCGGAGTTGGGCATCCTGGAGCAGCAAATCCAGCGCGTGAAACGAGGACGCTTCGTCCTGATCCCGATCAGCGACCGGACCAGAGGACACGGGACTCACTCGCTCCCGGAAGTTTGGAAGGAATATCTTGAAGGGCTATTAAAAGAATCCGGCAAGAGGGGCGAGTGAGAAATTCCAAAATCCAAATTCCAGAGTCCAAATAAAACCCAAAATCCAAACAAGGGCGAAATTCCACTCCGCCGAGGCGGACAAATTCCAAATAGAAACCAAGTACCACGGGCCAAATTCCAAGTAAAATCCAAAATTCAAAGTTTAAAGTTCAAAGCCCAAGCAGAATCCAAATCTCAAAGGCCAAAATCCAAAAAAAGGCCGAATTCCACTCCGCCGCAGCCGCCAAATTCCCATCAAGACACTTTTGAATCTGATTTAGAGAGGGGTTCGCTATGGTGGATTGGAGTTGCAGTCGTAATCCGGATTCAGATTCTAACAGGCATGATCAATGCTTCGACTGGGCCCAGAGTCTGTCGGAGGCAGCCCGGTAATCGGAATTGCCGGGCTCGATTTTGTGGGCCGCGCGGTATTCTCTCAGAGCAGCGATCCGGTTGCCTTTGCCTTCCAAAGCCGCACCCAGATTAAAGTGCGCCACGGCAAGGTTTGGGTCCAGGCGGATTGCTTCCTGGTATTTCGTGATCGAGCTTTCTACGTCACCCTGCCGAAAGAGTACGTGACCGAGGTTATGATGGTAGACCCCGACGGATGGATCGAGGCTGATCGCCTGCTTATATTTAGTGCCTGCGTCGGTAAAGAGGTCCCTTGAAAAGAGCATGTTTCCCAGAGCATTGTAGATGCCTGCGTCGTTTGGTTTCAGACTGATGGCCTTCCGGCATTCGGCGATGGCGCCTTCCAATGTGCCTTTCTGTTGGAGTGCCTGGGCGAGATTGAAATGGAGCACCCCGTCGTCCGGCTTCAGACGGATGGCCTCACGATACTCCGGAATGGCCTCGGCGTAGTCGCCCTTGTTATACAGCAAATTTCCAACGTCGTTGTGAGCCAGGGCATCGTCCGGCTTCGATTGGAGTACTTCGCGCAGCATCGCGAGAGCCCCATTCATATCGCCCTTCTTTTTCAACGCATCAACTAGCTCCTGCCGGCACCAGGTCCAGTTTGGATCCACCCGGAGCGCTTCGCGGTACTGGACAATGGCCCCCGCCAAGTCCCCTTTCTCCTTCAAAGCTGAGCCGACCGTGCTGAACCGGGTAGCTTTATCAGGCTCCAGGCGGCAGGCCTCACGATATTCGACAATGGCCCCCTCCAGGTCGCCTCTCTGCTTGAGTGCGTCGCCCAGATCGGCGTGGGCAGCAGCATCATCCGGATTCAATCGGATCGCTTCACGGCAGACCGCCATGGCTCCATCCAGGTCGCCTTTTATATTCAGCACCTCCGTGAGCTTGTTTCGGTCCCATGAGGTCCCACTGAGCCGGGCCGCCTCACGGTACTCAGCGATGGCTCCATCCAGGTCACCTGTCTTTTGCAGCAAATCGGCCAAGTGGCCATGTTTCCAGGAATCGTCGGGCTCAAGGCGGACGGCCTCTCGGCGTTCGCTGAGGGCCCCATCCAGGTCGTCTTGTTCTTCGAGCTCAGAGGCAAGATCGGACCGTGCGCCGGCATCGTCCGGCCTTAAGCGGACCGCTTCACGGCACACGGCCATGGCGGCTTCTGAGTCTCCCTTTTCTTTAAGCGCGTCGACCAGGCTTCCCCGGAAACTCCGGCTGATGATCCCCCCTGACCTCCCATTCGGATCCAGTCGAACGGCCTCGCGGTACTCGGCAATGGCCCCATCCAGGTCGCCTTTCTCCTTAAGCACGTCGGCAAGAACCACGTGGGCATCTGCATCAGCAGGGTTGAGACGGACCGCTTCGCGACACACAGCTAACGCTTCATCGGATTCGCCTTTTTCTTTGAGCACATCAAGCAGGTCCCTGCGCGCCTCTCGACTCTCCGGCCTTAGGCTGACCGCCCGGCGGCACACGTTCACCGCTCCGTCCAAGTCGCCTTTTTCTTTGAGCACGCGTACTAACTCTCTGCGCGCCCAGTCCAGCTCCGGCTTCAGGCGGATCGCTTCGCGCAATTCTTCAATGGCCCCGGCCAGGTATTTCTTGGCAGAAAGCACATAGCCGAGGTTTCCGTGAGCCTCGGCATAATCAGGCTTCAGCCGGATCGCCTCCCGGAACTCGACGATCGCACCCTCGCGGTCATTCGTGTTGAAGAGTATGTCGCCGAGGGAGTTGTGCGCCGCAGCGGCTTTCGGATTCAGCCGGATGGCTTCCCGGTATTCTGCTGCGGCCCCGTTCAAATCTTCTTTGCCAGCGAGGACTAATCCGAGGTTATAGTGCAGGACCCAGTCGTCCGGCGCTAGATGCAGGGCTGTGGTGTGCTCGGCGAGGGCCTCGTCCAGGTCGCCTTTGTCAGAGAGGACCAAACCACAAATATTGTGCGCACTAGCGTAGGCAGGTTTTAAACGAATGGCTTCGCGGCACTCAGCCAGCGCCCCCTCGAGATCTCCCCTCACGCGGAGTCCGTTGGCCACCGCCGTGTGGGCTTCGGCAGAATCCGGGTTCAACCGCAGCGCCTTCCGATATTCTTCCATCGCCTCGTCCAACTGCCCCTTTTGCTCGAAGACGACACCGATGTTTCGCTGGGCTTCGGCGAATTTGGGGTTCAGGCGCAGAGCTTCACGAAACTCGGCCATGGCCCCGTCCCAGTCCTCTTTTTCGAAGAGGGCATCACCCAGGCAGTTGTGCGCCTCCGCATTGTCCTTATCCAACCGGAGCGCCTCTCGATACTTGGCGATGGCACCCACGAAATCATCCTTCTTGAAAAGTGCGAGACCCCGCTCACAGTGTTTTCGGCTCTCTTCTTTTTCAGGGGCCAGGTGTTCCGCTTCCACCTTTTGGATCTCCACTCGTTCTGCTTCGGGCCCAGGGCGTTCCTTCCTCTCTGCTTCCTCTTGCATCTTCTGTGCGGCGCGGGATGTGTGCTCTTCTTTCGGTTGAGCGGGCGGAGGAGCCCCGGCCCCAGTGGAACTCGAGGAAATTGTTTCCTCGAGGGAGGCGGGCGCCGGATTTGCCGCAAGGCATTTTTCGGCCGCGTCCGAGACCTTGCGGCTGTCGTCGCCGGTGAGAGTCTTCAGCGCTATGCGGGCCGCAAGCGCCAGGCCGCGATGTTTCCCGCGGAGCATACGTCCCAGTTCGTGGATGGCCTCTTCGCGGATACTGGGAAACTTGCTGCTGATCGCGTCGCGAACGTCCTGGGGCAGGTCCGTGGGATTGACAAACGGGGCGGGATTGCGGGCGATGACAATTTCACCCTCAACATCAAATTCCCACTTCATGGGCCGTTGTTGGGGGGTCACATCCAGGACGCGGTCATGCACATAATCGTAGAGTTCGCCGAGGGAGACCAGGCCGTCCCCATCCTGATCGGCCTCTCCGGACTTAAGCCCCTCGACCAGCGTTTGAGTAAACACCGAGCCTGAACTTTCGCGGGCGCACTCAAAGACGCCGGATTCGAAGGAATATTGAACGGCGTCCGAGGCGGTCAGCAGCACCCGTCCGCGTCCTTCGAAGTGGTCTTTCAAGACCACGGTCGCCTCGCCTTTCGCCAGCAAGGCCTTGGCAAAGGCCCCGCTGTAACAGCAATCCAGGAGCAGCACTTGCCGTTTGGAGCGGCTGCCGGTCATCACTTCATTGACAAAATGGTCGGGGATGGCAGTCGAGCGCAGCCACTGCGGATCGGTGTTGAGCGTCGCCAGGTAGAGTTTGCCGTCCTCGTCCTTCAAGCCATGGCCGGAAAAATAGAGCAGCAGAAGGTCGTCGCGAGTGCGCCCACTGTAGAACATCTCAATTTCGTGCATGACGTCGGCACAGCGTTGATTGACGAGCGTCCGGACTTCAAATCCCCCGATCGCGGGGTTGGCCAGGACCTCCGCCAAGGCCTGCGCATCCTGCGTGGGCGCGGTCAGCTGTCGCAGGCCCGTGTGCTCGTACTGCGAATTGGCGATCACCAGCGCGCTCTTGACGCCGCTCATGCGGTGGCCGCACTCTGCCGGCTCATCCAGGATTCAATGACCTGTTGTTGCTGCTTGGAAGGATTTCCTGTGAGCGTAACTTTCTCGCCATTCCTCTCCAGCGTCAGGCTGGTGCGGTCATGACGGTTGAGCCACGACTGCACCATCGTGATCAGGGAGGGGAGCACGACGGGCGCCAGGGTAACGATGAGCGCACTCAACGTGATCGGGTCTCCCTTGGCGCCTGCGGGTGCGGTGCCGCCGTGGACCGGCTCCACCCCGTCGACGTCCAATTCCAGGAGTTCGTTCCGAAGTCGATGCGTGAGCTCTGCCACATCCTCCGGATCGGCGTCCGGTCCGGCATCAATGTTCAACATGACTTGTTTCGATAGGTCTGCCATGAAACCCCCTTTGTAGCGGATCAATTCTCCCGGGTCATCTAGCCCGAATGTCTCAGCATTCGGAAAAGATTCCACCCTACACGTCCCTGAGACCCAATTGCTCGGCAAGCCTGCCAGGTGAGGCTGCCCCCTCGAGATTTCTGTGATTGGCTTGCATTTTACTCTTGCCCGCCCGCGCGGGCAAGCTCATGGACAACCCTAATGTCGACGGAACGCAGCGTCCCGTCGGAGTTGTAAACTGAGAGGGCGCCGGTGACACGGGTGTTGAAGTTGGTGTTCATCAGCGTGATGAACGAGGTGTAGCCGCCTCCGGCCACCAGCTCAGGAAACACCAGGACATTATTCGCAAAGGAGACAGTCCCCGGAGCGATCAGAACCAACAGCCCGAATAGCAAGGAAAGACACGCCGACGCGTAAAATCGATAGGATCTACCCAGATTCATCGAATCCTCCTTCGATTGTGGGGCGATTGCCCGCAATCCGATGAGTGTTTTGGGATGTGAGCGCAGACTAGCGCTTTTTTGGGGAGATTTCAATGGTTTTGTAGAATCGGGAGGCCCCAACCCCGTTGGGGTTGTGCGGAAAAGCGCGCGTTGACCCAGCGTAACCCCGAAGGTCGGGGTAACGCTGGGCTTCAATCCACTGCGCCTTCGGCGCAGAAAGGTGGGTTGCAATGTCCCGCCGTAGGCCCGAGAGCGGGCCCAAGGGTATATCCCACAGGGCCTTCGGCGCAGGAAAGGGCGGCGGGGTTGTGGCTAGCGCGCCTGTTGAATTTCAGAGTTCGAGACCTAGAATGCCCGGTTGGAAGCAATGCTGGGACGTGTTGAGTGGCCCTTGGGGGAATGCAGCGCCAACGGTGCTATGCCTCAAAGCCCAACGTTGGCCGCCTTGCGGCCTACGTTGGGAACCAAGGCCATGAATAATTCCGCAATCCCAACGGGATTGTGGCATGATTGAGCCCCCCTATTTTTAACCCTTCCCCCGTTCCAAAAGAGGAGTGCCATGCCGCAATCTCTTTCCGCAGTTTACATTCATCTAGTGTTCTCAACAAAAGAGCGTTGGCCCTTTCTCAAAGACAAAAGTCTTCGGGCGGCGCTTTATGCCTATTTGGGGGGCATCTCAAAGACCCTTGATTGTCCCCCAATTCAAATCGGTGGGATTCAAGACCATGCCCACGTTTTGGCCCGCTTAGGTCGAACCATTAGTCAGGCCGATTGGGTGAAAGAACTGAAGCGGGTCTCGAGCCTTTGGCTCAAGGAACAAGGCTCTTGTTTTGCGAAGTTTGAATGGCAAGCGGGATACGCCGCGTTCTCAGTGAGCCAGTCTGATTTGGAAAAGGTGCGAAGCTACATTATCGAACAGGAAAGCCATCATCGAAAAATCGGATTTCAGGAGGAGTTACGGACTCTCTTGCGAAAACATCAGTTGGAATGGGATGAACGGTATGTTTGGGATTAGTGCGTGTCATGTCTTGTTAGCGAATTCAATGGTCACAACCCCGTTGGGGTTGTGGGGGAGGGGGGCGCCTTGACCCAGCGTAGGTCGCAAGGCGGCCAACGCTGGGCTTCAATCCGCAGCGCCTTCGGCGCAGAGAAGCGGGTGCAATATCCCGCCTCAGGGCCGAGAGCGGGCCAGCGCAAGGGTATATCCCACAGCGCCTTTGGCGCAAAAAGCGCAGGGTCTTGTGACCTGAATGTCTATTCAATTGAAGGGTTCGGATTTCATTCCGAGAGGTTGACTCACCGTACAGAGGCCAACGGGATGGACTCGATGCGAGATAGCTGAAGATTCTCGAGGAGTGGTTCCATCGGCCCCCAGATCGCCATCACCTCGGGGGTCCGGTGGGCGATGTCGGAAGCCCGGGCGTCCTTCCATTGAAACATCTCCACAAAGAAAAGCCGGTTAGACCGCTTGTTCGAAGCGCGCCAGATCTGAGGTTGTATTTTCGACACCAGGCCGGCGCGATGGAGCACAGGCCATTGCTTCTTAATTAAGGCGAGCAGCTTTTTCTCCTTCCCTTTTTTGGGATAGTAGGAGACGAGCATCGTGACCGGCACGGATTGTGGCATTCTCATCCTCCAGCGGCGTTCAGGTGGGGTTTCCAGAAGGTTCGAACAATCGCTTCAGGATCCGCAGGCATCAGAGAGCAATGCCTGCGGTACCCAAAGTGAAGGTTACGGCACCCGAATTAGGTTCGGTGCTTAAGCTTGAGCCTGCACCGCTTGCTTCCCCCGGCGAGCGATGGCGGAAACAATAGACCCGATTAGAGAGCCCACAACCACGGTGAACCCAATCCACAAGGTCATCTGGGGCAGGACGGCCGCGTAAAAATACCTCACATCGAAGGAGAGGTTGGCGAGTTCAGGTGGAACCACGTCGTAATGCGTTCCCCACCCGGCCCCGCCGTTTCCACGCATCGCCAGATACATCACAATCAGGACCGGGATGCGGGCCGCGAAGGCGTAAGCGAGCAGAACATCCCCCAGTGAACGCCATCCGAGTCGTGGGACAAATGCAGCAGCCAACATCAACAGGAATGCGAGCAGGGTGAGATTAGAGGGGTGGGCGAGAGTCCATTGAAACAAGAACCCGCCGAGGAAAAGCACTACCAGGCCAAGGAGCGCGAATACAACGGATCGGCCCACGCTGGATGGTCCATCGCCCGCCCCGGCCAACTTCAAGGCGAAATATGGGCCAAAGATGATCGGGAGCCACGAGATGCCAATAAGGGCCCCTCCGCCGCCGGCTGCCGGGTTGAACAACAGGGTGGGCCAGTGCTGGAGCTCTCCAGTCAGGCGAAGAATCGTGATGCCCAGGGTAATAATGGCCGGAATGGCGATCAGACTCCAGGTAGAAACAGATCTTGAATTTCCCATCGATAACCTCCTTTTAATTCCTCCGGTTTGACCAGTGACATGGCGATGCTTGCGGGCGACTCGGAAGGCGCTCGATCAAGTTTGCATTGCGTTTCATTAATTGACGGCAACCCGAGGCATTCCAATCCACCACTAACTACATTCTACGCGATGAGGGCAATTGCGTTTCATTTATTGGTGCATATTTCCCTCGGATCGCCCGAAATGACTTCTTTTTAGCTGGAGCGTAGCTATCCTAATCATCAAATGGAGATAAACGGGCGAATTTTTTTGGACCCTGGTCATTGCAATTCAATAGTTGGAAGTCGAGGAGAGGTGTACCCAACTCAATAATTCGCAGTCTGTCGTCACCCTTTCGTGTACAGACAGACGCCACCCCAGGGCCGCGAACCCTGGCGACCGGTCGGTTCGGGAAGCGAAGCCACGAGACGCATCCAGAATGAAAGCCGATGCAAACGTGCGCCCATGGTGAGCATGGAATGCACTTTGACTGGATTCCAGCCGTAAGGCGTGAAATACTCCGGACCTTCCTCCGGACCAAACTTCATCGATGCGCCGCTGTGGTTCAGATAGGGTCCGAGGCTCTGCTGTAATCTTTCGACAAGCCCAGGTGAGAGTAAATCGAGAATCCAGCGTTGAAAGCTGGGGGGAGTGGCGAGATCGGTTGCAAGGGAACCGACCTCTTCTGCGCTGAGGTAAGGGAGCAGCCCTTCGGTGATGATCAAGGCCTTACTTGCCTTCCGGCTCAATCGTTCGAACAGCTCCCGACGAGCACTCACATTCACGAGGTCCAAACCGACCCGTTCCAGATTGCCCGCCGGCTTTTCGCCCTCCAGAACCTTCTCTTTGTAATTAATGATCTCGGGGAGGTCCACTTCGATCCACTGGAAAGACGGGGGAAGGACCATCCGGTACGGTCTCGCATCCAGGCCGGCGGCGAGATTGATGACCATGTCAACGCCCTGCCCGACCTGATCGTTAATGAGCTGATCAATCACATACGTCCGGATGACGAACGACCAGGAGTGGCGGTCGCCATAAGGCAGCGTGTCGGCAATCTGCTCGCCGCGTTCACCCGCCAGACGACGGGCCATCAGATCACGAAAGAGCGCGTCGGGCCGCTCACTCTCTCGCGCGCGAAACACGGCAGCCCAACGTGCGGTGTCAGAGATGGTTTGGAGTATGGGCTCAGTATGCGTCATGGCTGTAATCCACGATTGAGAGGTACTACTCTTCGGGTTGAACGCTCAGATACGCCTTCGGCACCCGACGTAGTGGCGAATTCACTCGTCCTCGTACACATGAATGCTGCGGCACCCAACGTAGTGGCGAATTCATTCGTCCTCATGCGCAGGCATGCAAGGAACGCATGCCTGCGGCACCCGCTGTAGTAGCGAATTCATTCGTCATTCGCAGGCATACTAAGGAACGCATGTGTGCGGCACCCGACGTAGTGACGAATTCATTCGTCCTCGTACACATGGTTTCAGCACCCGGCTATTTTGCCTTGTTCTTGATAGGCGTAGCGATATACCACTGGTTGCCGAACGGGTCTTTCACCCCGCCATTGCGATCGCCATAGGCTTGATCTGTGGGTTCGGCTATCGAAGTAGCGCCGGCCGCGAGTGCGCGGTGGTATGTCGCATCGACGTCCGGAACGGTCAGATAGAATGTGGATGACATCGGCTGATAGGGTTCGTGAGCTTCGCTCATTTCCAGGACCGAGTCTCCGATTTTAATTTTGGCGTGATGGACCACGCCGTCCGGGGACGCATGCTTCACAATTTCCTGGGCGCCGAAAGAACGTCTGAGAAAGTTGATGATCGGCTCGGCCCGCAACGGGTGCAGAAACGGCGTGACCGTGCGCAGACCTTCCGGGACGTCGCCTTTCCCCAGCCAGGTGGCAATGTACCAGTGATTTCCCAGTGGATCCTCCACGGCGCCAACGCGCTCGCCAAACTCCCGATCCACGGGCGCCTGGAGCGACACTGCGCCTCCTTCGAGGGCGCGCTGGTACACGGTATCGGTATCTTTCACGAAAACGTGGAGCGCAACCGGCCGGGATTCGCCACGCCAGGACAGTTCGGGGCTGCCCCCGCCGATCATCAGCTTGGAATCGGCAATCTGGACTTCGGCGTGGATGCCCCCCGCAGAACCAACCGCCTGGAAAGTCTTTTCGGCGTTGAAAGTATGCACCACAAATTCGATCAATGCCGGGGCGTCCTGGACCACGATATACGGCGTGAGGGTGTGGGAGCCCGGGGGCAGGTAGCTGACGGCTGGCTCTCCGGTTTCCGGTTGTTTCATGAGGGCATCGAAGCGTCTCTGAACCTCTTCAAGGGTGACTGTCTCCTTGTGCGTTGAGATGATCCAGGTGTATCCAAACGGGTCCGCCAGTTGTCCGGAGCGGTCTCCATAGAACTGATCCTCCACCGGCCGGACCACCTTTGCTCCCTCTGCGACCGCTTGCTTCGCCAGGGCGTCCACATCGTTGACATTAAGATGAATCTTCACCGGCGAGCCACCCAAGGTTTCCGCGCTCATCGCTCCGTAGTCCGGGTACTCGTCGGAGAGCATGATGGGTGAATTGCCGATCACAATCTCGGCATGTCCGATCCTACCGCTGGGATCCGCCAGGCGCATGGTTTCTCTGGCCCCAAACGCCCTCTTGTAAAAATCGATGGCCCGGGCCGCGTCCTTGAACGCAAGATAGGGGGTCAGGGCGTGCTCGACGGTTGCAACCGACTTAGCCGGGGCTGACATAGATGTTCTCCTCTCAAGTTCGGTTTTGAGACGTGTTTTAAAGTTCCCGCGGGGAAGGTCGCGCAGCTCCAAGGCAACGCGGACCAGTGGCGCGATGCGCGGATTCACCCGAGGCAGGGACGCATCGGAGCGGGCGAGGACCGCCTCCACCGCTTCATCAAGTTGTTCGATCAGGCTGCGCCTGGCCATTGGATTCACCCCAATAAAGATAAGTGACAGACACCTGGTCGCGTGATCATTTCAAGGGATTTCTGAGTCAAGGTATCAGTCCCTCTTTTTGCTCATTTTCCTCATTTGGCACTGCGCCCTCAGAGTTTGCAGCAAGTAAGGGACAGACACCTGGTCGTACGATCAATTCAAGGGTCTCCTGAGTCCGGGTGTCTGTCCCTGATTTGCCACTGCCTCCTCAGAGTTTGCAGACCTCGGAACTGAAGCTGCTTCACAGCGCCTTCGGTGCGGCCAAGTTCCCGGGCGATCTCATGGATGCTCTTCCCCTCGGCAAAGCGCATCTCAATCACACGCCGCTGATCAGCGGGGAGCCGGCCGACCAAACAAAACAATCGCGCGAGCAGTTCAACTTCTTCTGGATTTGTCCCCGGATCGACTCCCACGATTTCGTCGAGGCTGGGTATCTCGCGGGCGGCGCGCTTCGACCGGTCGGTGATCGCATTCGCGGCAATGCGGAAGAGCCATGAGGAGAAGGGAACCCCGCGCCATTCAAATCGTGGAAGATTCTCAAGCGCCCGGTGGAAGACCTCGGAAGTCAGGTCCTGGGCCTCATCGCGGTTTCCGACGCGGCGCGCGACGAAGGCATACACCCGCTCAAAGTTATTTTCATAGAGCGCGCCAAACCGGGAGGGGTCCTTCTGCGCCGCTTCGACCAGAAGCCGTTCCTCCGCGTCCAACGGGGACGCCTCCAATTGAGGTTGTTTGGCGACCATCGTTCCTCTTACAAGATAAACTGTGGAAGGGTAAAAAAGTTACGGTGGATTATTTCCTGGTTGTTGGATCGCTGCTCAGACTGAGCGGAAGTTCACTGCTAACTAGCTTCAGGAAAGATCGGACCCGATCTCTGAAGGGCACTCGCCTGGGTCGGGTCTAAGCGCGGCAGAGACAAGGAGTCACTATCAAATTGTCAACACTCCTGCTGATCCTATCGGACCGGTGCACTGGGGGTGGAGAGGTCGGTTTTCAACTTCAGACCCGGAGCCCCGGATGCCACCAGTTTTAGTTTTGGGTCCTGATCAATTGCCTTGAGCAACTCACGAATGATCCGGTCATCAACCTCGGTGGCATTCTGCAAATCGACCGGAAAACGAATCGCGGCCTCCAGTCCTGCGGGAGTGAGGCGCAACCGGCTTTTCGGCTGCAGCGCATCTTCCGGAGTGGTGCGAAATATTCTTTCAAGATGGCGACGTTGCTGTTCCATGGCCTCCCGGTAGTCATTGAACACCCCCTCGACAACTCCGAGCAGGCGTTCTTCGACGGCAGTGTAATCGCTGTCCGGGGAAAGAGTCAGGCTGATTTCATGCCAGACGAAATTGGTGCCCGGAATCTGTTTGAATAGGCCGGTAGTGGATTGAAAGACAATCGAATTCGAAAAGGCCACGACGCGGCCGCTTGGAGTCTTTGGCCCACTGATGCCCAATTCCATCAGGTGAAGCCTAACCAGCCCGATATCGATCACCTCACCGGTCACTCCGGCAACCTGCACGCGGTCGCCGATCCTGATCCCGTACTTTCCGATCAGGAAGAAGTACCCGACCACCGAAAGAATGACATTCTGCAATGCCACGGCGACGCCCGCCGTTAGGAGCCCCGCAAAGGTTGCCACCGATCCGAGTTCACTGGCAAAGGCAAACGCAATGATGATGGCGATTAAAGACCAGAGAACAATTCTCCGTAGCAGAAGAAACTGGTGGCGGCGGCGCGCATCCGGGATGTAGCGATAGATGGTTTTTCGCCAAAGTTCTGCGGCCCCGATGACAGCCGCGAGAACGACCGCAAGAAACGCCAGGCGAAGCAGCAAGTTCCTTAGCTCCGCGGCATATTGGCTTTTGACGCTGCCTTGCCAACGGGTCAGGCTCCTCTGGTAAAGGCCGAGCAGGATCCCCTGCTTGCTCAATGGAAGCGATGCCGCCGAGATCCCCTTGAACTGCGCCGTGAGGGCATCCAGATCTCCTTTTTGCTGGGCCAGGAAGGCCGGATCCTCCGATTCGGGCTGATTGGCAAGCAAATCACCTCTTTGTGACAGTTCCTTGAGTCTGGCGGTGAGAGGGGCCCGAAGTCCTTTGGAAGTTTGCGTCAAGGCGTCAGTCGAATTGATGATTTGGCCAAGCGCGCGGATCTTCCGGTAAAGGGAAATAACATCGACACTCAATCCCCAAATTCCGGAGGGGGTGGGTTTGTTGGCGCCCACTGCAAGGGCGGGATTGAAGGATTCGTTAGATGATGAGGGTGCGCCCTCTTTGCCGGTCAAAGGCTCAGTCAAAGCCGCCGGCAAGGAGCGGGCGAGCGATTCGATTTGAGCTCGTAGCCCGGTCGCTCCCAAGCCGCTCGTGCTGGTTCCACTCACAAAATCGGTCATGCTGTGGAGAGCGTCCCTTCGCGCGGCAACCAGTTCAAGTTCACTCCGCGTCTCCGCAATTGCCGACTGGATGGCCTCGCGTTTCCGTCCCGTCGCTGTTTCCAGTTTCTGCCGAAGTGATTCCAGCTCGAGCTGGGTGTCGTGAACTTGTTTGTCAAGTTTCGTCGACCATTTGAGAAGCGCCTGATAACGCGATGATTCTGTACTTTGACTTTCCGCCGTGCTCGAACCAGTCTCCTTCGCCGCGGCTTGGGCCTTTGCCCTGGAGAAATCAAAGGCTAGCCGGACAATCTGGTCGGCAACCCGTCGGTCGTCGTTTACGATCAGGACATCATTGGGATCGGTGGCCATTTGCCGTTCAATATCCAGTTGACGATACCAATCGACGGTTTGGTTTAAGAACTGAATCACCTCGGAGGAGCCTGAATCGTTGCCGGGGGCACCCTGAGATATCCCCAGTCCGAGGAATAAGATTGTGGCTGCCAGGACATAGAGTCGGGCTTGGAAAGGTCGGTGGATGTAGACGAGCCTCTCCTGTTGTGGGCCAGGCCAGCCCGAAGGTGATGTTCTTTTAAGCAGATACTTCATCAGCAAAATCAGGCCTCGAAGGTCAATGACTTATCAGCAGAATCTGTCCCGACAAGGGCAAAGAAAATTCATCATTAGGAGGCCAGGAATACAGGAAGTCAAAAGCCCTCAATCTGAAGAGAATCTGAGGATCCCTCCCCGGCGGGCTTTCCATTGACGACTGATCCCCCTGTTTCCCAGGCTTCCTAATAAAACCTGGTTTGGGTTTCGGCTCGTCCGGATTAGGGTACTCAAAAATCAACAAAGACTTCAGTCTCAGGATCGCGAACTTACTGCGGAGGAGAACTTATAGTGACGAACGACAGAAATTCGCCAACTCATCTGCTCGGGTAGCCGAGATCGGCCTCCGCGGCGGAGGATCACGGCTACCAAAGCTTCCGTCAGCCGTCAACGGTGATCCCACAGGGGCTCGCTCTTCTACGAGGGAGGAAAGAGGAGATAAGAAAGCTGAATTGCCTCCCACGCGCCAGGCGCGGAAGCTGGGAGTGTCACGCTCGTGCCAGGACCCGCAAGGATAAAGAACTCCGGGGGGATCATAAAGGGAATAAACCCAATTCAAATAAGATATCCACGGGCTACCATTTCTGAGGTCTTTGGCTTTGATTCGATCCAGCCTTGTTCGTCACTTCCTCTCTCTCGAATTCTCATTCCATCATCTGGGCCATCTCGAGTTCGGGAATCATGGGTCGATGAAGGTGCTCCGGCACCACGACGCTTTCCGGAACCTGGTAGCGCGGCGTTTGGCGGCCGCTGAAATCAAGATACAACTTTCGTCGCAAGTACCACTCCGGAAAGTGGCCCATCCGGAGCAATGGGAATTTCATGACATCTCCGAACAGTTTCCTGCCCAGGAAGTAATAATAGAAGGGGACCCCGGCGATGAATTTCCACTGCACCGAAGGAGTGTTGCGCCAGAAGTCGATATTGAAGCGCCAGGCGGTGCAGAAGAGTTCCCATTGCAGATCGGTGAGTTCCACCAGCTTGGCGCTCTGGCTGCCTTTCTTCTGGAGCTTGGTTTCATCGAGCGGCACGAATAACGTCGGAATCGGGGCCCACTTGGCGTCTTTCAGCGCAAAAAGCAGATCGAGCGTCTGCTTGGTGTCTTCCCGCTGTTCTCCCGGCAGGCCGATGATAAAGGTACACAGAGGGAACCAGTTGTTCTTGTTGAGGATTTCAATTCCCTTGAGCATGACCTCGGGCCATTGTTCCGGGCGGAAAGGATACGCCTTCCCCTTCATATGCATCTGGAAGAGCCGCGGCGAGCCGGTCTCCACCCCGATGAACAGGGACTGGTAGCGCTTTTCGGGATGGGTGGAGGCCTGGTGCTGGGTATAGCTCTTCCCCACGGCGATCGGCGTCAACTCCTCGATCAGTCCCGGGTTGACGACAATCGGCGCCATGGTGCCATGGGTGAGGGCGATGTAGTTCACTCCGGGCACGGCTGCCACGGACTCAAAAAGCCGCTTTAGCGCCGGGACATTGGTGTCGAAGCGCGGTCCTTGATCATAAAGGAACAGGTCCTCGGTGGTCAGCAGGAAGGAATCGGCTCCTTCGGCCACCTGTGCGCGCACGTTGTCGAGGATGTGTTCCAGGGGGATGCTCTTGCCGCGCCGCAACGCCACGGAGCAGAACTGGCAGCCCCGTCCACACCCCCGGGTAATTTCGACGACTCCCAGCGTGGCACGGTGACGAATGCGCGGAATGCTTTCCAGTTGCGGACTATGACCGACGACCCTCCTTGGAAGCGCCTCACCACGCAGGGCCGCTTCGAACAGTGGCAGCGTCACTTCTTCCGCCTCGCCGTCCACAATCGTGTCGATCAGCCATTCGTCCTGTAAATTCTTCTTTTCGATCTGCCAGGAGCCCGGCCCGCCCACGATGATCTTCATATGGGACTTGTGCCGCTTAAGCGCCGGATGAGTGACCATCCGGCGAAACTCATACGCATTCACAGGTTCCTGGTACCGCCCGTAAAGATGAACGTAGACGTCGGTGGCGAAGGTGATGCCCAGGGGGTTATGGGCGTGAATCCCGACGACTTGCGTTTGGTCGCCGACAAAGAGATCGAGTTGATCCGTGTAACAAACGGCGATTTCGTCGGGCGAAAACTTCTGCAAGAGCAGGGATTCAATAATGCGTAAACCGTGCGGAACGTATTTGGCCTGGCCGTCCGGTGCCAGCTCGCGTTCGGTGGACCAGTCCGTCCCCCAGTATGAGGCAAACCGTTGCGGTAAACAGGCCAGCAGCATCTGCCGCCAGGTGCTGCGCATGTATTCTGAAGATTCAGAGTCGCTCGCGGCGAGAACAATCTTGCGTCCGGGTGATCCCATAGGGCTCTTCTCCTCGGTGCCTGAATTGAATCATTCTGTTTGAGCTGTCATTGCTCAGAATAATTGTGAGGATCTGCAGGAATGGAAGTTGGCTCTTTGAATCCTTTCGGACTCCCCGAATTGGACTTCCGGTTTTCAATGACCCGAAGAGTCGCAGGGCTCGGTCGACAGCGACAGGTTGAGGTGCGAAGTGTTCGCATCCCCGCCTGGGATCGCTGCGAGAGCTACCCGCGGATCCTATTCCCGAGGGGGAATACAATGTTTTTTTCTGTGCTCTAACCGATGCGAACATACTATCTTTCTGGGGAAGATTTCAATGATTTTTTGTTGAATGGTACGGGGGAAGGTAAGAGGTGTTTGGTGTGAGGTGGTAGGTGATAGAAAAGAATCAACTATAGAGTAGATTTGGAAAAGGTGTCGGGGGTGGGTGTCAGGTGTCTGAAAAGAAGTGAGCAGTGGGCAGTGAGCAGAGGGAGGGGGCAGGGCGCAGTGAGAGGAAGCAGATGAAAACTAATGACAATTCGCAGGGGTGCTCCGACGGGTCGGTGCACCCCTCTTCCTGAGCTACTTGCTGACTTTCAGGAGCTCCACGTCAAAATCCAAGGTGGAATTGGGAGGGATCAACCCCCCGCCAACGTCGCGCGAACCGTAACCGAGGCCAGGCGGAATAATCAATTCCCGTTTGCCGCCCACCTTCATTCCCTGAACGCCTTCATCCCATCCTTTGATGACCTGTCCAGCGCCCAGCTTGAAGCTGAAGGGCTTGCCGCGATCCACGGAACTGTCAAACTTCTTGGTTCGCTTCCCGTCTTCATAGAGCCAACCCGTGTAATGGACATCGACGGTCGATCCTTTGATCGCTTCGTCGCCTGTTCCCACCTTTTGGTCAATGTACTTGAGTCCCGAGGGGGTCGTCACCTCTTTCGAATCGGCGGAAAAGTTCAGGCCGGGAAGAAGCAGGCCGGCAAACGCAATTACGGCAATCTTCTCAATCATGATTGGGGATTCTCCTTTTCAAAATAGGTACGACAAAAAGCATCGGCTGGTGGTGAAGGGGGCGATAATAACACAAGAGGGCAACGCAAGTCTGATTTCTCCGAAAAGAGTGCACGCACCCGTAAAGCACTCTTACACCGTTTGCGCGGCCTTCACGCACGCCGGGAAGGCTGACCCCGCGCTTACCACACGAGGTAAAGTCCATCCCAGCCAGGCGTTTTGGAAACGAGGGAGCCCTATTAAGCAGAGTGCTCCCCCCCTGAAACTCCCAGCACCATTCAAAAGTCCCCGTTCCGCAATCGCAAATCTGCATTCCGCAATTGGAACTATTTCTCGACCTTGTACTCCGGCCGCTTGGGTTTTGGAGGCTCCTTCGAAAGAGCATCCTTGACCCATTCGATAGCTTTTTCGAGTTGAGGATCGTGGCCCTGAACGACGAGGTCGGGACGGTTATCGAGATCGATGTCAGGATCCACGCCATGATTCTCGACATCCCAATGTCCGCCGTTATCAGGAGACCACAAGCCGAATTCCGGTGCTGTCACGGATCCGCCGTCGAGCATCGGAATGTTCCGCGAGATCCCGACCAATCCACCCCAAGTCCGTTCTCCGATGATGGGACCAATTTTATAGCGGCGGAAATAGTACGGAAAAGCATCTCCCCCGGAGCCTGAAAAGCCATTTGCCAGAATGACCTTTGGCCCGTAGATCGCTGCGCCTGGGGTCAGAAAGTCCGCGCCTTCACGAGGCGCCCACAGCGAAAGCAACTTGCGATTCAGACGTTCCACAAAAAAGTCCGGAATAAAGCCGCCGGAGTTGAACCGCTCGTCGACGATCAGTCCATCCTTGCCGATATCCGCGTAGTAGGCCTTGCTGAATTCCTGAACTCCGGCGATGGCCGTGTCGGGGACATGCATGTAACCCACCCGTCCTCCCGTAGCCTCAGCGACCTTGCGACGATTCGCTTCCACCCAATCGACATAGCGGAGGCCGGATTCATCCCGGATGGGGCGCACCGTCACCTCGCGAGCCCCCTCTTCGCTGGGCTTGCCATTGACTTTCAGGATGACCTGCCTCTCGGCCAGGTCCTCGAAGTAGCTATAGGGACTGACCGATGTGTGCAAGACCTTGCCATTGACTGCAATGAGGTATTCGCCGTCCTTAACGTTAACGCCAGGCTCGGTGAGAGGAGAGCGGAGGCTGGTCTCCCAGTTTTCTCCCCGGTAAATCTTCTTGAACCGATAAAAGCCCTGGTTGGGTTCAAAATCCGCTCCCAGCAGACCGACACTCACTCGGTGGAGATCGGGAGTTTCCCCGCCGCTCACGTAGGCGTGAGAGGTGCTCAGCTCCGCGATCATCTCGCCGATCAAATAGTTAAGATCGGTGCGGTCCGCCACGAACGGCAGCAATTGCCCATACCGTTCTTTCATTTTTGGCCAATCGAGCCCATGCATATTCGGGTCGTAGTAAAAATCGCGCTCGATGCGCCATGCTTCCTCGAACATTTGATTCCATTCAGCCCGCGGATCGATTTTGACCTCCAACTCGGAAAGATTGAGTTTGCCATCGCCCACTTTCTTCCCGGGCGTGCTTTCGACAATACCAAGGGTCTGCTGGCTCCGATAAAGCACCTTGTCGCCCTCTTTGGAAATGTCGTATGCACCAATGCCCGAGATTATCACCGCATCTTCGCGTTTCTTGAGATCATAAACGTGCAAGGAACCCTGGGGCGGTGCCCCCGGGGGAAGGGACCCGGCTCCTATCACAGGAACTGAGATGTAAAAGAGTTTGTCCTTGGCGACGCTCAGTCCGAAGTAAGACCCTGCCGGGACCGGGACATTCACGATGCGGTTGCCGATACCCTCGAGATCGATGGCCACATCAGGGACCTTCTTCTCGTCCTTCTTGGCTTCTTTACCTTCGGGTTTTTGTCCCTGATCGCCGGCAGCAGGCTTTTCCGCACTCGGCTTATCCTCTTCGCTAGGCTTCTTATCCTGGTCGCCAGCCTTCTTCTCGTCCTTCTTTTCATCCTTCTTCTCGGCGCCCTTTTCTTCATCACTCTCGGGGGCGAACGGTGAAACGGTATCTGCCTTCAACGTAACGGCGTAAAGGCCACGCGTGTTGTTGAATGCGGGATTCAATTCAAAATCGCTGAATGAAGGATGGAAATTCCGGCTGGAAATAAAGAAGAGGTATTTCCCCGAGGGGTCGAAGATGGGCTCGGAATCGGCCCAGAATGCATCGGTGACCGGAGAGACTTTCTTCTGTTCCACCGAATAGAGCTGAATCGCCCCAAAGCGATTGGCGCCCACACGGCTATAGGTAAGCCATTTACTGTCGGGAGACCAGAAATAATCGTTAATCCGGCCATACATGGAATGGTCCACCTCAACGGGTTTCTTCTCGTCGACGTTCACAAACCAGAGGCGCAGTTTCTTATCGGAGTAAGCGATCTTCTTGCTATCGGGCGACCACAGGGGTCGAAAGCGATAGACTCCGCCATCGTGCGTAATGCGTGTCTCTTCCCCCTTGCCATCCTGGGAGCGGATATAAAGCTCATATTCGCCGGTCTGATCCGAAAGGTAGGCTATCCACTTGCCGTCCGGAGACCAGGCAGGGTCCAGATGGTGAATCGCGGTCGTGTTAGTGATGTTGCGGACATCCCCCTTTTTCGCCGGGACGGTGAAGATTTCTCCCCGGGCTTCAAGCAGCGCCCTCTGGCCGGAGGGGGAGATGCTGATGGACCTCATGAGGCGTTCGACTTTTTTGAACTCGGGCCGCGCCTGCAACATTTCACTTGGAACCCGAACGGAGATCTTTTTGGTTTTTTCGGTTTTCAGATCCAGCACATAAAGGTATCCGCCATTTTCATAGACGATGGCATCGGCTCCCAGCGACGGCCATTTCACGTCGTACTCTTTGTGATCGGTGATCTGTTTGATCTGTTTGGTTTTCAGGTCGTACTTGAAGATATTCATCGTGCGGTTGCGATCGCTGATGAAATAGATGGAATCCTTGTACCACATCGGGAACTCGTCCTCCGCGGTGGTATGAGGGACTTCTTCGTAGGCATTCTTCTTTAAATCGTAGATGGAGACGAACTGGTGCCAGCCGCCCCGGTAACGCTTCCATGTCCTGTTTTCCACGCCCACACGGTTATAGGCGATCTGGTTCCCATCGGGTGAAAAGGAGGTCAGCTCCCCGTACGGGAGGGGTAGCATTTCGGGCAGTCCACCCTCGATCGGGATCAGAAAGAGTTTGTTGTAGCGCAGGACCTCGCTGGAGCGGGACGAACGGAAGAGGATGCGTTTGCCGTCTGGATGCCAGCCCAACACGAGGTCCGCAGCGGGGTGATAGGTCAAGCGCTTGGGGACACCCCCGTCGGCTGGCATGACAAAGACATCAGTGTTGCCGTCGTACTGCCCGGTAAAGGCAATCCACTTCCCGTCGGGTGAGAATTTGGAATTGATTTCGAGACCGGGATGCGAAGTCAGTCGCTCCGCCATGCCCCCCTCCCGGGGAACGGTCCACAGGTCGCCTCCATAAGTGAAGACGATTCGGGTCGCGCTGATGTCAGGATAGCGCATCAGCCGGGTCTCCGTGTCTGCTGCCATTAGAAGTCCGGAAAGGAACAACAGGGCGAGACACATCACAGTCGTCAGGACGATCTTCTTATTGAACATGGTTTTCTCCGTTCAGGTCCAGCGGGGTTAATTCCAGAATGCTACAACTCGTTACGTGGCAATGGAAGTTCGGGTTTCAGAAATGATACGATTTGAGGTTGCACGCCCCGCGTTAGTCATTGCTGGTGAAGCGAAGCGGTGAACCATACACCCGTCCTGGCCAAAATTTCAATGGGCTTCGAGCTCCGTGACCAGCCAGGAAGACGTGAAAGTACTAGAGCACAGCGCCGTCCCTACGGTAGAATGAATCGCCCTCTTGATTTGCCCGCCGACTGGGGTGAACCATCCTGCAAGTGATCCGGACCCGGTATTCCCGCTGGAAATCCTTTCGGGGTGGATCGGCGATGGATCCTTTCTGAATTGTTCTCCCCGGCTGAATCGACTGGAGGCCAAAGAAAGGCTGAAATGACTGAGGCGAACAGGTTCTTTAAAGATCTGTTGGATAACCTGTATGACGGGGTCTATTTCGTTGACTGTGAGAAAAAGATCACCTACTGGAATCGGGGAGCGGAGCGCATTACGGGGTATATGAAGGCGGAAGTGGTGGGCCGCAGCTGTGCGGAAAACATGCTCCGGCATGTGGATGACTTCGGCAATCTGCTGTGTCTTGCGGGATGCCCTCTGGGAAAGACCATCCAGGACGGGGAAATGCGCGAGGCGGCTATCTACCTCCACCATAAGATGGGCCACCGGGTTCCGGTTCAGGTCCGCGTGACCCCCCTCCACGATGCCGACGGAAAAGTCGTGGGAGCCATCGAAGTCTTCAGCGAGAATTCCTTCCGGGTCGCTGCCAATCAACGGATTGTAGAGTTGGAGAAAGTGGCATTCCTCGATCCGCTGACCGGCGTTGGAAACCGCCGTTACACGGAAATGATCCTGGAAGGGCGCTTGAATGAGCTGCAACGTTACGGATGGCCCTTCGCGGTCCTTTTTTTTGATATCGATAACTTTAAACAAGTCAACGATACCTATGGCCATGACATGGGTGACCAGGTTCTGAAGGTCATCTCCCGGACCCTCCTCACGAACCTGCGTTCATTCGATTTTATCGGGCGGTGGGGCGGGGAGGAGTTCTTCGGTATCGTGGTGAACGTGAAGGAGGACCAACTGTTCGGAATCGCCAACAAATTCCGGTTCCTGGTGGAACACTCAAGTATCCCGGTGGGGAAGAAAATGCTTCGAGTGACCGTGTCCATTGGGGCGACGTTGGCGCGTCGGGAAGATACCGTGGTCACCCTGGTGAAGCGTGCGGATGAGCTTCTGTATAAGAGCAAGACAGGCGGTAGAAACCGGATTTCGATTTGATTAATTAAGGGCAAAGTTAACAAGGATAGGCAGGATCTTCAGGATAAATTAGAACCTAAATTAGAATCTTACCCATGACCACAATCTTGCCTATCCTGGATATTCTGTCCCAGATTCGCTTCAGGCCCGAATAATCGCCTGTATTCAAGCTTTGGGTGACCGAAGTTGATCAAGAGTCCTACCTTGATGCTTGTAGCTCTCAAATAGTTGATTACCTGAGCTAGATGTTCGGGGGCCAGCGCCTTGACTGCCTTAAGTTCCACAATCACCTTGTCCTCAACGAGAAGATCGGCGTAGTACTCGCCCACGCAATGCCCTCGAAAAATGACCTTCAGTGGAACCTGCACCTGTATATTCAGCGCTTTCTCTCGAAGCGCAATGGTCAGTGCCTTCTCATAGACCCCCTCCAGAAAGCCAGCGCCGAGTTCATTAATTACTTCGAAAGAGGCCTCCAAAATCTTACCCGTTACCTCTTCATATAGTAGAGACATGACATGGATGATCCAATGGAGGTGGGGGTAGTTAAGGGCCGGTCAAATTCTATTCTAATTCTTAATCCTGTCAACCCTGTCGATCCTTGTTAAAAGGGCTTTTGTTTTTCACCTCTGGTAAAGATCGCCTTGGGAATCATGGCGTGAACGCCCTTGTTGCCGTCCACCAGTTGCGTGATACTCAGGTCGGCGGCGGCACTGGCGAGCATGTAGGCTTCGTCGCGGGTGAGGTGTTTTTCAGTGACCAGGAAGTCGATCATTTCCCGTACCGCCATTTTCGTGGCCTCGTTCAAGTCTTCGTGGATCCCCATGGTAATGAAATGCGTGGGCGTCTCGGCGCGAGGCCAGCGCAGATGAAGATCTTTGCGGACGACGAGTTGAAATCTTCCTACCAGCGAAGTCTCCAGGGCCGTGATATCCACCTCGCCATTGCCCTGGGCGGCGTGCCCATCCCCCGCCAGGAAGAGGGCCCCGCGGGCGTGAACGGGCACGAAGAGGGTGGTTCCGGCCACCAGCTCCTTGTTATCGAGGTTGCCGGCATGTATCCAGGGAGGGGCGCTGCTGATTCGACCCGAAACTTCCGGAGGGGCCACTCCGATGCTGCCGAAAAAGGGCCGCAAGGGGATCTCGATTCCCTCAGTGAACCGAGCGACCATCCGTTGCTCATCGAGCGGGATGATTTTCATTCGAGCGTAAGGAAAATCCTCCGGAAGAAAGCCGCTGCCGGGTCTGAATCCATTGTACGCATACGGAATGGCAAGTTTGATCGATAGAATGCGGACCTCCAATACATCTCCGGGCTCAGCGCCCTCAACGTAGACCGGCCCCGTCAGGATATGCCCACCCGGTCCCTTGTTGGTGACCTCCTTGAAAATTTCCCGCAGCGCAGGTTCGACCATGGCAGGTTCGAGCCCCGCCCCTTCAAGCCTGGCCGGACTTGAGGTAATCAGAGTTTGAACTTCGACCGCATCGCCCGATTTGACACGGAGGACCGGAGGGGTACTGGCATCGTAATATCCCCAAGCAATAGTCTTGGGTGAGGGTTTGAGGGTATATTCTTTGCCTATGGCGCCGCTTGGACTGTCACTGGTTCGGGCGATACCACCGGCGGTGATCATGAATACACACAGTAATAGAATTGAGCGTCGATTCATTTGTGCCCCCCCTTCTGACCTCCGACTTCCGACTTCTGATCTCTTGCATCAATCCGGCCAGTCGCCCAGCATCTTACGGATCGCCACAATCTGTCCCGTGTGATATGCGTTGTGATCCGCGGTGAGAAGGACTTGGCGGAGATACGTTCGTCCCTCCCCGTGCGGAATTTCTGCGGTCAGATCTGTACGAGGGTTCCTAACCAGGTTCATGAGCTCTTTGAGGTCCGCAAAGAAGTCCTTTGTGGCGGCGGTCCACAAGGCGTCGGTCAGGCGTTTCTTGCTGTCTGGCCAATAGCCCTCGGGCCACTGGGGAGATTTCCATTTGGGATCCAGGGTATACCGCAGGATATCTTCCTGGGCGATGCGCATATGTTCTAACTGTTCCCAGACAGAGCGGACCTCGGGCCGAGGCCGGACGTTTCGGTTCTTGGCCTTAATTCCTGCCAGCGACTTCCTGACAGTAACATACGCTTGCCCGCCCTCAAGTAACGCGATGATGTTCTTGCGAAGAACGGAGTCTTGCATGGATTCCTCCTCTCGCTAAATCGGTCCTGTCGATACTCTTGAAGATGTTTCTCTGAGTCTTGGCGTCTCGGTGGTGAAAGTCCTTCGTTAGCGTACACTGACAAACCGTCCGCTGGCGGTTTCGCGCAGGTGTTCGATTTCCTCACGGCGCGTCACGGAGAGAGGGACAGTCTGCTTGATTTCTTCGAGGAGCAGGGATGTATCGAGGGGGCGCTTCAGGCTGAGGCATCGATAGATGGCCGCGACGACGACCTGCTCGATCTCAGCCCCGCTGAACCCCTCGGTCGCCTCGAGAAGCGGGCTCAAATCAAACCGGGAGGCGTCTTGCTCGCGGGCAGAGAGATGAATTTTGAAGATCGCCTCCCGCTCCTCCCGGTTGGGAAGATCCACGAAGAAGATTTCGTCGAATCGGCCTTTGCGCAGGAGTTCCGGCGGAAGGACCGAGAGATCATTGGCGGTGGCGACCACAAAGACCTCCTCCCGTTTTTCCTGGAGCCAGGTCAAGAACTCGCCAAATAGACGCCGGCTCAACCCGCCATCGGCCTCCCCGCTTCCAGCGGTCGTGGCGATGCTTTTCTCGATTTCATCAATCCAGAAGACGACCGGCGCCATCGATTCCGCCATAGTGATTGCTTTGCGGAAGTTCTTTTCCGATTCACCAATGTACTTGTCGAAGAGGCTGCCGGCATCCAGTTTCAAGAGGGGGAGTTTCCACTCCCGCGCGATCACTTTGGCGGCCAGTGATTTGCCGCATCCGGGAACCCCGACAATCAAGATGCCTTTGGGGGCGCTGAGGTTCATGGCGCGCGCCTCCGGGGTGAACCCGACCCGGACGCGCCCGAGCCAGCCTTTCAGGTTGGCAAATCCGCCCAGTTCATAGCGGTTGTCCTTCTCCGGATAATACTCGAGGAGGCCGCCTTCCCGGACCAACTGCACCTTCCGCTCCAGGATTTCCGGGAGGGCTTTGGCGGTGAGTGTTCGATCCTTGACAATGGCATAGGTTACGGCCTGCCGGGCTTGGTTGGAAGTCAGGCCATGCAGAGCGTTGAACAGCGCGTCACGATCAGCCGGCCCCAACTCGGACGCGCCAAAGGAGTCGCCCCCGAGCGATTGCAGGACATTCTTCACGACTTCCTCCAATTCATCGCGGTCAGGGAGCTGAAGTTTATAACGAACTGCGGCCGCCTCGATCTCGCTCGGCAGGGAAACGGTCTCGCCGCTCAAAACCACCGTGGAGCGCGTCTGAATGAAATAGTCCGCCAACTCCCGAAACTGACGGGCCACAGCGGGATCACTGAAGTGGGGTGAAAAATCCTTCAGGAGAAAAACGGCCTTCAGACGCAGTCCGCTGATGTGCTGAAGCAGGGCGAGCGGATTGGCAGTCATTCGATTGAGGACGTTGGGCTCCTCGGCACGGGTCAGCCCCCGTGTCACCGACCATTCAAAGAGGGTCATCCGGAGTTGACCTGCCACGGCGGAAAGGAGTGAACGGGCACGCTCCTCCTCCAAGGTCTCGATCACAATGACCGGATGGAATGAAAGTACCAACGCCTTGACGTCGCCGACACGCGTGTTCTGACTCACTGGACCGGTCTCCTTCAACGCGGCTCATCATGGCAAGAGACCAAAAGGTTGTCGAGTATTTTTTCTGCACCGGATGGCCGGCACTCCTTCCAATCCTTGGAACGCAGGGGAAGGAGAATTCCCTCAGGCCCTTCCTGCCATCGGCCCCTGCCCTCCTTCCGGTCCGTTGAAACACCCCCCCATCGATACGAGACTTAATCGTTGACATTTCTGCGATTCCCCTCACAATAGGGACACGATAAAAGAAAGCAGCTGTCTTCCGCCGCAGCGGGGCCTGTGGTTTGCGCGAGCTGCCTGGCCCTTCCGCCTGGCCATCAGGTGTGTGCCGGCTCGAGGGCTCCGGTAAAGATCCATAAGGATTTAGATCATAGATTCATAAACGGGGAAGTTGGCCTCATACAAGGTCGAGGCGGTCACTGACAACACAGGTCGGTGGTTTCGGAACCACTCTGAGTTTTCGCAGGATCAACCTTAAACAACCCTCAATAGGGTAAGGAGATAGGTATGAAAATCAAGCGTATCGTCATTGCTGCCGTGATGGCGTCACTGGTCTTGCTTTGCATCTCGGTCTACGCTCAAATGAGTCGTCCCTACCGGAACGGCTCAGTGTGGAACATTGCTTTCATCCGCGTGAAACCGGGAATGGATGCGGGTTACTTGAATTACCTCGCGACCGGATGGAAGAAGGAACAGGAAGCCTTGAAAAAGGAAGGGATGATTCTTTCCTATAAGGTCTTGTCCACGGAGGGGCATAGCGGCGGAGATTGGAACCTGTTGCTCATGACCGAATACAAGGATTTGGCGACTATGGAGGCAAATGAGCCGAAGGCCGATGCCATGGCTCAACGCTTGATCGGTGATGACCAGAAGCAGATGCAAGGTTACAAGGACCGGGCCGATATGCGAGAAGTCCTGGGAGACAGACTCGCCCGCGAGATTGTCCTTGAACCGCGACAATAACAATCTCGGCGCGGGAAGGTAAAGATCGCTCCTGTTTGCTGCGGCGGATTGATGTCTGTTTGATCCGCCGCGGCGAGATCCTTGGCTGCCAATCCTACTTGGCACGCGGTCAACAACCCTTATGAAACTTTGGGCTGATGTCAGACCCTCAAAGATATCTTACTTGGCGCGATCGACTGTTGGGCGCAGTCTGCGTCGTTGTCGCGCTCTATCTTCATCTCCGGCTGATGGGACAAGCCACGAATTTGCTCAGCCTGGGCCTTGTAATCGCCTATGGACTATGGGCCTGCATCCGTTGGAAGAACGAACCTGCTGCCATCCTCCCGGTTTACCTCCTCGGTCTCTCCATCCAATGTCTTCACTTTTGTGAGGAATACGTGACCGGTTTTCAGCAGGGGTTTCGCGCCCTGTTTGGATACCGGTGGAGCGACCGGCAATTTGTTGTGTTCAATCTGGTTTGGCTCTCGATTTTCGTTCTCGCTGCCCTCGGGGTTTCTATTAAAACCCGACTTGCCTACCTCATTGTTTTTTTCTTCGCCCTCATTGGAGGGATTGGAAACGGGATCGGCCATCTTGTGATTTGTATCATTCAGCAGCGGTACTTTTCGGGTTCATTGACGGCACCCTTCTGTCTCATCGTAGGGGTCACGCTGATGGCGAGATTACTCGGCAGATAGGGTTTACACGGAACTTATGTCCATGAAGGGGCGCCAAAGTTTCAGGGAATACTTGGCGAAAGCCGGTCTTCGGCGCCCCGGATGCAAGAGATCGACTCTCTTCAGAAGGATTGACCTGTCTCTGCGGTCTTTGGGTTAAGACGCTGTGCTTGGAAGAGCAAGAGAGCCATATGAACTCCAGTTCAACGGGAATTGACTGCAATTCCTTGAACGATTTTTGTCTGGTGGATGCATGGTACTGTTCAAAACAGCTCTATTTACTGTGCTCGGGCCCGGGACGGTGACGATCCTGGTCCCGTACTACCTGCTTTCCTCGCGGACCCACGTTCCGCCGATGAATTTGGGCATCCTGCGATACTTCGGTGTTCTACCAATAATCGGTGGAGCGCTGGTCTACCTTCGATGTGCCTTGGACTTTGCCATTAAGGGCCGGGGTACTCCGGCGCCCGTAGATCCGCCAAAGGAGCTCGTGGTGCGGGGACTTTATCGTTATGTGCGCAATCCGATGTATATCGGTGTGGCGCTCGTTGTCCTGGGAGAAGCCGTTTTTTTCAGGGCGCGGATTTTATTCGAATACGCCGCCATTGCGTTTATTTTTTTTCACTTGTTCGTTCTGATTTATGAGGAGCCGATTCTGAGGCGAAAGTTCAGGGAGTCCTATGATCGCTATTGTCGTTCCGTGCCGCGGTGGGTTCCACGGATGAGGGGGTACATAAACGTACAGGATCACATCGGCCGGTGATTGCCTTTCGAACCGGGTTCACTCACTCGGACCGAACCGCCGGAGCCTTCGGGAGAACAAAAGGCCTCAAAGATGAATCCAATTGACAACAAGATGCGCGGACGTGTGGAGGACAAAGTGGCCCTGGTTACGGGTGGGGCGTCCGGGATAGGTCAGGCCGTGGCGATTCTACTTGCGAAAGAGGGGGCCAGGGTGGTTGTCGCTGACCTTGATGAGTCAGGCGCGATTCAAACAACGGAGACGATTACTGCCGCGGGTGGAATCGCGCTGGCCCGTCGCCTCGATGTTACTTCGGACGCAGACTGGCATCAGACCATTCAATTTTTGGAGCAGACCTGGGGACCCCCGGATGTCCTTGTTCAGAGCGCCGGTATTTCTTTTGCCAAGGCGATCACGGAGATGACGCTCGAGGAGTGGCGTCATGTCATGGCCGTCAATTTGGACAGCATTTTCCTGGGAACCTGTGCCGGTATCAAATCGATGCAGCAGAACCGACGTGGAAGCATCATCAACGTGGCGTCGGCCTCCGGGATCAAGGCCTCACCCGGCGCGAGCGCTTACTGCGCCAGCAAAGCGGGGGTCATACATTTTTCGAAAACGGCCGCCCTTGAATGCATCCAAAGAGGTGACAACATACGGATTAATTCGATTTCCCCGGGCGGAGTCCGGACGCCGATGTGGAGCAACATGCCGAACTGGGCTGAAGTCGCTCGTTCCGAACCGTGGAACGCGCCCGTCGACACCGTTCCGTTGAAACGCTTCGCCGAGCCGGCGGAGATCGCGCAGGCAGTCATGTTCCTTGCGTCCGATGAGTCATCCTATATCACCGGGACTGACCTGGTGGTCGATGGCGGTTATACGGCCTGACCTGGATACGACCAGTGCTGGTTCATTCCCGGCTTGTCTGACTCCACACCCTAAGAAGCTTCTGTGATCGAAGGAGTCGAAAATGCAATTAAGGAGGTTCAACCATGGATACGATCGTCACGGAAATCACGAATGGGATTTACCGATTTTCCACCTACATTGATTCCTCGGACCTGCGGTTTAATCAATTCTTGATTGATGCGGAGGAACCGCTCCTGTTCCACTGCGGATTTAGCCGGCTCTTCCCACAGGTCTCTGAAGCGGTCTCCCGCGTCATTCCGCTCGAAAGAATTCGCTGGATTTCTTATGGACATCACGAGGCCGATGAGTCGGGCGCGATGAACAAATGGCTGGAAGCGGCACCCAAGGCTTGCGTCGTGCTCGGAAGAATTGGCTGCATGCTTTCCGCAACCGACCTTGCACTGCGTGAACCTAAGCCTTTACAGGATGGGGAGACTCTTGAACTGGGGGGGAAGAGGGTCCGCTACCTGGCGACCCCTCATGTCCCTCACTGTTGGGACGCAGGCCTTCTGTACGAAGAAATCACGCAAACTCTCCTTTGTGGGGATTTATTCACACAGATTGGAGACTGCAAGGCCATGACAGAAGACGACATCGTCGGGCCGGCGCTTCAGGCGGAGGACATGTACCAGGCCACTGCCCTCACCGCAAACACGGCTCCAACGATTCGACGGCTTGCCGCCCTTTCCCTTCGAACGCTTGGATTGATGCACGGGCCGGCCTTTCAGGGCGATGGAGCTCTCGTCTTGCAGCAACTTGCTGACGGTTACGATCAGCGGTTCCAAATGGATTCGAAAGCCAAAAGGGCGAGCGCTTGATGACCGGGTGGGATGGCTGACCTCATCGTGAAACGCCTTTCCGAAAGGGCGGACACCTCCCGCAATCTCATCGTAGAGACGTTCCACCGGAACGACTCTACAACAGATACGCTGCAGGGATGCTCGCTGCCAAGGCAATGCCCATTGTCAGGCCTCGGGGGATCTGTGCTGCCCATTGAACAAGGCACTCTTCTGTCTTATGATGGGCGCGCAATTTTTCTTGCAACTACTTCGACGAGGTTCCCGGGGAAACTCCGATGATCGGGAGCAGGATCTCGCACTATCGCATCGAGAAGGAACTGGGGGAAGGCGGGATGGGCGTGGTGTATCGCGCTTTTGACGAGCGGCTGCGCCGCCCCGTCGTATTGAAGCTCCTTTCAGGAGAAGCGACCTCCGGCCCGCGGAATCGCGCCCGGATCCTGGCCGAAGCGCGCGCGGCTTCGGCGCTCAACCATCCCGGCATCATCACCATTCACGAAGTCGGCGAGGAAGGCGATCAAATCTTCCTGGTCATGGAGCTGGCGGAAGGCAGGACCCTCCGGTCCATTCTGGTGTCTGAAACGATGGAGCTGAGACCGATGCTCCGGTTGGGTGCGCGGGTCGCTGAGGTGCTTTCGGCGGCCCATGCCGCGGGCGTCATTCATGGCGACATCAAACCTGAGAACATCATGGTGCAGGGGGACGGCCGCATCAAACTCCTGGATTTTGGTATTGCAAGGAGACGGTCTTCCGAGACCGTGACCAAGACACAGGAGATGAACCACTCGCTGACGGAGCCGCACATTGCCGGGACGTTGGCCTACATGTCGCCGGAACAGTTGCTGGGCGGGGAAGTCGATTCCAGGTCGGACTTGTTTTCATTGGGGGTGATGCTTTACGAATTGACCTCGGGCCACCGTCCTTTTCCCGGACCTAGCGCGACGGCCCTGGTACGCCAGATCCTGAAGGACGCGCCGGAGCCACTGAAGGACTCCGCAATCCCTGAGGAGTTATGGCGGATCATCCACAAACTGCTCGAAAAACAGCCCGCGTCACGCTACCAGTCCTCACTAGAGGTGCACGTCGATTTGACCAACTTGATCCGCGATCTTGAACTGGGTTCCACAATGCCCGCGATGATGGCAGGGAAGACTGCGATCGCGGTTCTTCCCTTCAAGCTGCTGACCACGAATCCTGAAGACGAGTACCTCAGCGTTGCCCTGGCCGATGGGGTAATCAATCAACTGAGTGCGAGCGGGCAGTTGCTGGTTCGACCCACCAGCGCCATCATGCGATATGCCAAAGGGGGCGTGGATGCACTGGTGGCAGCACGGGAATTGAACGTCTCCCTGGTGGTTGAGGGGAGCATTCAGAAGATTGGTCAACAGTTGCGGGTCCATGTGCAGGCTTGGAAGGTCTCGGACGGGACCACCCTGATGTCAGCGAAGCATGATTCCGAGATGTCGAAGCTGTTCCAGTTGCAAGACCAGATCGGGGAAGGACTGGCCCGGGCGCTAGGTTCCAAGCCCGCATTGAACGGTTCTCCCGAAAAGCCGCCTGAACGGCCTACGAAGAATGTCATGGCGTACGAGCTGTTCTTGCGCGCCGCAGAACGAATCTCACGCCTCAATCGCTGGGACACCCGGACGGCCATCGAGATGCTGGAGAACGCCACCAAGCTGGACGCGGGTTTCGCCGATGCCTGGGCCCGTCTGGCAGGCGCGTGTCTCCAGATGGGAGTGACCTTTGAACCGGGTCCCCGGTGGTTCCAGAAGGCCGAGCTTGCAATTCGTCATGCGATTAAGCTGGATCCGGGCAATGCCGACGCACAAAGTGCGCGGGGACAACTCCTGTGGACTCCCTCAAAGAAATTTCAGAACCAGGCGGCCCTGCGTGCTCTCAACAAGGCCCTCGCATTGAATCCGGGATGCCAACCCGCATTGATCTGGCGAAGCCTGGTCCTGCTACATGTGGGCTTGCTGGAGGAAGCCAAGGAAGGACTTTTAACTGCCCTCGCAATCAATCCCGATGATGCACGGACATTGGTTTTTCTGGGTCAAACCGCGCTCTACCAGGGAAAGTATGGGGAATCGGAGGATTATCATGCTCGTGCCCTGGCGGTCGATCCCGCGAGCCTGTGGGGAAATCTTTTCTATCCGACCGTTTCGCTTTACCGCGGGGATCCGGAGGGCGCCGCGGACAAGATCAAGGCCGCTCAACAGGTCCTTCCCGGCGAGCCGACCGTAAGAACGCTGGAAGCCCTCCTGTGGGCTCACCGCGGGGAGAAGCGCAAGGCCGAACAGGCGGTGGAGCGAGCCTTGCAGACTGGAAAGCCGGTCTTGCATACTCATCACATGTGGCATAATGCGGCCGACGTATATGCGACGATAGGAAAACCAGCGGAAGCGATGAAATGGCTTCGAAGGGCCAGCGCCAATGGGCTGCCAAACCCGCCCTTGTTTCAGAATGACCCGCACCTGCGATCTTTGCATAATCATCCAGCCTTTCTGCGTTTGATGACGGAAGTAGGTTGCGAATGGAAGGGTTATCATCGTGAGTTTGGAAATCAACCGGGTTGAATTGAGAAAGGCGAATGTGATTTGCTAATCCAGTAGCTGAAGAGCGTATGCGAGATTGGATGCTGGAGTCCCTCTTTTTCAGAGAGAGAGGCGGGGAATGAAGCAATCATCAAAGGGAATCCGGGTCGTCGCAATCAGCGGCAGCGTCCGCCCGGGAAATTACACGAACATGGCGCTCGCCCTGGTTGTGGATGAGTTCAGGAACCATCCGAAAATCAATTTAAAGGTCATCGATCCGGCCTTACTGAATTTACCTTTACCGGGGATGAATCCCGGATCCGAGGCGACAAAGGCCTTGCAGGAGGAGGTCCGAAATGCTACCGGGATCATCCTGGCCACACCGGAGTATCATGGCAGCTTCAGCAGCGTCATAAAACTGGTGATCGAAAACCTCGGGTTTCCTTCCGTCCTGGCCGGGAAGCCGGTCGCGCTTATGGGGGTAGCGGCAGGTTCGATCGGGGCGATCAAATCATTGGAGATGCTGCGCAGCGTGTGCTCTCATATCGGTGCCTTTGTGCTTCCCCTTTCCATCTCGGTCGCCAACGTGCAAAAGGTGTTCGACAAGGAGGGACATTGCCTTGATCCCTCTGTCGAAAAAATGGTGCGCAGCGTCGCCACTAATTTGATCAACTACATTCAAAAGAGTATTTGCCCGGCGATTGAGCTGGAGCGGATCTTGCGAATGGGTCCTTCCTAGAACGGTTGGGGGGATCGGGCGTGGGCGCGGAGGATGATTTCGCCGGGGGCCTGCGTCTGTGAGAATTGAATATGAGTACTACAACCCTATTTGTTGAACTCGTCGTCATCGGGCTACACTCGATCCTCTGGATCGGTATACTGGTTCTGACCTTTGTGGGCTATCAGAATCTGGCATGGGAGAAGCTGCTGACATTGAATCTGGCCGTGCCTGTCCTGGGGATAACCTACGTGCTGGGAATCGTGATCGACCGGTTGTCTGATTTGGCCTTCATCTCCCAGGACCACCGCCTGAGAAAGATGCATCCCTTAGAGCATCTTCCTCCATTCCTCATGATGCGGTTCTTTATTCTCAACAAATCCAAAGACACCTATGAGCAGTTGGAATACACCCGCAGCCGTTTGCGGATTGCCCGCGCAGCCATCTTGAACTTTGCCATGATGACTCTGGCCGCAATTCTTTTTGTATGGGCTCATCAAAGCGCGACGCCCGCCCGCACTCACCGGCTCCTCGCCTCACTCGTCATTGTTGTAGTCGGAACCCTGTTGACGTATTTCAGTTACGAATCATGGGTTGCACTGACGAAAACCTATACGAGCAGCGTCATTGCCGCCTACCAGGTTCTTCAGGACGAAGAAAATAAAAAGTAAACTGAGATCCAGGAGGTTGGCGGCAGATGTTCCTCCGGGATGACCCGCCGCGTATAAGGGGCTGGCCGGGAAGACCGGTCCTGTCTCGAAGCAGTCTGCGATCTCACATTTGAGATTTCAGATTTTCCAGTTCGACTGGGGGAAAGCCTGTACCTGCGCCATGATCGGGCGCGATAATTCTCACAATGCTTCAGTTTACAGTCGAGGTACTCATTCTGTCTTCGTCATTTCCGGACGCTTTTCCACGGAGTTGTAGACAGCCGGTTGTGATTTCAGAAAAGCATAGATTGCACTTAGATCTTCGGGCGGCAACTGGCTAAGTCCCAGCCAGGGCATCAGCGTGAAGTTTTCCGGGCCCACCCGTGGAGGGCCCTTTTCGACGTAATCCCGGTACTGGTAGAACTTATCGAGGAATTGCTGTTCCGTCCATTTGCCAATGCCTGTATCCGGGTCAGGAGTAATGTTGGCACTGACCACGGAAGCAAAGGGCAATCGGAGAACCTGACCTCCAGCGAATCGCTTGGACTCGATCAATTCTCCATTCTTCATGGGGGAGTGGCATATCGCGCATCCCGCCATCTTCACCAGGTATCCGCCATACCTCAACTTGTTGCCGCGATCCGTTGAAGGCACATTTTTCGCCGGTTGAGGTTCACCCTTGATCAAAAAATTGACCGGAAAATTGAGAATTGTCTTCGGCCATCGACTCTTCACAGGCCGTAGCGTGTTCATGAAAGCCACGAGGGATTGAACGTCCTCGTCGCTCATCTGCCGGTAATACGGATAAGGCATGAACGGAAACAAGGCGCGCCCCTCGCGGTCAATACCCTCGCGAATGGCGCGGATCTTTTCGCCGTCCGTCCAGTAGCCGATTCCGGTCTCGATATCCGGCGTGATGTTGGGTGCTGTTACCGTGCCGGGGAGTCCAAACTCGGGGGGAAAGATAAATCCCTTTCCCCGGCCATCGTGGACTACTGGACCGGCAAACCGTGTGAAGTCGCGTTCCGAGTGGCACCCGTCGCAATCGCAGACATTTTCAAAAAGATACTTCCCCCGGGCGACCCTGGCTTCAGTCATTTCAACTCGGATCGACGAAGGAGGTGCCATATCAGGGGTCCGCAGGAAATAATATCCCATTGCCCCGGCGAGGTTGGCAAGAACGACAAATCCAACGATGAGCACTATTTTTTTTAGCATCCTCTTCCCCCGGAGTGATCGCGTGAAAATCCGCGTATCACTGCAGAGCTTCGGGTGTGCAATCCATGTTGAACCTGCTTTATATCGTTGACCCTCCTCGTTTCATTGTACGGGAGACTGGAGTGCTATTTCGCGGGATCAGTGGAATCGAGTTGATACATAGTCAGGCCGGAGAGTAATTTGGGATAAAAGTCCGTTGATTTCTGAGGCAATCGCTCCCCGGCAAAAGCCAGGTCGCGCACCTGTGCAATCGGTGTGGGGTTGAGAAAGAAGGCGAGCTGAGATTCCTTTCTTTCCACGGCCTGCAATCCTCCCTCAAATTCCCGAATATAACGGACGTACCGCTCGGACCTGATATCCTCTTCCGAAATTCCCAGACATCGCTCCAGGACGATTTTGTGCAGGATGACCACATCGAGCTTATGTTGGCGCTCGGGGACATCGGGCAACAACTGTTGAAGATTCAGTGTCCCTTTCAATTTCATCAAATAGAAGTTCGAAGTACCGGCTACGCGGAGCCCGATGGAGGGGATGACCTGGCCCACTTCGTGTAGCTCCCGCCGAAATTGTTCCAGTTTTCGCTCCCGTTCCTCGGGCGTGAAGAATTTGAAGCCCGCAAGATCAAAGAACCACTGCACGCGGGTGAGAAAATCCTTCATCTCAAAGTAGGGAAGGTTTGAGACCAGTCGATGTGTGGGCAAGATGGTCAGGCCTTCGCTTTCCATGTTTACGAAGGTCATCATCACCTTTTCATAAGGGGGCAAGTCGCCGGGGGCCGCGGGCCCCGCCGTTCCGGACTGGAGAGTGCGGCACTCATCCCGGAAAGTTAACGCCGTTTCATAGCGATGATGGCCATCGGCAATGATCAATCGCTTGTCCTCCAGTTCCTGCTGGATCCTGGAGATCCGAGGGGGATCCGTGATTTTCCAAACCGAGTGCACGACCCCATATTCATCGGTCACACGAATGTCCGGTGCAGTGAGAGCCGCCTCCTCCAAAAACGCATCGACAGCCCGATCCGGGTCCGCGTAGAGCATAAAAATCTGGCCGAAATGCGCTCGAGTCAACCGCAGCAATTTCAGGCGGTCTTCCTTAGGTCCGCTGAGAGTTTGTTCATGAGGAAAGACAACCCCCGAAGAGTAATCTCCGAGCTTCCCTATGCCAATAAAGCCTTTCCGCGTCAGTCGCTTGCCCGGAACGGCAGGAAGCTCATACTCCTGAAAGTAGGCGAACAAGGCCGGCTGATCTTCCTGGCGTAAAATGCCCGATTTGATCCACTCCCGGAGCAACTTTTGGGCGCGAGTGTATACGTTTTCCGCCTCCGTGTCGGTGGGATGTTGCATTCCTCGAACGATGCGCGCCAGATTGAACGGACTGGAGGCATAATAGCGTTCCCGCATTTCATCGGAGATCTTGTCATAAGGTTGTGTGACGACTTTGTCGAGGACACCGACCCGGGTGGGATCGTAATGGAAGGCTCTAAATGGAAAAATTCTGGCCACTGCTCATCCTTATTGAGATCTAAGAGAGGGTCCTTTGCGCACTTTGCGCCTCTGCGTTGGAATGGTTTGCCAAAGCAAATGAGGTCGAGCTAAGCGAGCGAGGAGAGAATTTCCTCCGTATGTTCCCCCAGCCGCGGAGGAGGCAGGCGGATCTCCCCCGGGGTTTCCGACAGCTTGATGGGAATGCCCACGAGCCTCAAATGACCAATCGTCGGATGGTTGACTTGCGCGATCATTCCCCGAGCTTGAATCTGGGGATCCTGGAAGACTTCTTCCACGGTATTGATATAGCCCGAGGGAACCCCCGCATCTTCCAGGATTTTCCGCCATTCAGCGCGGGGCTTGGTTTTTAGCTTCCCGGCCAGAAGCCTGCGCAGGGAATCGTAATTTCTTAACCGGTCCGAGTTGGAGGTGAAGCGAGAATCTTCGAACAATCCTTGAAGTCCGATGGCCGCACAAAACTTCTTCCATAGTCCTTCATTTCCGACTCCCACATTCATGAAACCATCTGAGGTTTCAAACATCTCATAGGGGGCAATTGAGGGATGGCGGTTTCCCAGCCGTTTGGGATGGACTCCGGCGAAATGGTTTTGTGCCTGATAGGTCAAACATCCGACCAGAGAATCGAGCAGTGCAATATCGATATGCTGCCCCCGACCGGTCTTCTCCCGGACTCGAAGTGCCAGGAGAATGGCCTGAACGGCATTCATTCCGGCAACGATGTCGGCAATGGAGAGGCCGAACTTGACCGGAGGACCCTCCGGGAAGCCCGTCACGTCCATGGCTCCGCTCTCGCCTTGAATAACCACATCGAACCCCGGCGCCGAAGCCCGGGGACCGGTATGCCCATAACCCGTGATGGAGCAATAGATCAGCCGAGGATTACTTTTTGAGACCTGCTCGAAATCAAACCCAAGCCTGGCGAGCGTCCCTGCCTTGAAGTTTTCAACCAATACATCGGATTTTCGGATGAGCTTCCAGAGCGCGTCCTTGCCGGCCTCTGTCTTCAGATCCAGGACAATGGATTTTTTGTTCCGGTTCAGACTCAGGAAGTACGCGCTTTCACCCTGGATGAAAGGGGGACCCCAGCCTCGCGTGTCATCCCCCGTGGGCGGCTCCACCTTGATGACCTCCGCTCCCATATCACCCAACGTCATGGTGCAATAGGGGCCCGACAGGATACGGGAGAGATCACACACACGAAGGTCTTCGAGGGGCAGCATGGGGTACCGGCCTTTCATCTTTGAACGAATGGTGCAGAGAAAATTTACACGAAGACACGGAAGATGGCGAGAGAAAGATAGGAAGAACTCGCGGTTTTCCGGCTAATCGAAGTGGGTCTCTTCCATGCTACGGGGAAACAGTGCAGGAGAAGCCGCCCTAGGTCTTTGACCGCGTGAAAGAGTTCTTTTTGTATTTGAACTTGATTCGTGCTTTTTTCCGGGTGAACTGCCAGTTGATTTTCACTTGATCGCGGTTGACCGTTCGGTTCCAAGCCCGCGACTCCCGCCGTAGCAAC